>JASLZL010000131.1 GCA_030754885.1 Rhodospirillales bacterium | reverse complement strand
GGCCACCCATGGCATTGTAACCTAGGGGTGGCCGGGTGGGGGTGTGGGCCGGCGCCGTTTATATAAACTGGATTGTCCCCCTAAGGCACGTATATTCCATTATTGATAGTGGGTGAGTCTGCGGATTGCAAAATTGCAGGCAGAAACGCATGCAATATGAAAAAAGCGAAGCAAAAAGAGATGAAACCTATGAAAATGACGTGTTAATGCATCTGAAATGCGGGATATGTGGCAAAACGCATGCAAATGACTTGCGCGATAGTAAAATCCAATATACCATGCTCGGATTGGAAAGGACTCCCCAGGCTGGGAAGCCGGGAGCCCTCTCGAAACCGTATTTAACTGAGAAGGCTGCTTCTCATGCCGCCATCTCTTAACCCAGACGAGGGTACGATGAAAATAGACGAGGCCCTTGAAGTAGTTAAAGGAATTCATAGTCTAAATAGTCAGGCGGCCGTGGCAAACCCTGAAAAACAGCGCCACAGTAAGACGGCCGAAGACCTGGACAATGTCGTCCAATTCCTTCTGGAAAAGAAACGCCAATCGATGCCAATTCCAAAGGATATCGGCGATATTTCCGATTTGCCTCCCGAACTTCTGAATGAACTGAGCGTAGTTCGCACCGACGAACTTGAGGATCAAATCCTGTCGATCATGCACGCCTGCGAAGATGGCGTCGTAAACATCGACCAAGTTTTGGTGGGGTTATATCGAAACCATGGCGTGATTAAAGAACGCCGGTTTCTACAGAACAAGCTCTATCGAATGAGTAAAAAGGCAATTGTTTTTCCGGTGCCTGGAGAACGAGCCGTCTATTCGCTGGACCAGTTGCCTCCCGCAAAACCGACAACGGAGGTAAAAGATGTGCCAACCTTCGAGGAGCTATTCGGCGACGACGAAGATTCGCCCTTTTAACGAAAACGGCGGGCCGATGTCGACCCGCCGTTCAACGTTTCACGCGCATGGTCCCCGAAAGACCGCGTGAGACTTGGCTCACCTCCAACGAAAGGAGATGCGCGGTGTCGAATACCGCCCGCGTTGTTAGAGGATCGGGGTCAGTAAATGGGTGGCAAAGACGCCACGGCTGAACCCATCCTCCCGGCCCCCTTCCACAAGGGGCACGGAACGGCGGCGCATTCCTGTCCAAAGGGGATGCGCCGTCGCGCATTTTCATGTATCACGCCGACCACGAGCCGTCAACAAGAATATGGGGATTCCGCGAGGAATCCCAAAGGGTTATCGTTATTGGAGGCACTGAACTTTTGGCGATTACAAGAACTTATCAATCAGGAAGAAGCCCTCAGTTTCAGCGCTGGCCGGATGTGTCGCATCGACACGGCGCGCTAAGACACCATGGGTAGCCGAGAGGGGGTGCGGGCCGGTGCCGTATAGACAAACAATACTACCTCAGAACTTACGCTGGGCGATCCGGTCTTCTTTCATGCGGGATTGGCGCAGGTACTGGGCGAGGACGTGCATCAGGGACTGGTGGGCATCTTCGATGATGCCGTAGTTGTCGCCCTCAACGTGCAGGTGCGCCGTCGCCAAGCCGGCCGTGCGCCCCCCGTCGAAGCCGGTGAAGGCGATGACCTGAACCCCGTTATCGCGCGCCCATGTAGCGGCCCGCACCACGTTTTCGGAATCGCCCGACGACGAAATGGTAATCAAAACGTCGCCCGCCTTGGCCAGGGTGCGGAGCTGATAGACGAAGACGTCGTCATAGGTGAGGTCGTTGGCGATGGCGGTAACCAATTCCATGTTGGTGCTCAGCGAATGGACGTGGGGCCTGATCTCGGTGTCGGTCTGAATGCCCTTCAGATGGTCGCAGACCAGGTGATTGGAGATCGACGCCGAGCCGCCGTTGCCGCAGGCGAAGACGCCGGCTTGGCGGGCATAGGCCTCGTCCAGGATCCTCGCCGCCTGGGCCAGGGCGGCGCGATCGACGGACGCGGCGGCGGTGGCCAGGCGTTCCGTATAGGCATCGAAATAGGCGGCAACATCGGCGAACTTGTTGTCGGGAAAGGTCATCGGGCTTCGGTCCCTTGGCGGCCGGGGTGGCGATTGTCGATCATCGGAGGCCAGGTTTCAACGTTTAGAGCAAATCCCCGGCAAACGAAATCGTTTGCGACGACGAATTTGCGTAAAATAAATATGTTTGAGCATTCTCCGTGAGCGCGAGCGATCGGAAAATGCCCTAGTGAAGCGCCGGCGCGCGTTCCTCGCGGACGAATAGAAGCAATCCGAGACCGACGACCAGGAAGACAAGCACCACGGCGATGCCGGCGCGCTGGCTTTGGAACGCATCCGTCAACACGGCAACGCAGAGGGGCGCCATGAAAGCCGTCGCCTTGCCCGACAACGCATAGAGCCCGAAGAACTCACCCATCATGACATCGGGCGCAAGGCGCGCCAGCATGGTGCGGCTGGCGGCCTGGGCCGGCCCGCCGCAGAGCGCAAGCACGACCGTGATGGCTAGGAAAATACGCTCGGCCTCGGAGGCAAACAGCCCCGATCCAGCCGTCGGCATGCCGACGTCGAGGAAAAAGAACGCCCGGCCGTCAGAGATCGAAACCACGCCAAGAGTGCTTAGAATCAGACCAACCACCGCGAGGGCGATGAACCGCTTCGAGCCCAACCTGTCATCCAGCCAGCCGCCAACGAAGGCACCGACGGCGGCGAAGACGATTAGGATAATGCCGAACAGGCCAAGCTCGGTCGTCGTCCAGCCGAACAGGCCGGCGGCATAGATACCGCCAAAGGCAAAGATCGCCGACTGGCCGTCGTAATAGAACATCCGCGCCACAAGATAGAGCGCGATGTTGCGGTAACGCGGCAGAGCCCGCAGCGTTTCAAGAAACGTGCCGACGCCAAGGCGCACAGCCGCCAGCGGCCGCAACCCCCGGCTCGCCGTATCGGGGGTCAAAACAAACAGGGGAATGACGAACACCGCGAACCACAGGCCTGACAGCGGCCCGACCAGGCGGTCGTGTTCGTGCACCGCCTTGTCGATGCCAAAGAGCGGCACCTCGGGCAGGCTGAACCCCAACAAGACGACGATGAGCGCAATCAAGCCACCGACATAGCCGAGACCCCAGCCGAAGCCCGATAGCATGCCGATGTGGCGCTCGCCGGTCAGGCTGGGAAGCATGGCGTTGTTGAAGACGATGGCGAACTCGACGCCGATGGTGGCAACGACGATCATCGCCATGGTCAACATGAGCCCGCCCGCGTCCGCCGCCGGGGTGGCATACCACAACGCGCACGAGGCGATAACGCCAAGGGCGGTAAAGACCCCGATCCACGGTTTGCGCCGGCCGCCGGCGTCGGCGATGGAACCCAGGAACGGCGCCGCGAGAGCGATGGCGACGCCGGCGAAGCTTTGCGTATATCCCCACAGCACCTGGCCACGCACCGCGTCGCCAACCACGAAAGAGACGAAATAAGGCGCGAAGATAAAGGTCGTGATAAGGGTGAAGAAGGGCTGATTGGCCCAATCGAACATCGCCCATCCAAACTTGCCCGCCTTCGAGGCCTCGCCCAAGACCGTCACCTGTTTCGTCCTATCGGGGGGCACCAGGGCGTATTGGTATTAAGCATGGGCCCGCTTACGGCCTTTACGGATCACGTTCCGGGCATGCCGGGACCGCCGATCGCGCGGCCGGTGCTCACCGCCAAGTCCGCCAATTTGTTTACAAGTGGTCCGGTGAAATGTTCGGCTCCTTGCCAAAACACAATGGCGATCACCATCATCGCCGCCCAAGAAAAAACACGCTGATTCCGATAAGCCCCAAAAAACCAAACCGATCAAGCAACGTCGTCTTCGACTTGGCGGCAAGGGTTTCGATTCGGCCTCCACCAATCGCCGGCAGGGCGAGGGCTCCGCCAGCGGCCAACAGATGCACGACGGTGGGGAGTAACGTCGTGACCAGCATACCGGTCACCAGCCATCCGGCGCCGAAGGGCTTGTGGCGCGCCGCCTCGAGATAGAGACCCCATTCGACCACCGCCCACCCGATCAGGCCGAAGGCGTGATTTGCCAACTGCAGAACGGCCGGCAGTAGGATTGCCAGCAATACCAGGAACAAGCCGGCAAAAAACACGTCGGCGGAAACGTGTCCGATTATGATGAGCCATTGCCACGCCGCATTGCGCCGGTTGACCAAATCGGTCAACAACCAGCGACTAACCTGAATCGAGACATGGTCCAGGACAGCGTTCGCTGTCGGAAGGAAAATCAAAAAGACGAACCAAACAACCGCGACGCCCGCACCGCCCGCGAAGACCGCGACGACCGCGACGCCCCCGACGCCCCCGACGCCCCCGACGACTGCGACGACCGCGACGACCGCGATGGCCGCGATGGCCGCGCGTAGCGCGAATCTCGGAAAATGACCAATCAATCCCGCGCGATGCAAAGATCGCGTCAGGAACCGTTCGACAAGATCGGTAAATTGGTCAATCCTCTTAAAGAAAAGTGCCAAAAAGATCGTTGCCGCGCAAACAATGACTAGACCGAACCAGCGCAGGTGGGGCGATTTTGTCTCATCGAGAAGAGGCAACCCACCCAGCGCCCCCGGCCCGCCTAGTGCCCAAGCAAATAGCCACAGGAAAACGGGGTAGGCGTAGGCAACAATTAGACATGCCCCATAGCCCCGCCACGACAACCCAAGACCCGGTCCGTAAAACTTCGCGGTGACGCGCAATCCATATGCGATCAGGTCCCTGTATCGGTCGGCCCGCCCGGGCTTGATCGCCCAGTCCCGGATCTGTGCGAAACTGTCGTCGTGATTAAGGATCGGGATAACAGCACTTGCGGCGACCATGCCGAGGACGCCACCGATGATGGTCAATGGCCACCAAAACTCTCCGAAGACCTCTCCAACGGAGATGAGAAACGCCGATAGCGCTTCCATAAACACACCCCTTGCCGATCATGGCTCGCACAACCATACCGTGGAGCCCCGGACGTGTCATCCCGACCACCGCGGCGCCACTTACATCTGACGCCAGGGACAAAAACCCCTAATCGACTTCGATGTTTTCCTTCATCCAGGTGACGGCGCGCGTGTTGGCTTCGGTGGTGGCATCCTTGGTCAGCACCTTGTCGAACTTGGTCAGAAGGTCGTCGGCCTCCTTGTCGCCGCCGGTTACCGCCAGAAGCAGCCATTTATAGGCTTCCACCGGATCATGGAGGTCGCTTTCTGAGTCGGCCCTCCACACCCCCCAGCAGGAAAAAGGCCCTGAGCCCGTAGCGGACTTGGTGATCGCCGTTGGCGACGGCTTTTGTTACCAATTTCATGCCTCGTCGCGGGTCCTCGGCAATGCCTTGGCCGTACAGGGACATGGTGCCCAAATAAAACTGCGCGGCGCCATAACCCCCTATTGCAGCCATGCCGAGGTAATGGGCGGCTTTCTCGTAATCTAGCGGGGCGCCGACGCCCAACTTATATTGCATGCCAAGATAATAGGTGCCTTCCCAGTCATAATTGTCGGCGGCGCGGATAAACCACTTGGTAGCCTCTTCTTCGTCCTTTTCCACCCCCTCGCCGTAGAGATAGAGCTTGCCGATGGCGGTCTCGGCCTGACCGGAAAAAGAGAAGGTGGAGGCGAGGCGCCATTTTTCCATAGCGGCGGTGTAGTCGCCGTCGGAATAGTCTCCGTCGGCCATGGTCAGAACCGTCACCTCGGCAACGACCCACAACACAAAGGCGGCAACGGGAATGCCGATCAACGCCAGCAAGATGAGAATAATTTTGGGGCTGTCCCAGATAACTAGCCCATATTTTTCCTAACCCATTGCCTCAATTGCGCTAATTGGATTGATGGGTCACTGTTGTTAAAACGCCACTCGCATTCCTTCAAAAATAGCCCGAAATGGGCCTTTGGAACACCGTTGAATTTGCGCATGTGACGCTTCGCCTGGTTCCAGAAGTTTTCGATCCCATTGATGTGAGTTTGATCGTCTGCAAAGAGTTCGGAATGGTTTATCCGGAAG
>JASLZL010000130.1 GCA_030754885.1 Rhodospirillales bacterium | reverse complement strand
TTCACCCATCGGGTGAGCCATGTCCGCACCCCAAATCCGCCTATAATGTTATGATTCTTATACCAGAATCCGGGTGCGCTGTCGTCAAATTACACGGTCATATGGGCAATGCGGGATTACTTAGCTTTCGGCCCTTGGGATCGCAATGTCCGTTGGGCGCGATAGGTTGTGGTGGGCTGGCGTGATGTTTCGAGATATGGTATCAAAAGAGCTGCCCTCACGATCATTGTCGCCGACCAAACCATGCCAGCGGATATCATTGCCATCGCTTCGGACCACGCCGGATTTCAGCTCAAATCGATGCTACGGGAGGAATTGGCGGAGCTCGGTTTTGCGGTCCTGGATCTAGGCACCGACGATACGGAATCAGTTGATTATCCAGACTTCGCCTATGCCATGTCGGCGGCCTTTCGCGATGGTCGGACGAAAAGAGGAGTTCTTGTCTGTGGCAGCGGCATTGGCATCAGCATGGCCGCCAACCGCAATCCGGAAATTCGTGCGGCGCTGATTCACGATTCCTTTGGTGCCCGCATGGCACGCCTACACAATGATGCCAACGTTATCTGTTTCGGCGGTCGAGCCATTGGCTTCGACGTGGCGCGAGATTGCCTGCGAACCTTCCTGGAGACCGAATTTGAAGGTGGCCGCCACGCTCGACGCGTCGAAAAATTGAACAACCCGGTCTAGGAAATAAAAAGGATCCATCAACCATGGCCTCTCTTGCCGACAGCGCGACCGGCGGCCACGACCGTTTCTTCGGACAAGCCCTGGCCGAGGCCGACCCGGACCTGCGCGCCGCCATCCTGGGCGAGTTGACACGCCAACAAGACCAAATCGAATTGATCGCGTCTGAAAACATCGTCTCGCAGGCAGTGCTTGAAGCCCAAGGCTCGGTCCTGACCAACAAGTATGCAGAGGGCTATCCGGGACGACGCTACTATGGGGGCTGCGAATACGTTGATGTTGCTGAGTCTCTGGCCATCGAACGCGCCAAGCAACTTTTCGGCTGCACCTTCGCCAACGTCCAGCCCCATTCTGGATGCCAGGCAAATCAGGCCGTGTTCCTGGCCCTGTTACAGCCCGGCGATGTCATCTTGGGAATGTCCCTGGCCGCGGGCGGGCACCTGACTCACGGGGCTCGCCCGTCCATGTCGGGTAAGTGGTTTCAGGCCGTCCAGTACGGTGTCCGCCGCGAAAACGGGCAAGTCGACTTCGACGAAGTCGAGAGATTGGCCCTCGAACACCGGCCAAAAATAGTCATTGTCGGCGGTTCGGCCTATCCGCGAGTCCTTGATTTTGAGCGGTTTCGCGCCATCGCGGATCGGGTAGACGCCTATCTGATGGTCGATATGGCTCATTTCGCCGGGCTGGTCGCGGGCGGCGTTCATCCCAGTCCGCTACCTCATGCTCACATAGTGACCACGACCACCCACAAGACCCTGCGCGGGCCGCGCGGCGGCATGATCTTGAGCAATGATGCTGAACTCGGCAAGAAAATCAATTCGGCCATCTTCCCGGGCTTGCAGGGCGGTCCCTTGATGCACGTCATCGCCGCCAAGGCAGTGGGCCTGGGTGAAAATCTGCGGCCCGCCTTCAAGGCCTACGCCAAAGCGGTAGTGGAAAATGCGGCGGTTCTGGCCCAGACGTTGGTCGAGCACGGATTCGACATCGTCTCAGGCGGCACCGACACCCACCTCATGCTGGTCGACCTGCGGACCAAGAAATTAAAGGGGCGGGATACCGAGGCAAGCCTGGAACGCGCCGGCATAACCTGCAACAAGAATGCCGTACCGTTCGATCCCGAAAAGCCTATGGTCACCTCGGGCCTTCGCCTGGGGACGCCGGCCGGCACAACACGGGGTTTCGGGGCTGGAGAATTCCGCCAGATTGGCGAACTGATCAGGGACGTCCTTGACGGCCTTACGGACCATCCCGAGGACAACAGTGCCGCCGAAACGGCGGCACTTCATAAAACCGCTGAATTATGCCGTCGATTCCCAATTTATTCGGATCGGTAAGCGGCTCGCGATTGGAAGAGGGAAGGGGATTACATGCGCTGTCCGTTTTGTATTCATAACGATACCCAGGTCAAGGATTCGCGCCCCACTGAGGAAAATGCGACCATTCGCCGACGGCGATACTGCCCATCCTGCGGTTCGCGCTTTACTACTTTCGAGCGTGTTCAGCTCCGTGAGCTGACAGTGGTCAAAAAAAATGGCGAAAAAGCGCCCTTCGACCGCGAGAAATTGACCCGATCACTTCTCATATCGGTGCGCAAGCGGCCGGTCGAGAACGACCGTATTGAGCGCATCGTTAATAGTATCCAGCGGCGCCTCGAAAGCCTCGGGGAAAACGAGATCCCGACCAAGGTCATTGGCGAAATGGTAATGGAGGTTCTTGCCGAATTGGACCCCGTCGCCTATGTGCGTTTCGCCTCGGTCTACCGTAATTTCCGTGAGGCAAAGGATTTCGAGGAATTCGTTGAAGGGATCGGCAGCGACGACATCTGACATCCAAGATACTGCAATGATGCTGGCGGCGTTGCGGTTGGCGCGCCGTGGACTGGGGGTCGTGTGGCCAAACCCGGCGGTTGGTTGCGTCCTCGTCAGCGCCAACAACGGCGTGGTGGTTGGACGTGGCTGGACCCAGCCCGGCGGGCGGCCTCACGCGGAGACCCAAGCCCTGGCGCGTGCCGGCGACGCCGCCCAGGGTGCCACCGCCTACGTCACCTTAGAGCCGTGCGACCACCACGGAGAAACACCGCCGTGCAGCGAGGCCTTGGTAGCCGCCGGCGTCGGCCGCGCTGTCATAGCGATTGAGGACCCAGACCCAAGGGTAGCAGGTAGTGGCATCCGCCGTCTTGAGGCTGCGGGCATCCCCGTGACCTTGGGCGTCGCGTCCGACAAGGCAAAGAAGCTGAATGCCGGCTATTTGATGCGAATGATCTCGGCGCGCCCGTTGGTAACCCTGAAAACGGCGACGACGCTCGACGGTCGCATTGCCACCGCGGATGGCAAAAGCCATTGGATCACGGGTGATGAGGCACGCGCCCACGCCCACCTACTGCGTTCCAAGCACGATGCAATTTTGATAGGCAGCGGCACAGCCCTCGCCGACGATCCACTGTTGACCTGTCGCCTGCCAGGCCTGGAGGAACGTTCGCCGTTGCGCATTGTCCTCGACGCCCGAATGCGTCTACCCCTTGACGCCAGGCTGGTGGAAACGGCACACCACACGCCAACCTGGTTGGTCACCGATAAAAATGGCGACGTTGATCGGCACAAAGCTTATCAGGATAAAGGTGTCGAGGTGATCGAGGCGCCGGTTGGACAACCCGATGGCGTCGACCTTCTTTGGACTATTGAGGCACTGGCCGCGCGCGGGCTGACCCGGATATTGGTCGAAGGGGGTGGCCGGCTGGCGGCAGCGCTGCTGCGCCTTGATCTCGTTGATCGGTTGGCGTGGTTCCGGGCACCGAGTATGATGGGCGGCGACGGCGTGCCGATGGCGGCGAGCCTGGGCGTCGAGGACTTGTCGCAGATACCGCGCTTCGTCAGAACGAAACTCCTGGTGCTGGGCATCGACTTGCTTGAGACTTACCGCCGGGAGGAATAGGAAAAAATCATGTTTACCGGCATCGTCACCGATACCGGCACCGTGGGCGCCGTCCATGAGGACGGCGATACCCGCATTGAGATTGCCCCGTCGTTCGATATCACGACCATCGACATCGGCGCCTCAATTTCGTGTTCGGGGGCTTGTCTCACCGTCATCGACAAAGATCGCGGCTGGTTCGCCGCATCGGTATCGGCGGAGACACTTTCGAAGACCGTTCTTGGCGCCTGGGTCGAAGGAACGCCGGTCAATCTTGAGAGGCCCCTTCGGGTTGGAGACGAATTGGGTGGCCACATCGTTTCCGGCCATGTGGACGGGGTCGCACACCTCATCGAGACGCATCCCAAGGGTGATTCGCTACGCCACGTTTTCGAGGCACCCGGACCATTGGCACAATTCATCGCAGCCAAGGGCTCTCTGGCTATCGACGGTGTGTCGTTGACCGTCAATGAGGTGGACGGCGCCTGTTTTGGGGTCAACATTATCCCCCATACCCGTGCCGTAACGACTCTCGGCGGGTTGGCGCCGGGTGACCCGGTCAATCTGGAAATCGACATGCTGGCGCGCTATGTTGCGCGGCTCTTGGAAAAGGATTAACCGTGTCGAATCGTGAATACCTGTCGCCCATCGACGAGATCATTGAAGAAGCCCGCAATGGCCGCATGTTTGTCCTCATTGACGACGAACAGCGCGAGAACGAGGGTGATTTGGTCATCCCCGCACAAATGGCCACGCCGGAGGCCATTAACTTCATGGCCAAGTTCGGGCGCGGCCTGATCTGTCTGGCTCTGACTTCCGAACGCGTACGCCACCTGGACTTGCCGCTTATGGCGCGCCAAAACGCGTCACGCCATCAGACCGCCTTTACCGTCTCGATCGAAGCACGCGAAGGCGTCAGTACCGGTATCTCGGCCTCGGACCGGGCACGTACCATTGCCGCTGCTATTGACCCTTCGAAGGGGGCCGATGACATCGTCTCGCCAGGTCATGTCTTCCCTCTGGAGGCCCGCGACGGCGGCGTTCTCGTGCGCGCCGGCCACACTGAGGCCGCCGCCGATTTGGCGCGATTGGCGGGCCTCAACCCTTCGGGCGTGATCTGTGAAATCATGAATGACGACGGCACCATGGCGCGTCTGCCCGATCTGGAAAAATTTGCCCAGACCCACGGCATCAAGGTCGGGACCATTGCAGACCTGATCGCCTACCGCCTAAACCACGACCGTATCGTTGAGGCGGCCCTGGAGACCACCCTCCAAAGCCTTTACGGCGGTGACTTCCGGATGATCGTTTACATCAATCGCATCTCCTATGCTGAGCACATAGCCCTGATCAAAGGCGATCTTGTGGAAGATGAGCCGGTGCTGGTACGCATGCACGCCCTCAACGTTCTTGATGACGTCCTTGGCGATCACAGCGCCGGAAAGGCGGGGGAGCTACACCGAGCCATGAATATGATCAGTGAGCAAGGTCGCGGCGTCGTGGTTCTGATCCGCGAGCCCCACCGCACCAGCTTGTCCGACCGGGTCCGCGTGTCGATGGGTGAGGAGACGCAAGAGGTCAACGAATTGCGAGCCTACGGTGTTGGCGCGCAGATTTTGCTCGATCTGGGCGTCCGGGATATGATCTTGCTGTCGAACACCCGGCGCACCATTGTGGGCCTGGAAGGCTACGGCCTTAGCGTTGTCGAACAGCGGCCCATTCCCGTGGGAGATAACTCGGATGGCTGACGGCTCGCAGATACTTATCGCCGAGGCGCGTTTCTACGAGGAAATCGCCGACACCATGGCCAAAGGTGCCTCCCAGGTCCTGGACCAAGCCGGTGTTGCCTACACGCGGATGGCCGTGCCGGGTGTGTTCGAGGTGCCGGCGCTGATTCGTTTCGCCATCCGCTCAATGGAAGTGGGGGCCGCCGTGCAACGCTATTCGGGGTTTATTGCTCTTGGCTGCGTCATCCGCGGTGAAACGGACCACTACGAACATATCTGTCGCGAGGCGACCCGGGCGCTCATGGAGATGAGCACGACCTACAGTGTGGCTCTCGGCTTGGGCATTCTCACCTGTGATACGTACGAGCAGGCCTGGGAGCGAGCCGATGTCGAGCAAAAAAACAAAGGCGCCGATGCCGCTCGGGCTTGCCTGAAGATGATGGAACACAAGAGAAGCTTACGCCTCGTGATGCGATGAGCGCCGGCACCATACCCAACGAGCAAGACGACTCTGCCCCGCCTGGCGGCCAGCGCAGCACCGCGCGCCTTATCACCGTACAGGCCCTTTACGAAATCGAGATGGCGGGAGCATCGACCGATACGGTGTTGCGCCAATTCATGGACCGCCGCTGGGGACGGAGAAGCGAGGAGGAGGGAGGCGCACCTCTGGTCGAACCGGATATCCAATGGCTCGTTGTTTTGGTGCGCGGCGTGGCGGAGCGCTTAGACGAATTGGACGAGGCCATCGAAGGCGCCCTTGACAAGTCGCGCCCCCTGGAACGGCTGGAGGTACTGTTGCGCGCCATCCTTCGCGCTGGGACCTACGAACTTTTGTCTCAGACCGACGTGCCGGCACGGGTGGTCATCAACGAATACATGAACATCGCCCACGCCTTCTTCGCGGGCAAGGAACCAAACCTTGTCAACGGCGTTCTGGACCGTTTGGCGCACGTCTTGCGCCAGGAAGAATTGGAGGACCCGTCGGGTGGGCAAGCGGCGGAAAATAAGTGAATTTGAGATAATTGAGCGCTACTTCGCTCCCCTGGCGGCGGCCGAGCCCGGGGCGCTGGGGCTGATTGACGATGCCGCTGTCTTGGCCCTGGATGCGGGGCACCGCATGGTCGTCACCACCGACACCCTGATCGCCGGCGTTCACTTCCGCCCCTTGGATGCGCCCGAGGACATTGCCGCCAAGGTGCTGCGGGTCAACCTTTCCGACCTTGCCGCCATGGGGGCGCAGCCAATCAGTTACACCCTTTCCGCGGCCCTCACGGACGCCATCGACGAAGATTGGTTGGCATGCTTCTCAAAATCCTTGGCCTCGGACCAGATTCGTTACGCGATCACCCTCGTGGGAGGCGACACGGTAGCCACCCCCGGCCCACTCAGCTTCGGTGTAACAGCCTTCGGCAGCGTGAAGGAGGGGAGCGAGTTGCGTCGCTCATCGGCCCACCCCGGGGACTCGGTGTTCGTATCGGGAACAATCGGCGACGCGGCCCTGGGGCTTCTTGCGTTACGAGGCGAACTTAAAGACCTTGACGCTGCTTCGGCGCAGTTCCTGATCGACCGCTATCTTAGGCCCCAGCCGCGCATCGAGCTGGGGCACCGTCTGATCGGTCAGATACATGCCGCGGCAGATATCTCGGATGGACTAGTGGCGGATCTGGATCATATCGCCCAGGCTTCCGGAGTGGCCGTCATCCTTGAAGCTTCCTTGGTGCCGCTATCATCGGCGGCGCGCACGGCATTGTCGGGTAACCCCGCCCTCATGGACACCGTGTTGTCCGGCGGTGACGATTACGAACTCATCTTTACGTCACCGCCGGGGGCTGCCTCATCCTTGGCGCTTCTCGCGGACGAAACGGGTATTGCGCTAACGCGCGTGGGAACTGTGGCCGAGGGAAACGGAACCGGTGTGCGCGTCGTCGATTCAGCCGGCAAAAAAAAGAATATCTCAGAGGCTGGCTACCGTCATTTTTAAGGGCAGCACCCGACGGACATAAACGTGGGGCTGTTCAGGCGCCCGCCAACCCGTGATAATAGGGGCTAGGCTTTTAATTCGGAAAACCGATGAAAAAATTCGTCATTATCTTCGCCATGTTGCTGATGCTGAGCGGTGGAACCATCAGCGTCTTAAAAACTATGGAGATAGGCCCCTTCGCTACACCCGAGGGCGAGCCTGCTAAGCCCGCATTGCCCAGATGACCGTGTAATTTGACGACAGCGCACCCGGATTCTGATGTAAAAATCATAACGTTATAGGCGGATTTGGAGTGCTGATATGGCTCACCCGATGGGTGAAAGGGAAGCAGGGGTTCTGAGGCTCGGTTTTGACCGTCGATTGAAGCTGGAGTTCCACGGTTCCAAGGTCTCTTCCGACGCCGGGCTGTTGCCGTACCGAGAACTCGATGATGCGGTCGGACTGAGCGAGATTGCTGGGGGCGTACTCGCCGACACCCGTCGTGGGAAGAACGGTCGTCACGGTCTTGTCGGGCAGTTCCGCCAGTCCGTTTTC
>JASLZL010000129.1 GCA_030754885.1 Rhodospirillales bacterium | reverse complement strand
AGACCCGGCCCCGCCCCGCCCCCCCACCCGCCCCCCCACCGCAAACAATGGCTTGGGGTGGCCGGGTGGGGGGGCGGGCCGGTACCGACACATTATGAAGTGCCCTGACTCAATGGACTTCAGCGAAGACCAGATCCAACGCTACGCGCGCCACATTTTGCTCCGCGAGGTGGGGGGCGAGGGCCAGGCCCGGCTGCTACGCTCAAAGGTCCTGGTGGTCGGCGCCGGCGGCCTGGGCTCGCCCTTGATCCTCTATCTGGCGGCGGCCGGCGTCGGCACCATCGGTATTGTCGACCCTGATGTCGTCGATCTTTCGAACCTGCAGCGCCAGATCGTGCATCGCACCGCCAGCGTCGGCCGGCCCAAAGTCGAAAGCGCCAAGGAGACCGCCGCCGCCGTCAATCCCGAAATCACCGTCGTCGCCCACAATGAGGCGATCACGGCGGACAACGCGCTTGACCTGATCTCGGGCTATGACCTGGTGGCCGACGGGTGCGACAATTTCCCGACCCGCTTCTTGGTCAACGACGCGTGTTATCTGGCCAAGAAGCCCTTGGTTTCGGCGGCCATCCTGCGCTTCGACGGCCAGATTTACACCTTCCGCCCCTTCGAAGACGGCGACAGCCGACCGTGTTACCGCTGCATCTTCGCCGAAGCGCCGCCGCCCGGCCAGGTGCCGAGCTGCGCCGAGGCCGGGGTCTTGGGCGCGCTCTGTGGCATGATGGGATCGTTACAGGCCACCGAAGTGCTCAAAGAGTTGCTTGGTATCGGCGAGAGCCTGGCCGGCGCCATGATCATCTGCGACGCGCTTTCGGCCACCTTCCGCAAGATAAAAGTGAAACGCGACCCGGCCTGCCCGCTCTGCGGCGCCGATCGCACCATCAAGGACCTGAGTTCCCATGCCGTCTGATACGCCCAGGCGCTCTATCGACAAGCTCTCGGTGGTCGTTTTTTCGGGCCACTTCGACAAGGTTCACTACGCCCTTACCCTGGCCGCGGCGGCGGTGGCCACAGATACCCCGGCGACGCTTTTTTTCACCATGGGGGCGTTGCGCGCCCTTCAAGCCCCCGGCGCCGACGGCCAGGCCGCCTGGCGCAGCTTGGCGCTCTCGGACGGCGACGGCGATGGCGGCACCCGCGACGACGATTTTGAGGCCCGAGGCGTCGCCACCCTCGAGGAACTGCTGGCGGCAACGACCGAGATGGGGGCGCGCTTCCTGGTTTGCGAGATGGGCCTGCGCGCCCTCGGCCTGGAAGCCGGAGCGTTACGCGACGACATCGCCATCGAGAGCGTCGGCGCCGTCACCTTCCTCAACGACGCTTCCAAGCACGGCACCGTGCTGTTCGTTTAAAACTGGTCCGAGAGCACCCGGTCGGGCGGCTGGTGGCCGTCGGTGAAGGCTTTGATGTTGGCGATGACCTTATCGCCCATGTCGACGCGTCCCTCCAAGGTGGCCGAGCCCAGGTGAGGTAGCAAAAGCACGTTGTCTTGGGCCAAGAGCTTGGGATTCACCGCCGGTTCGTTTTCGAACACGTCGAGGCCGGCACCGGCGATATCACCCGAAATCAGAAGCTGGGTCAGGGCGGTCTCATCGATCACCTCACCGCGCGCCGTGTTGACAACATAGGCATGGGGCTGGATCAGCTTGAGGCGGCGGGCCGACAGCAGGTGGTAAGTGGCCGGCGTGTGAGGGCAGTTGATCGAGAGGATGTCCATACGCGCCAGCATTTGGTCCAGGCTGTCCCAATAGGTCGCCTCAAGGGCGTGCTCAACCTCGACATGGATCCGGTGGCGGTTGTGATAATGGATGGAAAGGCCGAAGCCGCGGGCGCGCCGCGCCACCGCCTGGCCGATGCGCCCCATGCCGATGATGCCGAGGCGCTTGCCGTTGACCCGGTTGCCCAGCATCCAGGTCGGCGACCAGCCGCCCCAGGCGCCGGCGCGCATCAAGCGTTCGCCTTCCGCCAGCCGGCGCGGTACGGCCAGGATCAAGGCCATGGTCATGTCGGCGGTGTCCTCGGTCAGCACGTCGGGGGTGTTGGTCACCGTGATGCCCTGCCCATGGGCAGCGGCCAGGTCGATGTGATCGACGCCGGTGCCGTAGTTGGCGATCAGGGTCATGGCGGGGCCGGCGGCGGCAATGACCTCGGCATCGATGCGGTCGGTCACCGTCGGCACCACCACATCGGCGGTTGCCGCCGCTTCGATAAGGGCCTGCTTGTCGAAAGGTTGGTCGTCAAGGTTCAGGCGCGCGTCGAACAGTTCCATCATGCGGGTCTCGATGGCGTCCGGCAGGCGGCGGGTGACAATGACCAACGGTTTTTTCTTGGGCAACGGCAAGGCTCCTTGAAATGGCCTCGGTCGGGGGCGCCACTCGCCTTGACCGTAGCCGCTACTGGGGCTCTATAATAGAGGACCTTTCGTCACCCTCTCAAGCGGTTCCGGCAATGCGTTTTCCACGGGCACTTATCTTTCTTTCCTTTTTCCTCTTCGCCGGGCCGGGCCTGGTCGGGTTTGGCTGGGCGGCGCCGGAGGGCACGGGCCTGCCCCTGCCGCGTTTCGTCAACCTGCGCGCCACCGAAGCCAACATGCGCACCGGGCCGGGCGTCCAGTATCCCGTCGAGTGGGTTTTCGTGCGCCCCGACCTGCCCCTTGAAGTGATCGCCGAATACCGCACATGGCGCAAGGTGCGCGACTGGCAGGGCACCCAGGGCTGGATGCACCAAAGCATGCTGGACAGCCGGCGCACCGTCATCGTCACCGGCGTCCAGCGTACGCTGAGAAAGAAGAGCGATACCCAAAGCACCGCCCAGGCCCGCGTCGAGGCCGGCGTCATTGGGCGCCTTCTCGAATGTCCCGACGGCAGCGGCTGGTGCAAGGTCGAGATCGACGGCTTCGAGGGCTGGCTCAGGCGCGTCGAGTTCTGGGGTGTCTACGCCAAGGAAGTGCTGCGTTAGATCAAATTCCATCCGATCAAATGCTTCGCCGCGCCGTCGACGGCTTTAAGGGGCGAGAAGTGTCTCGATCGTCGTCCTTTCCTTGGGCTCCAGACGGAAATCGAAGATATCGAGATCTTCGCGCATGTGCTTGGCGTCGGTGGTTCCGGTAAGGGGTAGAATGCCGACATCGAGGGCGAACCGGAATACGATTTGGTTGACGGTTCGACCATGGCGTTCGGCAACGCGGACCACATCGCGGTGGGATGTCACCTTGCGATTGGCCGTGAGCAGGGAGAAACCCTGATAAACCAGCTTGTTGACGGCGCAGAACCGGCGGATCGGCAGGTCCCAACCCCGGGCGGCGTAACATCGGTTCTGAACGAAGCGAGGCCGAACCCGTGCTTCGCTGCACAGACTCCGGAGTTGTTCGAGGGTCACGTTACTGATGCCGAGCAGGCGCGCCCGGCCCTTGCCGTGAATCGCTTCCATGGCGCGCCAGGCCGCCCAGTCGTCGGGACCCAGGCCGGTTCGGCGCGTGGGGCCATGAAGCACATAGGAATCGATGACGTCGGTTCCCAGATGGTCGAGCGAGCGGGCGAACGACTGCGCGACCTGATCCGCTATGGGGGCCTTGGGGTCATAAGGCAGGCGATGATCCTGGCCGTGACGAAAGGTGAACTTGGTCTGAAGGAACAGATCATCGCGCGCCACCAGACCGCTTTTCACCGCCTCGCCGATGCCCCTTCCGACCCCGGCCTCATGATAATGTTTGCGCTGGTTCGCGGTATCGATGCCGCGAAACCCTTGACCCAGGGCGAGCGCGGTTAAACGCATCGTCTCGTCCGCCTTCCAGGCGGTACCATAGAGAAAGCGGGGAACCGTGACCCCGTCGATCATCATGGTCCGATCTGCTGCGCTCAATCGAAATCCTCGGCCAGGGCTTGGCGCACCTCTTCGGCCATGCCCGCCTGGTGGTCGTAACCGGGGTGCGTAATGGCGACCATTACGCGGGTGCCGGGGCTGCGGAATATCGCGATCTGGGCGGCGGTGAAGGGAAAGTGGATGAACTGCACGGCCGATGCCTTGCCGTCGGCCGTGGTGCGGTCGACATCTTCTTCGGCGACGCCGGCGACAGCCTCGCCTTCGAAATTCAGCGTGACCGTTTCTTCGACACCGCCCAGGCGGTCCAGGACCTGGGCCCGGCGCACAGGGTCGTCGATCTCGAACATGAGAGTAGCGACCACCTCATCACCCTTGGGAATCAAGGGGTTGTAGGCCAACAGCTCGTCCGGGATCTGGGCCTCGCCGCCGCGTTCGATGTGCAGCATCTCGTGCACCTGATGCCACATGGTGTCGTAGCATTCGAAATAGAAAGTGGCGTCGGGCCCAACCGCCATACGGCGATTTTTCTTCAATTCGGTGATGGCGCGGCGGCGCTCGCGGCGCACCGTGGCATAGGCCTCCATGGGCATGATGTCGGCGCGGGTGATTTCATGCTTGGTCATGACGGGGACCTCTCAGGATAATCCGTAGGAACGGGCGATCAGTTGGACCGGGTGTTGGATGGGCTCGATCGCTGTCGTCTCGTGGTCCAGGGCCTCGATCCCCTGAACGATGTGTTCGCGGGCCAGGGGGCATTCGGAAACCAAGAAGGCGGACTTGTTCTTTGCCGCTTGGCGGGCCACCGGCTTGCCCACCTTGAGGGCGACCGGGAAGGTGTCTTTTAATATTCCCCAAGTGCCGCCGTGGCCCGAGCACCGTTCGATCACCTGGACCGGGGTATCGGGCAGGAGAGCCAGCATATCGGCCCCTTTGCGGCCGATGTTCTGGGCCCGGGCGTGACACGCGATATGGACGGTGACGCCGCCCGCGAGAGGCTTAAGCCCCCTGGCCAGGCCCGGTTCCTTGGCCAGATCGACGATGTATTGAGAGATATCGAAGGTGGCGGCGGCGAGGCGCTGGACGTTCTCATTGTCGGGCACGATAAGCGGCCATTCAAACTTCACCATGAGGCTGCATGACGGCACCAAGGAAACGACGTCGTAGCCTTTGTCGATCCACCCAACCAGTTCGCCGGCCACTTTGCCGGCCGCCTTGGCGGCGGCGGCGATGTCGCCATGTTCCAACTGCGGCATGCCGCAGCAGGCGGGATGGACGACCGCCGTCTCGACCCCGTTACGGGCCAGGACGGCCTGTGCCGCAATGCCGATCTCGGGATTGTTGTAATTGGCGAAGCACGTTGCATAGAGGACCGCTTTGCGGCCAAAGGCAGGGGCCTCGCGGTTGAGCTCAGGCGGCGGCGTGGCGCGTCTCGTCAGTGTCTTGGCGTGGTAACGGGGCAGCGCCGCATCGCGGTGGATGCCGGCCGTGGCCTGCATAAGCGGACGGGTGAGGGCGTTGGAGCGCTTGGAAGCCCAGTTGGCGAGCGGCGCTACGGCCCCGGCAAGGCGGCCGTTGCGGTCGGTCTTGGTCAGTTGGCGCTCAATCGTGCCCACGTTCCCGTTTTTGAACCGGACGGCCCGGGCGCGCAGCATGAGATGGGGAAAATCGAGGTCGAATTCGTGGGGTGGAACGTAAGGGCACTTGGTGAGAAAGCACATGTCGCACAGCGTGCAGGCATCGATCACCGCGCCGAAGTCGGTGCTCGCCACACCGTCGACCTCACCCGTTGAGCATTCATCGACCAGGTCGAACAGGCGCGGAAAGCTGTCGCACAAGTTGAAGCAGCGCCTGCATCCGTGACAGATGTCGAAGGCGCGGCGGAGCTCGGCGTCGAGCTTCTCTTCGTCGAAAAATTCGGGCTGGTCCCACGCAATGGGGTGGCGTTGCGGGGCTTCCAGGCTGCCTTCACCCACGACACGGTCCTTTTCCGCGTGGTGTTACGGGCGGGGGGGCCAGTGGCCCCCCGAGGTGCGCCGATGTTAGTCCAGGGTGTCGAGAGCCTTCTGGAAGCGCCCGGCGTGGGATTTCTCGGCCTTGGCCAGGGTCTCGAACCAATCGGCGATCTCGTCGAATCCCTCTTCGCGGGCGGTCTTTGCCATGCCCGGATACATATCGGTGTATTCGTGGGTTTCGCCGGCGATGGCCGCCTTCAGGTTGTCAGCGGTGCCGCCGATGGGAAGACCGGTGGCCGGATCGCCTGTTTCCTCAAGGTATTCCAGGTGGCCATGGGCGTGTCCCGTCTCGCCCTCGGCGGTCGAGCGGAAAACGGTGGAAACGTCGTTGTATCCCTCGACGTCGGCTTTCTGAGCAAAATAGAGGTAACGGCGGTTGGCCTGCGATTCGCCGGCAAATGCGTCTTTCAGATTACCTTCGGTCTTCGAGCCCTTAAGCGCTGTCATCGGTTTCTCCCTAAACGTGCAGTTGGTGTAGATGATTCAGGTCTAATGCCGCCGACCGGCAGGCAATTCGTTCGTTGCTGTGGCCAATATGAGGGCAACGGGCGATACTGTCAACGCAAATCTGTATTAATTCTAACTTACAAGATGGCGCACTGATTTAAAACGTAGAAATGTATTAAACTTCCTTCACGCGAACAACCACGTCAACGCGTTCGACTGTCGTTCCCTGGGGCGGCGGAGGCAAGTCGGATTGTTTAACCACCAAGCCGGGAATGTCCTCAAGCTCGCCCGTTTCCTCGAAGAAGAAATGGTGGTGCGACGATGTGTTGGTATCGAAGTACGAGCGCGAGGCATCGACCACGATCTCACGCAACAGGCCCGCGTTGGTGAACTGGTGCAAGGTGTTGTAGATGGTCGCCAGGGATACCCGGATGTGGGAGGCCCGGGCTTCGGCGTGGAGCTTTTCAGCGGTGACGTGGCGGTTGCCGTTTTCGAACAGCACTTTGGCCAGTGCCAAACGCTGGCGGGTCGAGCGTAGCCCGACGGCTTCCATCTTCTTCAATACGTGGCTGTAAGGTCTCACGATTTCCATGTCCCTCTATATGGGTCCCTGATCTACTTCAGGCAATACATATATCAACGGCATGTATCAATGACTTAGATCAATTCTTGGTATCATAAAAACGATGTCTGAGGAATTTTAACGTTCGCCCTGTGTCATCCCGGGCATGCCGATGATGTTGTAACCCGCATCCACGTGGTGGATCTCGCCGGTGACTCCCGCCGATAAGTCGCTAAGCAGGTAGAGCGCCGCGCCGCCGACATCGTCAAGGTTCATGGTGCGCCTGAGGGGGGCGTATCGCTCAGCCCATCGCAAGATTTGCCGGGCGCCGCCGATGGCGCTGCCGGCAAGGGTTTTCATGGGGCCGGGGGAAAGGGCGTTGACGCGGATGTTGGCGGGCCCCAGGTCGACGGCCAGGGCGCGCACGCTGGCTTCCAGGGCCGACTTGGCGACGCCCATGACGTTGTAGTTGGGCATCACGCGCCGCGACCCGGAAAACGTGAGGGTCAGCAAATTGCCGCCATCGGTCATCAGGTCCTTGGCGGCATGCGCCACGGCGGTGAACGAGAAGCACGACACCGACATGGTGCGGGAAAAATTGTCCGCGCTGGTGTCGAGGTAACGGCCTTTGAGCTGTTCCTTGTCGGAATAGGCGACGCCATGGACGACGAAATCAATCTTATCCCAGTGTTGTTGAAGGACGGCGAAAACGGCCTCGACACTGCCGGCATCCTCGACATCGCAGGGCTCGACGATCGTTGATCCGACGGAAGCGGCCAGGGGGGTTACGCGCTTGCCCAGGGCCTCACCTTGATAGGTGAAGGCCAGTTCGGCGCCGTGCCGGCCCAATGTCCGGGCGATCCCCCAGGCGATGGAGCGGTCGTTGGCGACCCCCATGACAAGGCCCTTCTTGCCGGCCATAAGTCCATTCGAAGAGGTCATGTCGGGGAGAGAACCGGGTGAGAGGATGGTTGGGATCGGCCATCATAGCCGACTTCAAACGCCAACGAAAGGCAGCGGGCTCTAAGCGGGCAATCGGCCTCAGGCGCGCAGTTTACCTCCCGTCGCTTTCTCGACGGCGGCCACTACCTTGCCCGATACCGCTTCGATCTCGGCGTCGGTGAGGGTTTTTTGCCGGGGTTGCAGGGTGACGGTGAGGGCGAGTGACTTGTGGCCCGCCTCAAGCGTCCCGCCCGAGAACGCATCAAAAAGATCGACCTCGGCGATCAGCTTGGGCTCAGCCGCGCGCGCCGCGCGCAAGACTGCCTCGGCGGATACGCCGGCGTCGACAACGAAGGCGAAGTCGCGCTCCACCGGATGCAACGTCAATACATCAAGGGGTGGCCTGGCGGCGCTTTTGCGCGCCTTGGCCCGGGGCAGGGCCTCGAAAAAAATCTCGACGCCGGCCACCGGACCCTTGACGCCCATGCGGCGCAGGACTCCCGGATGGACCTCGCCGAAATGAGCCAGAACCGTCTTTGGACCGAGTTTCAGGCGTCCCGAGCGGCCGGGGTGATACCAGGGGGGTGCGTCTGTGTCGATTTGCAATTTATCAACCGGCACGCCAAGGGCGGCGAGGACGGCAAGCGCGTCGGCCTTGACGTCGAAGGCGTCCACGGGGCGCGCCGGGGTGGCCCAGTTGCGCGGCTCCGACAACCCCGAACGAACCGCTGCCACCACCATGGCCTGGTCTTCGGGTGCGTCGCCGGCGTATTGCGGCCCGACCTCGAACAAGGCGGCATCGGCAAGGCCGCGGTCGGCGTTGCGCCCGCATGCCGCGATCAGATTGGGCAACAGGCAAGGCCGCATGACGTCGAGATCACTGCTAATGGGGTTGATCAAGCGCATCGCCTCGGGTGCGCCGCCAAACAGCGCTGCCTGCCCCCCGGGCATGAACGACACCGTCACCGCCTCGATCAGGCCGCGCCCGGCGAGGACCCGCCGCGCCCGTGAGCGGCGTTGCTGGTCCTTGGTCAGGGCCGGCGCCGGCAGGGGGTGATCTTGCACCATGGGCACCGCCGGTACGCGGTCGAAACCGTATATACGCACAACCTCTTCGACCAGGCAGGCTTCGCCGACGATGTCGCTGCGCCACGAGGGAACCGACACCCGGAGCAGGCCGTCGCTTTCGGCGGTGACGGCAAAACCGAGCGCCGTGAGGATGCGTTCGATCTCGTCCACCGCCACGTCCACGCCGCCAAGACCCATGACCCGGTCCACTCTGAGCATGATGTCGCCGTGACCTTCGGGCTCGGCGCCGGCGATAACCAGCTCCGAGGCCTCGCCGCCGCATAAATCGAGCACCAGGCGGGTGGCGATCTCCATGCCGTCAATCAGGAAGGCGGGGTCGATGCCGCGTTCAAAGCGAAAGCGGGCATCCGATTGAAGGTCCAGCTTACGCCCCGTCGCCGCCGTGCGCAGGGGATCGAAAGTAGCCGCCTCGATGAACACAGTGACGGTGTCGCCCGTACAACCCGTGTGCAAGCCGCCCATGACGCCGCCCAGCGCCTCGGCGCCGGATTTGTCGGCAATGACCGTCATTTCGCCGTCCAGCGTGTATTCCTTTTCATTGAGCGCCATAAACGTCTCGCCGGGCGTGGCCAGGCGCAAGTGAAGATCGCCTTCTACCTTGTCGGCGTCGAAGACGTGGAGCGGCCGGTTGAGCCCGATGGTAAGAAGATTGGTGATATCGACCAGGGCCGAGATCGGCCTTAGTCCGATGGCGAGCAGGCGGTCCTTGAGCCAGGCCGGGCTTTCCCCGTTCTTGACGCCACGCACGATGCGGCCGACGAAATAGGGGCAGGCGTCGCGGGTCTTCGGGTCGAAATCCAGATGCACGGCGATGGGGCTGGTGAAGGTGCCCGGTACCGCTTCGGCGTTCAAGGGTCTGAGCGTGCCCATCCCGGCCGCCGCCAGGTCGCGGGCGATGCCGCGTACGCCCAGGCAGTCGCCTCGGTTGGGGGTTATGGCGATGTCGATGATTGGATCGTCGAGGCCCATGATTTGGGCGGCGGCGGCGCCGACGGGGGCATCGGCGGCCAGCTCGACAATGCCGTCGTGGTCCTCGCCAAGGCCCATCTCTCGCTCGGACAGCAGCATGCCGTTGCTGACAACGCCACGGATTTCGGCCTTCTCAAAGGTATGGCCAGGTCCCGGCAGGTAGGAACCGGCAGCGGCGAAGACAGCTTTCATGCTGGTCACGGCGTTGGGGGCGCCGCACACCACCTCGACCTCGCCGGTGGCGGTCTCGACCCGGCACACCTTGAGGCGGTCGGCGTTGGGGTGGGGTTTGGCCTCGATGACACGGGCGACGGCGAAATCGCCCAGGCCCTCCGCACGGTCGATCACTTCTTCGACCTCAAGACCGATCATGCTCAGGGTCTCGGCGATGGCGGTAATCGGCGCGTCGGTTTCCAGGTGTTCCTTGAGCCAACCGAGGGTGAACTTCATGCCCCGAGCCCCGCGGTCATGTTCGGCATGTCGAGGGCCTGGAAGCCGTAATGACGCAGCCAGCGCAGGTCCGATTCAAAAAAGGTGCGCAAATCGGGGATGCCGTACTTGAGCATGGCCAGGCGCTCAACGCCCATGCCGAAGGCGAAGCCCTGATAGCGATCCGCGTCGATGCCGCAGTTTTCCAACACCTTGGGGTTGACCATGCCGGAGCCCAAAATCTCCAGCCAGTCGTCACCGCCGATGCGCAAGGTGCCGCCCTCGCGGGTGCAGCCGATGTCCACTTCCGCCGACGGCTCGGTGAAGGGAAAATAGCTCGGCCGGAAGCGCACCGGCAGGTCGTCTATGCCAAAGAAAGCGCGGCAGAAATCGATCAGGCAGCCCTTGAGATGGCCGAAATGGGTGCTCTCGTCGACCACCAGGCCCTCGACCTGATGAAACATCGGCGAGTGGGTGGCGTCCGAATCGCAGCGGTACGTGCGCCCCGGCACGATGATGGAAAGCGGCGGGGAGGTTTCCATCATGGTGCGGATTTGCACCGGCGAGGTATGGGTGCGCAGCACCATGCGCGCGCCGTCCTTGGTGCCCGGCAGATAGAAGGTGTCGTGTTCCTGGCGCGCCGGATGCTCGGGCGGGATGTTAAGCGCCGTGAAGTTGTGCCAGTCGTCCTCGATGTCGGGGCCTTCGGCGACCGAAAACCCCATCTCTGCGAAGATGGCGATGACCTCGTCGATGGTCTGGCTGATGGGATGGATAGAGCCGCCTGCCCGGGGCCGCGCCGGCAAGGTGACGTCAACGCGCTCGTCGGCCAGGCGGGCGTCAAGATCAGCGTCAGCCAGGTCTTCGCGCCGGGCCTCGATGGCGTCGGCGACGGCGTCCTTGAGCTGGTTCAGGGCGGCGCCGATGGTTTTCCTTTGATCCGCCTCTACCGTGCCCAATCCCTTCATCAGCGCCGTGATGCGGCCCTTGCGGCCCAACGCCGCGACGCGCACGCCTTCCAGCGCTTGTGCGTCGCCGGCCCCGGTGACGGCGGCCATCAGCTCGGTTCGGAGCGCGTCTAGGTCTTCCATTCGACTTCCGCCGGTTTGTTTTAACGAAAAGGGGGCCGCCCGTTGGCCGACCCCCGCACCCCCATCGCCCAATCGTGGACCCCGGTCAGGCGGGATTGGCGATGGCGGCCTGGGCCTGATCCACCAATGCCTTAAACCCGTCGGGTTCGTGAATGGCGAGATCGGACAGCACCTTGCGGTCGATCTCAATGCCCGCCTTGGTAAGCCCGTTCATGAACTGGGAATAACTCAGGCCGTGCTGGCGGGCGCCGGCGTTGATGCGCTGGATCCACAGGCGCCGGAACGAGCGCTTGCGCGTGCGCCGGTCGCGATAGGCGTACTGCAGGCCCTTCTCGACGCGCTGAATGGCGGCGCGAAAGGTGTTTTTATTGCGGGCCCGATAACCGCGGGCCTTGGCGATGAGTTTTTTGTGCCGGGCGTGGGTGGTGACGCCCCTTTTGACGCGAGCCATCTCAGAGCCTCCTCAGCCGTTGGGCATGTAGGACTTGATGATGCGCGAATCCGAGCGGCCCAGTACCCTGGTGCCGCGCGCATTGCGCTTCATCTTCTGCGAGCGACGCCGCAGCATGTGGTTCTTGCGCGAGAAATTGGCCCGGACCTTGCCCGTGGCGGTTAGGCGAAAGCGCTTCTTGGCGCTGGCCTTGGTCTTCATCTTGGGCATTTGAAAAGTCCTTCCTTAAGAGCGGCGGCTGGCGCCGATGACGCGCGTCCCCGAGCGGCTGGGCATGCCCACGCCGGACCGCTTATGAGGCGCGAAGGCGAGGGTTATAGCGGCTCACCCGGTTGATTGCAAGGCGCTGCCAACTAACTCTTTCGGCTTGGCGCCCGGCCCACTAAACTGCCTTATGGCCTGGATGACAATCAATGGTGGCGAAAGGGGGCAACGGACCCGGTACGGGGCGGCGGCAACGCTGGTCCTGTGGCTGGCCGCCGGCGCCTTGCTAACCGGTTGCGCCGGCACGGTGGTCGGGGCCGGTGCCACGGCCGGCGTCGCCGCCTATCAAGAGCGCGGCCTGGAGGGCGCCGCCCGGGATCTTAAGGTCCAGGCCGCCATCACCGAACTATGGTTCAACTTCGATCATACCTTCGTCGTCCATCTCGGCCTCAACGTTTACGAGGGCCGGGCGCTGCTGACCGGCGCCGTGGACGATGCGAAGGTACGCGCCGACGCGGTGCGCCTGTCGTGGAAGGTGGAGGGGGTCAAGGAGGTCCTTAACGAAATCCAGGTGACCGACGAAGGCGGCGCCGTGGTGATGGCGCGCGATACCTGGATTACCGCCCAGTTGGCGTCCCGCATTACCTTCGATGAGACCATCCTGGCCATTAATTACGACATTGAAACGGTTACCGGGATCGTCTACCTGATCGGCATCGCCCAGAACCAAGACGAATTGGACCGGGTGAAGGCCCACGCCCGAACCCTGTTTTATGTGAAGAAGATCATCAGCCATGTTCGTATCAAGGGGGCGTCATGACCCCGGGCGCTGAGGCACGCACCTATCTGATCGGCCTGGGAGGTTTGCCCGATGATGAGATCAACCTGGCCGAAGCGGCCCTGGTCTTGGCTTCCATCGACCGTCCCCGGGCGGCTTTGGAACCCTATCGCCGCCATTTGGAGCGCTTGGTCGCCGATGTCCGCGCCTATGTCGGCGATGGCGAGGCGGCGCTGGAGTTGCGCGCCGAGGCCCTGGCCCAGGTCCTCACCAAGCGCTATGGCTATGTTGTTGACGAAGCGATCGAAGACGTGGTCGAGGGCGCCAACCTGATGCACGTCATCGACGCGCGGCGCGGCCTGGCGGTCGGTGTCGGTATCCTTTACCTCCACGTCGCCGCCACCCTTGGATGGGCTATCGAAGGGCTGGATTTTCCGACCCGCTTTCCGGTCCGCCTTGAACACCTTGGTATTCGGGCCATCGTCGATCCTGCCGCCGGGGCGCGGATCGTCGGCGCGGCGGATTTACGCGGGCTCTTGAAAGCCTTGGTCGGCAACCATGCCGAACTTGACCCGTCGCGCTATCGGGGCTTAAGCAAACGGGATATTTTGTTGCGCCTGCAAAACGATATCAAAGTCTATCTGTTGCGCGGCGAGAAGTTGGATCACGCCCTGGAACGGGTCGAAACAGCGCTTTTGTTCGCCCCCGAGGCGGCGCTTTTATGGCGCGAGGCCGGCCTTTTGCATGCCCACCTCGACAACGTCAAGGAGGCGGTGGCGGCGTTGGAGGAATACATGCGCTGCAACGCCGGCGACGCGGCGCGCTATCGCACGTCGGTCCTGCTCCAGGAACTGCGCGGCCGGCTGGGGTAGGGGGAAGTCATGTTGATAAATTACGGTACCAGCCCGCACCCCCTCCCGGCCACCCACAGCATACAATGGCACTGGGCGGCCGGGAGGGGGTGCGGGCTGGTACCGAACAAAGACGAGATGTTTTAGACGTGGGACTTGTCGTTGCCATCCAGATGGATCCGGTTGAGACCATCGACATCGAGGCCGATTCGACCTTCGTCCTGGCGCTGGAGGCGCAAAAGCGCGGCCACCGGCTTTATCATTATCTGCCCCGCGAGCTGTCGTTTTCCGCCCCCCGGGTGACGGCCCGCGCGCGAACGGTGGAGATGCGCCGCGTCAAGGGCGATCACTATACGCTTGGCGCCGATGAGACCATCGATCTGAGCCAGGTCGACGTGGTTCTTATGCGCCAGGACCCGCCCTTCGACATGTCCTACATCACGGCGACCCATATCTTGGAGACCATCCACCCGGCGACGCTCGTGGTCAACGATCCGGCCGCCGTGCGCAATGCGCCGGAAAAGCTGTTCGTCACCCAGTTTCCCGACCTCATGCCACCGACCCTGATTACCTCGGACCGCGACGCCATCACCGAATTCCGCGCCCAGCACGCCGACATCATCATCAAGCCCCTGTTCGGCAACGGCGGTGCCGGGGTCTTCCACATCGGGCCCGAAAACGAAAACCTCAACGCGCTTTTAGAGATGTTCGACGGGCTGTATCGCGAACCGATCATCGTCCAGGCCTATATGAAAGAAGTGCGCGAGGGCGACAAGCGCATCATCTTGGTCGACGGCAAGGCGGTGGGCGCCATCAACCGTATCCCCGAAGCGGGCGAGGCCAGGGCCAACATGCACGCCGGCGCCAAGCCCACGAAATCGAACCTGAACGCCCGCGATCACGAGATTTGCGAGGCCATCGGCCCGGCCTTGAGGGAACGCGGCCTGATCTTCACCGGCATCGACGTCATCGGCGGCACGATCACCGAAATCAACGTCACCTCGCCGACCGGCTTGCAGGAAATCAACCGCTTCGACGGCGTCACCTTGGAAGCGGCGATCTGGGACGCCATCGAGAGCCGCTTGGCGCGGACCCAAAAATAATCAACGGAGGAACCGCGATGATGACCGGCGGACCGGGAATCCCGTTCAACACCTTCACCATCGTCGCCAGGTGCGAGAGCACGGGCGCGCTCGGCATCTGTCTGGCGTCGAGCCCGCTGACGGTGGCCTCGCGCTGCCCGTTCGTGCGTGCCGGCGTTGGCGCCGTCTCGACCCAGGCCAACACCAACCCGAAACTCGGTCCCGCCGCCCTCGATTTGTTGGCATCGGGCCACAGCCCCGCCGAGGCCATTGAGGCGCTCAGGGCCGAGGATGCCTGGATCGACCACCGCCAGATCGGCATCGTCGATGCGGCGGGCCGCTCAGCCGCCTTCACCGGGCCCAAGACCGCCACCTGGGCCGGCCACGAGACCGGCCCCGGCTTCGTCGCCATGGGCAACAACCTGGTCGGCGAGCCGGTCGTCGCCGCGATCGCCGAAAACTACCGCGCGTCCGTCGCCGAGCCGGCATTCGAAGAACGCTTGATGGCCGCCGTCGAGGCCGGCCGCGACGCCGGCGGCCAGGAAATCGGCCACCTGTCGGGCGGCATGATCGTCTGCGGCGACGATGCCCACCCGCGCACCGATCTCCGCATAGAAATGGCCAACCCAACGCCGAAAGAGGGCGGCGACGCGGTCGACGACCTGCGCCGCGTCTTCAACGCCTTCAAGCCCCTCATCCCCTATTACCAGGAATGGCCGGGCAACCCCGAAATGGACAACTGGCAAACGTGGCTGAAGAAAAACGCGGGGTGAGGGGGGGGTAAGTATCCTGTCTCCTTATATCCGCGCTACGTAGGTGCGCTCGTCCCATCATGCAATGGCTCAATGGCCATTTCTCCCTCCGCTACCAATACCTCTACGTGCTCAAGGTGCTTTAGGAGATGCTGGCAACCCGCAAGTGGGGACATAGACCTAGGACGTGACTCTCTGATGTCATTCTGCCAATCAGCGACCATACGATCATACTGCTGACCAATGGATACCGCTTGGAGAATGGGTGACGCGATCGTTTCTCCCAACAAGTAGAAATTTTCTAGGTTTTTCGCCAAAGTCGGAGGCATGCCAAGGTACGCCACCTCTAGGTCTGGCATAACGTTGGGGCTATGTTTGATGGACACGAGAGCTGCGCTGAGATAACTCTTTGCGCCCATGACTTTTGCTTTGAGTTCCATGAGTTCTGGTTAAATAGCAAGGGCCAGACTCCTAGCTTTCAGTCGACGATCTTCTTTGGCTGTCCGCTGTGTTGCAATGTATAGCCATGCCGGAACGGCGATGGCGACTAGGATCGCAACTATGGAGCCGATTGCCTGTACCCAGGCCGGCATTTGCCCAGACATTACACGCATTCCTTTAACAGCGATAAGGCGCAAAGCCTAGCACGACTCCATCTTGCCTCATGAGTCTCCTCTTCTCCTCAAAAGGCGGAGGGTGTCAACCGTGGTTCAAAGGTGTATCGAATTAAGGGGAATTCCGGGGACAGCATACCCATTTCAAGCCTTCCCCTAATTTTCACCCACTCACTTCGCTTCGGCCAGGCGGACGGCGCCGAGGGCCATGGTTGTTGCCGCCTGGCTTGGCTCGACGACGGGCAGGCCGAGGGCTTCTTCCAGACCGGCCTTGTGGCGCGCCATGCCGGCGCAGCCCATGATCACCACGTCGGCGCCCCCCTCGTCGCGGAGCCAGACGCCGGCGGCGGTCATGCGCTCCATCACCTTCTCCTCATCGGTAAGTTCGGCGATGCCCATGCCGATGGGTCGGCTGGCGGTGAAGCGGGATTCGAGGCCCATGGCGCGGACGTATCGTTCATGGCGGCTTACCGAATCCTCCAGGATGGCGATGATGCCGAAGCGTTCGCCCTGGGTCATGGCCGTCAGCATGGCGCATTGGGCGATGCCGAAGACCGGGCGCCGGGTGGTTTCGCGGGCGAGAGGGAGGCCCGGATCGCTGAAGCAGGCAATGACATAGGCCTGGGCTTCGCGGTCCTGAACGGCGCGGCAAATCGGCTGGACGACACTTTCCACGTCGGCATCGCTTTCGATGCCGGGCGGGCCGTCAGCCAGGGTGATGCACTCGATCGTGGGGCCGCCGGCCATGCGCAGGGGTTCTAGGGCGGCCGAGATGCCCTCGGTCACCGCGACCGTCGAATTTGGGTTGATGACTAAGATGCCGGGGGCCATGGCCCGTTCACGACTCCTCGGGCGGCACGACGCCGGTGCGCTCGGTGATCAGGCCGTAGTGTTCGATGCGCCGGTGTTCGGCGAAGTTGAAGATGACTTCCTTGATATAGTTGCCGAGGTCCAAATCGCAGGTGTAGGTGATGACCTCGTCGCCCTCGGTCATGGCCTGGGCGACGATCTCTCCCGTCGGCGCGACGATGCACGAGCCGCCGTAAAGGCCGTGGCCGTCCTCCTTGCCCGCCTTGGCCGTGCCCACCACCCACATGCCGTTCTGA
>JASLZL010000128.1 GCA_030754885.1 Rhodospirillales bacterium | reverse complement strand
GTGCCGCCGATCACGGCCTTTCAGCCGCCGTTAATGAGCGAGAATTAGGACGTTATCTGTTTATGCGGCACCAGCCCGCACCCCTGTCCGCCACCCATGGCATTGTGTATGCGGGATCGATTACACCACATGATTTATGTCCGCCTTACCCCTGAAAGCGGACATTCGGAAGGGAGACGCTGGTGAGGATTGGCGCGATTACTCCGGCCTTTTCCAATCCGACCAGTTTACTTCGGCTTTCCGCCGCATGAACTCATCGGCCATGTTTCGAACCCTTGCCACCATTGTCAATACGATGTCCTTCATCGCAGGGTCCATCGTCGATACCCGATCCAGAAATGCTTCCCTGGACATGCGGATCAGCGTGACATTGGTCAAGGCAACGGCTGACGCCAAGCGTGGACGCCCATCGAACAAGGCCAACTCGCCCAGTACGGTTCCCTTCCCCAATTCCGCCAATTGTAAGGGCTCGCTTCCACGGGCTCCCTTTTGGATCACTACCTTGCCCGAGCGAATGATATAAGCTGCATCACCCGCATCTCCCTCCTCGAAGATAATCGAGTTAGCCGTGAAGCTAATTTCTTCCAGTGCAGTGGAACCGTCTTTGTTTTCGTCATTCATTCCAAAGTCATCAACCCGCCAAATATTGAGCCGGCATCCCCCATATAATGTTCAAGTTCGCGGAAATTCTAGCACTCCCACACCACCAGAGGAACTGCGTTCCCGCCACAGCTATCCGATGTTCCAATTTTGGCAATTGTCCACGGGCGGAAGTCCTAACGAAAGTCCGCTCCTGGTAACCTAGGGGTGGCCGCGACGGGGTGCGGGCCGGTGCCGTTTTAGGTTCCGACGTAGTCGAGGGGCAGGGTGGTCGTTTACTTTATTCGCTCCGTGGCGAAACTGGAACTCAGGTCGGCATAGGTCCACTCGGTCGATGAGGCGCTTGTAAAAGCGGTCGTAGGCGTCGATGTCGGGGACGACGACCCTGAGAAGATAATCGATCTCGCGACTCAAACCATAGATCTGCGCCGGCTGGTGGCGTCCCAGGCCGACGTCTACGCCGCGTGGGAATACTAAGGATCTTGGGGTTTAGGTGTCCCGGCCCGGCGCGGCTTGGGACCGAGCACCCAGGCCAGCCTCGACCTGCCGTTCGCGGTATGAGATGTAGGTGGCGGCGGCGAAGATCATCACCCCGCCGACCCAGGTCCACGGTGTCGGTATCTCGGAAAACACCAGGTAACCAATCACCGTCGCCCATATCAGCTTGGTGAAGTCGAGCGGCATAACGGCGCTCGCCTCGGAGTCCTTCAGGGCCTGGGCAAGGCAGAACTGGAATGTGCTGCCCAGCACTCCGATCGCCGCCAGCCACAACCACTGTCCTCCAGTCGGCCATTGCCAAATAGGAAAAGCGACAAGGAACGCGACGGGGGTGACGAAGACGCCGTAGTAGAGCGTCGTCGTCAGGCTCGATTCGGTGCGCGCAAGGACCTTCATGACAACCAGCGCCAGGGCCCACGACACGGTACCGCCAATGACGATAAGCGAGCCCAGGTCCAGTTCGCCGGCGCCGGGGCGCAAGATGAGAAGGGTTCCCGCGTAGCCGAAGACAAGGGCGGCGACGCGACGCCCCCGAATGCGCTCGCCAAGGAAGAGCAGGGCCATCACCGTAACAAACAACGGCGCCGAAAACACAAGCGCGGCGAACTTGGCCAGGGGAATCATGCCGAGACCGACGAAAAACGTGATCATGGCAAAGGCGTTCAACACCCCGCGCAGCGCGTGCAGGCCCACTCGCTGGGTGCGCAAAGGCTCCCATCCGTGGCGCAGGAAGATAGGCGCCAGCACGAGCAGGCCGAACAGGGCGCGGAAGAAGGATAATTGCTTTGCGTCCATCTCAAGGGTCATGTGATGGACGAGGGAGTTCATGGTCGTCGCCGCCAAGGCCGAAAACAGCATGAAGACCATGCCCCTTAGCGTGTTCGTGGCCTGCTGTGTCATCAAGATTGCACCCTTATGACGGCGTGGGGAAGTCTCGCAACGCCGCCAGCACCCGCGCCATGACGCCGTCCCAGTCTCCGGGCCGGTCCTGTTGGAACAGGCGCATGGTCGGATACCAGGGGCTGTCCTTGCGGCCGGGCGGGCAGCGCCAATCGCCGGCGTACGATAGCAAAATCCATACCGGCCGCCCCAACGCCCCGGCCAGGTGCGCGACCGCCGTATCGACCGCGATGACCAGGTCAAGCTGGTCGAGAACGGCGGCGGTATCGGCGAAGTCGTTCAGTCGCCCGCTCAGGTCCGTCACCAGCGCGGCCGCGCCTGAGAGGCGCAGTTGCTTGGCCGCTTCGCCCTTCTGCAAGCTATAAAAGGTAACGTCCGCCAAGCCCATTAGCGCCAGAAAACGGTCCATCGGGCACGATCGCCGCCGGTCGTAGACTTGGGTCGGGCTGCCGGCCCAAACGATGCCGACGGCGAGTTTCGAGGCCGCCGGGCGCGATAGGCGCAAATTGTGCAGCTCGGGCGCCGTCACGTAGGGCACCCGGTCGGGCACGGTCTCAAGGGTCGTTTGGAAAATACGTGGCAATGAGAGAACCGGAATTTGGACATCGAACCGGGGCACCGGCGCGTCGTGGGTGACGACTTTATCGACACCCGGCACCGTCGACAACAGGCGGACAAGCTCGGGCTGAGCCTCCACGATCACGGTGCCGCCCAGGTCCTTGACCATGGCCGCGTAACGGGAGAACTTGATCATGTCGCCCATGCCCTGTTCACGGCACAACATGATGGTGCGCCCCTTTAGTTCAGAGCCGTCCCAGACAGGCTGGTCGAATCGGGTCGGCGGCGTGTTTTTCAGTTTCCAGCGCCATTCGTATTCGCGAGAACCGCTTTCCAGGTCGCCCATCTGTAGCAAGGTGAGCGCCCGGTCCCAGTGGTAATCGGCGAACCCGGCTCGCAACGAGATCGCAACATCCAGGGCGGCCAGGGCCTCGTCATAGCGGTCCATATCGCGCAGCGCGTTGCCCAGGTTGGAATGGACACCAGCGGTTTCGGGGCCGAGGACCAGGGCCCGGCGGTAACACGCGATGGCCGCGCCGAAACGACCCACGGACCTCAGCGCCACGCCCATGTTGGCGTAAGCATCGGCGAATCCGGGGTCCAGCCGGAGGACCCGGGCATAATCCCGCAGAGCCGCTTTCACGTCGCCCTGGTGATGGTGGTGGAGGGCCCCGGAGAACATCTCGGCGGTGCTTATCGATTTCGCCGGCGCTATCGGGTTCGCATTTTGGGCGACCTTCTTGCGCGATTTGGCGAGCCGTGATCGTTTCCTTGCCATGGTCTTCCGATGGGGTCCCCTGGGATCAATAGGGGGCGTAGGATTTTTCTTCGACGATCCGCGAGCCCAGAAGCTCGTTGATACGCCGTTTGAGGGTGGCGCGTTCGTCGTTGCAGACATAGACGGAACGCGCCAATTCGATGAAGCGTTCGCCAAAGTCCTTGGCCCTCTCGCGGTCGCGGATATCGTCTTCGATGCCCCACAACTGCTCATTGATCCGCTTCAGCGACAGGCTCAGTTCGGTAAGTTCGGTGGACGGCGGAAGGGCAGCGTCGCGGGCGGCGAGAAGGATCTCCAGCTCGTTCCTGACGTTATTCAGTTGCGCCGGATCGCCGAGACGCTCCGCCTTGATTTCCAAGATGGTAATCTTGTCGATCAGTTCCCCGACGGAAACGTCCACAGTAACCGAAACGCCCGACATGGGACCCCCGTTTGAAGGTTCCCCCGACCGTCGTCCCGGGGGAGCGGGATAATGACGCATCGCCCTGGGCTAGACAATGCCCTAGGAACGCCGGTGTGGTCTTTCGGCCAGAAAGCGTAGCAAAAGCCCAACTTCGGCCGGATCCTCAACCGCATAATCGGCGGCCGTCGCCCGCCCTGGATCGGTTTCTTCACGCGAGTTGACGAAAAAGCCGATGCCGCTGGACTTGATGACGGCGAAGGCATCCTCGTCGGTGATGTCGTCGCCGATGTAGACGGGAACGACGTCCGGCCCGTCGAGTCCCAAGGTATCCAACAGCCAGAGCACGGCGCTGCCCTTGTTCCAGTCGAGTCCGGGTTGAATCTCGAAAATCATCTTGCCCAACAGGAGGCGCAGACCCGGGTGATCGTCTAGGATCCGCCTGACCGCATCCTCGACTGTCACCCGATCGGCCGGCCGGACGAGACGGTAATGGACGCTGAGCGAAGCCGTCTTGGGTTCAAAAAGTACGCCTTCCACTGCCTCAAGGGCCGTGCGCAGTTTCCCTTCCACCGCTTCGATTTCGGCATTGAACTCCGTGCCCTCTTGGTGGCGGACGGGCTGATCGGTGGGTCCGGCGATGTCGAAACCATGGCTGCCGGCGTAAAAGAGCGTGTCGAGCCCGACCCTTCGGTGGACGTCGGCGCGGTCGCGTCCGCTGACAATGGCGACGGGGCAGCTTTCGGACAAGGCCGAGACGACATCGCGCATGGACTTGGAGATGACCGCCTCATCAGGCCGATCGGCGACCGGCGACAAGGTGCCGTCGAAATCCAGGAAGACGGCAAGTCGCTTTCCGTCGATGCGCGCCGCCAATTCCTCGTGATGGGCGAGCGCATATGGCAGGTCGTTGACAGAACGTGACAAATCCACGGTCTCCGCTAGGCCCAGGTTCGAAGGCCTAGTTTCCTCGTCTTCTTGCCCGTGAACGGCGTTCGGCGCAAGACGTTTCGCGTGCCGGGTAGAAGCGGCGGCACGAGGCGTGGCGATCCGTGGAACCGATCTGGCGCTTCATGACCTACATCATCGCAAATTTAGGAGATTCCCGCACACTACAATCCAATGTAACCGCAGGTCGGTGAAATCGAAACCGGGCGGTCGATAACGCTATCTTTGGAAACGCCGAAGCGAAGCGGCAATGGTTCCCGACGGAGGCCAGTGGAACGTGGAGAGGGCCCCAATGGTGCGGTGTGAGGATCAAGGCTTAAAAGACGATTGCTTTGTACGCCAGTATCGGCAAACAACCGAATGGAGCGTACTCAGCAAGGACGAACTGCGCCGGATCGACGAGGTGGCCGTCTGCCGAATTCACAAAGTGGGCACGGATGTGTTTCGCGAGGGCGAACCTTGTCGCGGCATCTATTACGTCAGGAACGGCCTGGTCGGCGTTCGCAAATCCGACCCAGAGGGAAATTCGGTCATCCTTTGGCGCCTTGCTTTTCCCGGAAACACCTTGGGCCTCAGACCCCTATTGGCGGAGGAAAGCCATCGCGGCGGGGCCGAAGTCCTGGAAACCAGCACCATTTGCTTTGTCTCCGTATCGGTTATCCGTGATGTATTAAAAAATAGTCCGGCGCTGGAACACCGGTTCCTGCAAAGCGCGGCACGGGCCTTGGGCGACGCCGAGGAGGCGTATTTCGAGAGCGTGACGCAAAGCGTGCGGACGCGGCTGGCTCATGTGTTGTCCATATTCAAGGACCATAGCGGGAGGACTGCCGACGACGGCTCGCTAGTGCTGGATTTGCCCCTGACGTGGCGCAACATTTCGGCCCTGATTGGCGTTCGCCCGGAGTCCATGTCGCGGGTTATCCGAAAGCTCGATGATGAGGGGTGGGCCCATTTCTCCGGCCGCACCGTTTATGTCCGCGACTTCGACGGACTCGTGGGCGAGATCGGTCCCGATAGGGTTGTCTGAATCTGGTTGCCGAGTCCAGGTCCGGCGGAAAATCACAACACGTTTATGAAAAAATCGAGAGGCGTTAACCTAGGTTAATGCGCCGACCGGGCGAACTTTCTAGAATCCAAGGATCATCACATCAGCGTGGGAAATCCTTCGGATGGAACCACGATCAATATCAAATCTTCATCTCCCAGGCCGCTGGGTGACGGTCGATGGCGAGCGTGTCATCGGTCCGGACACACCTTATGGAGGTTGTTCATGAGAGAGAATCAAGAGACCGAAATTGCCCAGGACTCGGCGGTGATAGACCGCAACGAGGACCGGAGGCGCTTTTTGGCCAAGTTCGCCAGCGCAACATTCGCCGGCCTAGTCGCACCGGCCGTCACGGGTGAGGCGCGGGCCCTGGAGGTGGCGCAAGCGGTTCGGGTCCCGGACGTTCCCCTCTATTCAGGACTTGATGAAGAGGATGTCTTGGGGCGGATGGACCGGGATCTTCGGCGCGCCCTTCAAAAACCCGTCGATCAACGCAATTGGACCATGGTGATCGACCTTGAAAAGTGCGTCGGCTGCCAAGGCTGTACGATCGCCTGCATCCAGGAAAACAAGCTGCCTCCTGGGATCGTCTACCGGCCGGTCCGCGAGGAAGTCAAAGGCACATATCCGAATGTCGCCAAGCGTTTCACCCCACAACCCTGCATGCAATGCGACGATCCGCCCTGTGCACGGGCCTGCAAGGCCAAGGCCATCGAGAAACGACCGGACGGAATTGTCAAGATCGACTACGAAAAGTGTGAAGCATTGAAGACCTGTATCCCCGCCTGTCCTTATCAGGCCATAGGTTTCGACGCTGGCGGATTCTGGGGCGATTACGTCTCCGGTGAGCCGGAAGCCTACGAAAAGCTCGACAGTCTGGAATACGGGCAGGCACGGTCCAGGGCCGCGAAAGGCGCACCCATCGACAAGGCACGAAAGTGCCAGTTCTGTCTGCACCGCATTTCCAGCGGTCTGCTGCCGGCTTGCGTGCTTTCCTGCATGGGCCGGGCCACCTTCTTTGGCGATCAATTTGATCCCGACAGCCTGGTTGCTCAGTTGATCCGGCAACCCAACGTCATGCGTCTGAAAGAAGAAGCAGGCACGAATCCACTGGTCTACTACCTCGAGGGAAGGATGCAGTCATGACAAGCATTTCAAGACGCGACGTCCTGAAGACCGGCGCGCTGGGTGGCGCGGGGGTCTTTGCCGCAAGCGCCTTTGGGCTTCCGTTCCGCAAAGTCAGCGCGGCCGAGGCGGAAGATCTGCTGAAGACACAGCAGAAGTTCGTCTATACCGCCGACGTGATGTGTCCGGCCGAATGCGGCATCGCCGTCAACGTTGTCGACGGCGTGGCGTCTGCCGTCTACGGCAATCCGCGGGTACCGTATAATGCCGGCACGATGTGCGCCAAGGGATGTGCCGGTCTACAGATGGTCTACAGCCCGACCCGCATTAAATACCCGATGATCCGCGTCGGAGAACGTGGGGAAGGCAAGTTCAAGCGGGTCTCATGGGACGAAGCGATCGCCTTCATTGCCGACAAGCTCACCAGTATCAAGAAAAGGCATGGGGCTGAATCGGTTATCATGGATTCCGGCGACGTTACCGACCGGGACACGTATTGGCGATTGGGATTCGGGTTCGGTACGCCCCATTGCACCGAGCACGGGGCCATCTGCGACACCCCGCGCCGCCATGGGCCGAAGCTCATGTTCGGCGGCAAGAGGGTAGAGCCCGATGTCATGCGCCCGGTTCTGGTTCGCCAGGCCGACGGTACGTTGAAGAACGATTTCTCGTACAAGACCAAGCTCATCATCTACACCGGCTGGAACCCGTTCACGGCCACGCGCATTAACTATGAATCGCGGGGCACGGTCGGCGCCAAGCAGGCCGGCGCGAAAATTGTCGTTGTCGATCCGGCCTTCACCAACACGGCGGCCAAGGCCGACCAGTGGCTTCCGATCCGCCCGGGGACGGATGCCGACCTGTTCGCCTTCATGCTGCGTTACATCCTGGAACACCATTCGGACAGCGATCCAAAGCGGCGTTATATCGACTGGTCGTTCAAGAAAAGCAGCGTCGGTTGGGAGGAGTTCGAGGCCACCTTCCGCCAGTGGTGGAAAAAAACCGATCCGGTCAATGGGCTCAATTACTTCACCTCGGAATGGGCGGTGAACCGCACGGGCCTCGAAAAAGTCCAGATCGAGGACTTGGCGCACCTCTTCGGCTCGACCAAGCCGGCGGCGCTGATTTGGGGCATGGGCAGCATCGGCCACCAGTACAACGGCTATGTGGCCTCCATCCTGGGGGTGGCTTTGAACGTCATCACCGGCAACTTCGACACCCCGGGCGGTGCCATCGACACCGAACTGGTCAAGGGGAGCAAAGGCGGAAAAGCCACCGGCAAGTGGATGCGCAGCCGCAAAGTCAAGCGCAAGGTCAACGGAGTGGTCGTTGAAGGCAAGATGGACGAACTCCACATGGACCACTACGCCGACTGGCCGGCCGCCTGGGACGATGTCGTCGGTGATTATCCCAGGCGTTTCCTGGACGGTGTCACCCTGACACAGGGTCCGTTCAAGGGGCACAAGTACCCGATCAAGGCTTACTTCTTGCGTACCGGCAACTCGGTGATCACGGGCTCTGCCACCTGGAAATGGAAGGAAGCGCTGACGGCGAAGGAAGCGAACGGCGACTATAAGCTTGAGCTCATGGTGTACGTCGACACGCCGTTCCTCGAATCCGGTTTGTACGCCGACGTTGTTCTGCCGGAAGCGTCGTACTTGGAGCGCATGAGCCTGGCCGATGTCTATCCGTCCCACCAAGTCCTTTGGCTGCGTGACTTCGTGATCGAAAAGCAGTTCGAATCACGGACTCCTTTCGAGATCATGCAGACACTTGCCAAGGCTCTTGGGGACCGAGGCGATCCCGACATCAAGGCCGAGGATTTCTGGGGACGCTACAAGAGCGAGGAGGAATTCTGGACCGAGGCGCTCGCCGGTTCGCCGGGGCGTGCCCACGCCGGGGATCCGCTGCCCTATCCGAAGCTGCCGAAAAACTACAAGCTTGTCGGCACCCCGGACTCGCTGGAAGTGGGGCGCGTCACCATCGACCACAAGAAGAAAGTGGTGAAGGGCGAACCCGTTACCGTCAAATGGATGCGAGAGCACCATGGTGTCGCCGTATGGCCGATGTCTTGGCACCGTTACGTAAATGGCGGCGTCCTCAAGACGGGCACAAAGAAGATCGAGTTCAAGTGGGACTGGAAAGACGGCACCAAGCGCCGTGGCCGGTACGCCAAGTACAACAAGCTGCTGGAAGAGAGCGCCGTAGTCCCGCCGGGGATCAAGGCGTTGGGGTGGGACCGCTATCCTGCTACGTTCTTCTGGTTCGAGGGCATGTGGAATCCGCACACCAACAAAGCCTATGCCAAGTACCGCGACGCGTACCCCTTCCAGCTCATCAACGGGCGCGTCCATCACGCCATGACCGGCACCCAAGGCGCAAGCTGGTTGAACATACTCTCGGCCGAGGACCTTTATCGTCCCCTTGGCGAGGAGCGAACCGTCAATCCCGTTGTCGTCGGTGCCGAGGGGGTGCAGAAGCTGGATCGTCAGGTCACCATCGGGGCCGGCAAGATATCCATCGGCGTCATCCAGATGAATCAGGTAGACGGCGATAAGTTGGGGCTCGAGACTGGCGACCTTGTTGTCCTGGAAAACCCGTTGGGCAAAACGCAGAAAGGACGGGTATCGCTTTGTGAAACCATCCGCCCCGGCGTACTTCGCGTGGGCTTTGGTGCCGGCGGTCGCTTCGCCCCCGGCGCCGGAGATCTGATGCACTATGAGAAAACGTCGGTCGACGCAAATGAGCTGGTGGATCCCAAAGCGCTCAGTCCGATCATGGGCCAGCCGGCCTTCGTCAACATGCTCGTGAACGTGAAAAGAGCATGAGAGAGCAGCCGCAAGATCTGCAATCGCGGCGGGTGCTGTATAGGGTTCTCCAAGCCCTGTACAGCTACCCGCTCAGCCGCGAGAAGGTGGAGCCCCTTCTTGATCTGACATTCGAGAGCGAACCCATCGAGATGGCCTTCGCATCCCTTCGCAACGTCCTGGCGAAAGTCACGGACTGGGAAGCATTCGTCGACCGCCTCAACGTTGAATACACGCGCTTGTTCGAAGGGCCGGGCTTCCTTCCCGCTCCGCCTTATGCCTCTTATTTCTTAAACGACAAACGGTTAATGGGGCCGGAAGCCGTTGCTGTTCGGCGAGTCTATGCGGAGAGCGGCGTCGCCTCCCAGAAACTGGGAAGGGCTCCCGACGATCACATCGCCCTGGAATTGGCCTTTATGGCCTATCTGAGCGACGAAATCGCCGATGCCTTCGGCCAGGGCGACGACGATCAATGCAAGGGCCTGCGGGACGTGCAAAATAAATTCCTCAAGGATCACCTGCTGCCTTGGGTGCCGGTCTTCTGCTTGAAGGTGACGGCGGCAACGCAAAACGAGTTCTTTATCGAATTGTCGAGCCTCACCCTCGCTTGTCTGGAGAGCGACCAAGAATGCTTGGCCGGGATCCACGACGAGGTTTCGCGTGTCGCAGCACGATGACACGAGTGACCGTCATGGTCTCTTCTTCCAAAACATGTGACAGGCCGGTGTTCGGCGGCTAATCTCGCGCGTCATGGGGTTCTCGGAAAATCTGATAGCGTTGCAACGCGGCTGGTCGCGGATTCTGCTTGCCGGCCTTGTGACTATGATCTTGAGCTTGGCTTCGGGTGCCTGGGCGCCGGCGGGCGCCCAGGATGTTCAGGCCGAGCAACTGGAGTCCCTTCTTTCCACCGTCGAGGACGAAGCCCAGCGCAAGGTCCTGATCGATCAGCTCAAGGCGCTCATCGAGGCACGGCGCGGCATCGCACCGACCCCCAAGGCGGAGAGCCTGGGGGCGCGGCTGATCGCCACGGTTTCGGAGCGCACCCGCGAAATCGGCGAGCAGGTATTCACTGTCGCCCGGGCGCTGAGCGACTTCCCGGTGTTGCTGGAATGGCTGCGCCGTCAGGCGACCGATGACGATACCCGCGCGTTCTGGCTCGGCCTGTTGTTAAAGCTGGCCACCGTATTTGCTGTCGGTATCGTGGCCGAGCGCCTGGCAGTCGCCCTGTTGCGCCGTCTACGCCAAGGCGTCGAGGACCGCGCCGATGGCGGGATGCTGGCGCGCACCGCTTTCCTTGTCGGGCGCACCGCCGTGGACTTGATCCCAGTGGCGATCTTCATCGGTGCCGCCTATGTCATGGTGCCCCTGGTGCGGCCTGATCCCGCCATGCACGTGGTCGCCTTTACCTTGGTCTATGCCTATGTCCTTATGCGTGCCATTAGCATTTTGTCGCGCGCCGTGTTGGCGCCGGCGGCGCCGACGCTTCGCTTGTTATCTCTAAGCGACGAAAGCGCCAATTACCTGTTTATCTGGGGGCGGCGCCTGGCCGGAGTCTCGGTGATCGGCTACTTCGCCGCCGAGGGGGCACTGCTTCTCGGTCTGCCGCCGGGGGCACACGCCGGGCTGCTGCGTCTTGTCGGCCTTCTCGTCGCCGTGCTCACGGTCGTCTTCGTGCTGCAAAATCGCAACGCCATGGCGGCGTGGATCCGGCGCCTGCCGACCGGACGCGCCGGGGTGGCGGGCGTACAGGGCCTGCGCGACCGTCTTGCCGATGCATGGCACGTTTTGGCTATCGCTTACATCGTGGGCGTTTACGCGGTGGCCGCCTTGGGCATCAAGGACGGGTTTGAATTTCTGGTCCGCGCCACTGTCGTCTCGGTCGTCATTATCGTCGTTGCCCGAATCGTGATGTCGGGTTTGCGCCGCGGAGTGGAACGCGGCTTTGCCATCGGAGACGATGTCAAGGCTCGCTTCCCCCTGCTCGAGGCCCGAGCCAACCGCTATTTGCCTGTCGTCCATGTTGTGCTGCGCACCCTGGTCACGGTAATTGCCGTCTTGGCACTTCTCTACACCTGGGGGCTGGATGCCTTCGGCTGGCTGGACACCCCCCTCGGCCGGCGGATGACGCAAAGTGCGATCAGCATTGCCGCCGTCCTGGTGATTGCCCTGATCGCCTGGGAATTCGTCTCCTCGGCGGTCGAACGCTATCTTTCCAAGACCGATGACGAGGGCAACGTCGTCGCGCGCAGCGCCCGCGTCCGCACCTTGCTGCCTCTCTTGCGCAACATTATTTTTGTCGTGCTGGCGATCATGGTGACCTTGATCGTGCTTTCCGAACTGGGCATCAACATCGCGCCCCTGCTGGCCGGCGCGGGGGTCATCGGGCTGGCCGTCGGCTTCGGGTCGCAGAAACTGGTGCAAGACGTGATCACCGGTGCCTTCATCTTGTTCGAAGACGCCATCTCGGTCGGCGACGTGGTGCGGGTTGCCGGACAGTCCGGTGTGGTGGAGGCAATCTCCATCCGCTCCATTCGCCTGCGCGACGTTACGGGCAGCGTCCACACCATTCCCTTCTCGACGGTCGACACGGTCACCAACATGACCAAGGAGTTTTCCTATTACGTCCTTGAGGTCGGGGTCGCCTATCGCGAGGACACCGATCAGGTGATCGAGGTCCTCTCCGCCATCCTCGACGACATGCGCGAAGACCCCGATTGGGACGCCTTCATCATCGCACCCCTCGACGTGCTGGGGGTCGATGCCTTCGCCGATTCCGCCGTCATCATCAAGGCACGCATTAAGACGGTCCCCATCAAGCAGTGGAGCGTCGGGCGCGAATTCAACCGCCGCATGAAGAAACGCTTCGACGAACTGGAAATCGAAATCCCCTTTCCCCACACCACCATCTATTTCGGCGTCGACAAGGCAGGCACGGCACCGCCGGCCCGCGTCGCCATGGAGGGAACCTCCACCTCCGACCGCCCGCCGGCGGCCGACAAGGCGAAAAGCGCCACCGCCAAGCCAGGCACCGACCTGCCGGCCGATACCGGCGACGAGGACTGAGCTTCCTTAGAGAAATTCGTCGTCCGCTAAGTCCTCGGGCGAGGGGGCTTCGATGACGCGGCGCGCCATGTCGTAGGAAAAACCGGCCCGGGCCAAGGCGGCCAAGTCTTTCTCGCGCTTCTCCTGGCGCTCGGCGGGTGGGCGGAAAGGGCCCAGGCGGCGGCGCCGGGCGAGGGCCGCGGCGGCGGCTGCCTCGGGGTCGGTCCCATCCTCGGCATGGTCGGCCAGGGCGCCGGCGACGACGTCATCGGCAACCCCCTTCTGGCGTAGCTTGAGGCGGATGAGTCGGGCCGAGGAGCCGCGCCGGCGCATTGTGCGGACCCTTCCCTCGGCATAGGCGCGGTCGTCGAGAAGGCCCGAGGCCAGGTAGCGCGCCACCAACCCGTCGACCAGGCCAGCGCCCGCTTCACGGTCGGTGCCGTGAAAGTGCACCGAGCGTTCGACCCGGCGCATCAGCACCCGGCGCAGGTTCTCGGCCGACGTGGCGAAGCGTTCGAGATAGAACAACGCCGCCCTTTCGAGGGATTTGGCGGTGACCTTCCTCGGCTTGCGCTTTCGGGTGGCGGAGGGGTTTGCCATTGGATGTTCGCCCTGGGCAACCTGCTCAAGGCAAGATAACGACTTCTCAGGCCGTCTTCAGATAGTCCAGAATGGCGTCTCTGCCCATGCCCGCCAGGCCCAGTTTCTCCAGGGTCCAGCCTTGCGACCAGTAATCCGCCCCGTTGATCGCCGAGGCATAATTGACGGTGGCCGTCAGGATCGGCGTCGCCACGCCAAGGGCATTTCCGATCAGGGCGGCGGGCACCATCTGGGTCGGGATCTCCTCGGTCATATAGCGGTCCTGGAAATCGGCCGGCGCTTTTTGTTTCCGATAGCCGGGAACATTGTTTACGGTCTCATGGAAATCCTTGCCCTCGGCGCCATAATACTCGTTGAGAACGTCCTTAAACGACGACGCCTCGATGCCCAGAGCCGCCAGGATGGCCAGGCGTTCCGTATCCAGGCCCTCAATGACCCGCGCCACCGACGGTGTGATGTCATAAGACGTATAGGTATAGGCCCCCAGTTGATCGATTTTGACGGCGTTCATGATCATGGGAATGGGATGCACCGCCATGCCGGGGCCGCTCAGCCCGGCCGCGAGAACGTTGTCGAAGGGACGGTATTCGGGGAAATCTTCGCCTAAGATACCCATCACGGCGTCGGCGTCGGAGGCCGGGAAGACGCCAAGGGCGACGTTCTGCTTCTTGGCGCCGACATTGACCTTGGCGGGGCCTGAACGCCGCCCGCCGTACAGCAGGTCCGAGGGTTGGGCGACCAAGATGCCTTCAACGCCTTCGGCCGCGAGGGCGCGGCGCAGAAGAAGCGCGCCGCCGACACCGCCCGGGTTGAGCAGCACCAATTGGCCGGCCTTCAGGTGTCCCTTGCAAGCCGCGATCACCACCTCGTGGTACTGACATGGGACGACGATGATAACCACGTCGGCGCCGTCCACTGCAACGCCGATATCGGAGGTGACATTGGGCAGCGCCGCGAAGTGTTCGCCCTTGCCGCCGGCGAAATGGTCGACGCCGCTGGTCACCGTGATGCCACCCGCTTCGCGGATGGGGGCAAGGACGTCTTCAAATTGGGGGAAGTCGAATAGGACGACATCGCGTCCCTTGAGGGATAGTTCGGCGGCCTGCGCGTGCCCCCCGTTGCCCGCCCCGATGACCGCGTATCGCTTGCCCGTCGCCATAATATTCTTCCTTCACTTTGTTCATTTGCCTCGCCGGCGCACAAACTACCAGCCTCGTTCCGAAGTGGCCAGGGGCCGGCCGGCGTTAGAGCATTTTCCGCTCGCTCGCGCTCACGGAGAATGCCCTAACACATTTAATTTATGCACATTCGTCGTCGCAAACGATTCCGTTTGCTCGGGATTTGCTCTAGCGGGGATAGGAATAATCCTGCAGGTGTTTCCACCGCTGCTCGCCGATGTCGCACGGTGTCAGGGGGCGGCCCGCCACGGGGCGCGCCCGGCCGCGGTCCGGCTCGATGCCCACGATTTCAAGGACCAGCTTGCCCAGAACGGCGGTGGCGAAGGAGTTGCTTCCCTTGGCGATGATCGAAAAGGCGCCTTGACCGCCGATGACGCAATCTTCGAAATACCACCCGAACTCTGGCATCGGAGGCCACTCCGCGCCCCCGGGGCGGTCGATCATGACAGGCAGTCCGTTGATGGTGATGCCGGCGGCCAGGGCATCGTCGCGGGCCAGGTTGACCAGCCGGCCCATGTTGTTCTCGCCGTTGGCGGAAAGGTCGATAATGCGCCTTTGGCCCTCAAAGCCGTTGCCCTCGAACAAAGGAGCGGCGAAATCGATGGCACCGCTGAGCGAGGTCCGCCCGCCGTTCACGAAGGGCATGGCGCTGAGTACCTCGACAAAGGCCCAGGCACTGGCCTGGTCGTCAATTGCGGTCCAGCCGGCGACGATGCGTTTGTCCTCGTCCCCGGACCACTCGAAGTAGAGGACGGCAATGCGTCCCCGGGCTCCGGATCGGATGGCGGTAACGACCTTGGGGTTTTGAAAGGCGGCGGCATAGCCACTCCGTTGAAACCGTCCTTCCTCGGAATCGACACTGCTCGATGCGTCGGCGGCGATGATCAACTCCACGTCAACAGGTTCGGCGGCGGCCGGTTGGCCGCACCAAGCAAGAGCGGCGATCAATGCCGAGGCGCGAGGCAGGTCGGATATTCCCATGGCCTCTCCCGTGGGTTGAGACGGAATTACAGCGCAAGGGCGTGTCGTCGTAAAGGCAATTTGCCGCCACTGGTCCCCGGCGCGCTGACAGGGCGGCGTCAATTCTGCTAGAAGTCTGACGCCAGCCAACCAACAGAGAGAACGGCCACCATGAAAACCCCGACCCCACCCATCTCTAGCATTATGATCGTCGGTTCGGGGGTTATGGGGCGCGCCATTGCCCAGGTCTTCGCCGCCGCCGGGCTGGACACCGTGATTTACCGTCATACACCGAAGGAGGGCTTGGTGCTTCCCGAAGGCGTTAAGCTCACGACTGAGCTGCCCGCCCGGGCGCCGGATCTGATAATCGAATCCGTTTATGAAATCCTCGATCTTAAAGTCGAGGTGCTGCGGAACATGGAGGACGCATACGGCGGCGATGCGATCTTGGCCTCCAACACGTCGGGCTTGCCGCTTGCCGATATGGCGGCGGCCCTTGACAGGCCGGAGCGCTTTCTCGGCATGCATTACTTCATGCCGGCCGAGGTCTCGCCACTGGTCGAGGTGGTACGCGTGGCCGAGACCGCCGATGAGGTCGTCGAACAGGTCGTAGCGGTTCTCGAACGGTGTCACCGACAGGCGCTTGAGGTTTCCCAACCCATTGTCGGCTATCTGTGGAACCGATTGCAGCACGCCATATTGCACGAGGCTTACTACCTGATCGAAACCGGCATCGTTAAGGCCGAAGACGTCGACCGGGTGGCCAAACAACTCTTGGGTCCCAGGTTTTGCGTCACCGGTTTGATCGAATCGAAGGACATCGGCGGCCTTGGGACCCACGTCCTCGCCCAACACGCCATCGTGCCCCATCTCTATGCCGGGCGGACGCCGTCCACCATCTTGGACCGCAAGGTGGAGAGGGGCGAGATGGGCATCGGCACGGGTGTTGGTTTTTACGACTGGCAAGGGCGCGACGCCGAGGCGGTATCGGCGGCGGCGCGGGACAAGCTGACCCGGCTTAACGTCTTTTTGGAAGAACAAAAAAACGCCGGGGGCAATGATCTGTCCCCCGGGCCGTCTGTCGCCTCCAACTGTTTGAAACCCGGGAAGGAAACGTCATGACCAAAAAGGGCCTCGCCAACAACCTTACCAACTACGGCGATCCGGATTTTTCACTTTATTTGCGCCGATCCTTCGCCCGCTCCATGGGTTACTCGACGGAGATGCTGGACCGCCCGGTAGTCGGCATCGCCACCGCTGCCAGCGGCTTCAACAACTGTCACCGCACGACGCCCGATCTGGTTGAGGCTGTGAAGCGCGGCGTGCTTGCCGCCGGCGGACTGCCTCTCGATTTTCCCACCATTTCGCTCGGCGAAGTGTTCCTCAACCCGACGTCCATGATGTTCCGCAATCTGATGTCGATGGACGTCGAAGAGATGATCCGCGCCCAGCCCATGGACTCGGTGGTCCTGGTCGGCGGCTGCGACAAGACCCTGCCGGCCCAGCTTATGGGCGCCGTCTCGGCCGGCTTGCCCTTTGTCTATCTTGCCGTCGGGCCGATGATGACGGGCCGTTACCAAGGTGAGCGCATGGGCGCGTGTACCGATTGCCGGCGCTTCTGGGGCCAGTACCGTTCGGAGGCGATAAGCAAAAGCGAGATCGATACCGTCGAAGGCACCTTGGCGGTGACGGCGGGCACCTGCGCCGTCATGGGCACGGCGAGCACCATGGCCTGCATCGCAGAGACCCTGGGCGTCAGCCTGCCCGGCACGGCGGCCATCCCGGCCGTTCACGCCGACCGGCTGCGCGCCGCGGAGGCGTCGGGCAAACGGGCGGTGGAATTGATCGGAACAGGCCTGACGCCGGACAAGATTATCACCCCTGGCGCGGTGGAAAACGCGCTGCGCGTTTTGCTCGCCGTCGGCGGTTCGACCAACGCCATCGTGCACCTGACGGCGATTGCCGGGCGCCTGGGCATTGAGATATCGCTGGCGCATCTCAACGAACTTAGCGACACCACCCCGGTCCTGGTCGACCTCAAGCCGACGGGCGAGAACTACATGGAGGACCTGTTCGCCGCTGGAGGCGTCGGCGCCATCTTAAGGGAACTGCGCCCGGTGCTCGACATGGACACCCGATCGGTTGCCGGCGAGACTCTTGGGGAACGCCTGACCGCCGATCCCGGCTATGTGAACCCCGCCGTCGTGCGTCCCTTCGCCGAGCCCTTCCAGCCGGTTGGTGGTTTGGTCGCGCTGCACGGCAACCTGGCGCCACGGGGCGCCATCCTCAAGCGGGCGGCGGCCGATCCGCGTCTTTTCGAGGGCGAGGGGCGGGCCGTAGTCTTCTCTTCTCTCGACGACCTTAACGAGCGCATTGACCGGGACGACCTGGACGTGACGCCCGAAGACTACCTGGTGCTACGCAACGCCGGGCCCAAGGCCATCGGAATGCCCGAGGCAGGCTATCTTCCCATCCCGGGCAAGCTGGCGCGCGCCGGGGTAAAGGACATGGTTCGCATCTCGGACGCACGGATGAGCGGCACCGCCTTCGGCACCATCGTGCTGCACGTCACGCCCGAAGCCGCCGATGGCGGCGCGCTTGGCCTGGTCGAAAACGGCGACCGTATACGCCTCAGCGTCGCCGATCGACGCCTTGAACTTGTGGTCGAGGACGCCGAGCTGGCGCGCCGGCGCGCCGCCAAGTCCGAAGATGCAGTGATGGTGCACAAGCGCGGCTACGGCAAGCTTTTCGTCGACCACGTCTTGCAGGCCGATCAGGGGTGCGATTTCGATTTTCTGCGCGGTGTCGGCATATGAATGGCGGATCCGTCGAATTTATTCAGAAAATCATGAAAGTGTGACATTTATCACTGACAAATCGACGATCCTCCCTATATCTGCGGAATGTTATCGTATCAGCGACATACAGGGCTCGGCATCCGTCCGCCGGACCCCGACAATCAAATCCAAGAGAGTAGTGAATGAAGTACGCGAGTAAGGTAATTTTCAGCGGTTTGGCGGTGATGGCGCTTTCCGCCTGTGCCGGCCAGGAATTGGGCAAGGCCCGCGGAATCGACCCCACCGGTTCGATGTTCGATAAGGCTCTGTACAGCGGCTATCTGAGCCTTTCGGAGGGCGAGTACAAGGAGGGCGATTACCAAGATTCGGACGCCTTCGCCATGCGCGCCATGACGGCGGGTGGCGGAAAGGTCGTCCTGCCTGAGGAAATCTCGGCGCGCCCCTTGCCGGCCGGCATGGTCGATGCGTTGACAGACGCCCGCTCCCGCCTGGCCTCCGCCTTCCAGAAGGGAGCCATCGAAAAGGCGCCCAATGAGGCAGCGACGGCACAGGTCATGTTCGATTGCTGGATGCAAGAGCAAGAAGAGAACTTCCAGCCCGAAGACATCGCTGCCTGCCGCGCCGATTTTCTTGGCGCGATGGGCAAGATCGACGATGCGTTGAAACCCATGGCGATGGCGGCAAAACCGGTGCCCAAACCGGCCCCCATGCCGGCGCCCAAGCCCAAGATGATGGCCAAGATCCCGGGCCCCTTCGTCGTCATGTTCGACTTCAACAGCGCCAAGCTTGATTCGGCGGCCCAGGCCGTGATCAATGTTGCCTCGGGGGAGGCCGGCGCCTTCAAGCCGACCCGGATCGTCATTCGTGGCCACACTGACCGGGCGGGGAATGACGCCTACAACGAGAAGCTCTCACAGCGCCGGGCCGAGGCGGTGGCCAAGGCCCTGGCGGCGGCTGGAACCAAGGCGAAAGCCATAGCGGTCAGCCATCACGGCGAGACACAGCCCGAAGTATCGACAGGGGACGGCAAGCGCGAAGCCGCCAACCGACGGGTCGAGATCGGTTTCCAGCGTTAGTTCTCGCTCGGAAATACGTAAAAACACGGGGTGCCGCCCTTGGGCGGCACCCCTTTTTCTGGCCTTAATCCCTCGTCTGGCGATGTCCAGGAGGCCTATTTTTTCTTGCGTTTCTCATTGGCGTCGTTGCACGGCTGGTCGCGGGTGCAGCTTTTGTCTTTCTTGGCCTTCTTCTCTTTCTTCTCCTTTTTATCCTTCTTGGCCTTGTCGCTCGCGGCCCAGGCCTCGGTAACCCTGAAGCCGCCTTCGGCGGCGTCAAATGAAATTGGGGCGGCTATGAAACCGAGACCGATAACAGTGCAAACCACGATCGTCAGAAGGCGATTTTTCTTCATCATGAATACTCCTTGTGGAACGGAAATACCGGGTTCATGGAAGCGGGTCGTTGGCGGCTTCTGTTGTTTCTGGTGTATCGGCGGCGTCCGCCCCAAGCTCCTTGAGCGTGCGCCCGCCCAACGCTTCCAGGTCCGCCCGGTCAAGGCGTTCCATGAGCTGCTCGACGGCGGGCCGCGACGGAAGCCTATCGTAATTCATTTGCTCTAGTTCCTCGGCCTTGCGCACGGTGCGTAGTAGTTCGGCTACTTCGGTCGTGTCGAAGGGGCGGGCGGGGAGATAGGCGGGCGGGGTATCGCCGGTTCGTTTTAGGACGCCGCCTTCTTCCAGCGCCACCATCACCGATTCCATGGCGTCCGACGACACGCGCAGTTTGCGCGCAAGTTCGTCCAAGGTCCAAGCGGCTTGACCCCGATAGTGATGGGCCGAGATGAGCGCGCCCGCCATGAGCGCCAGCTTCTCTTTCATGCGGTTGCTCAAACCGCGGCCGGCGCCTTGGGAATTCAGGTGTTCGGGGTTTTGGTGGTAGAACGAGATGCTGGCGCCGACAAGCAAGATCAGCCAACTGAAATAGAGCCACATCATGAACAAAATCAGCGTCGCGAAGGCCGAATAGATGGCCGTGTATTTGGTCGAGCCGACGATAAAGGAGGCGAAGGCCCAGCCGGCGGTTTCCCAAATGGTGCCGGCGACCAGCGCCCCGACAAGAGCAGAACGCAGGCGCACCTTGGTATTGGGCATGAAGACGTAAACAAAGGTGAAGGCGCCGACGATGAGGAGGTAGGGCACTACCTTGCTGGCCAGCTTGATAAGGGCGCCGAAGGGCTCGATGGCGGTCAGGCTCTCGACCAGTGCCGTGTTCATCACCGAGGCCGTGATTCCAAGAGCCGAAAAAACCAGCACCGGGCCGACGACGATGACGCTGATGTAGTCGCTGAACCGTTGCGCCAATGACCGTGCCTGGGTGACGTGCCAGGTGAAATTGAAGGAGCGTTCGATCTTTTGCATCAGCGAGATGACCGTGTAGATGAGGAGCACCAGCCCCACGGAACCAAGCACGCCGGTCTTGACCTTCTCGACGAACTCGATGATGCGCGCCGTGATCACCACTCCTTTTTCGCCTAACGGTGCGAGGGCGCTGAGCAACAAAGGTTCGATCTGGTTGTGGACCCCGAAGCCCTTGAAGACCGAAAAGCTTATGGCCAGCAACGGCACCAAAGACAGGAGCGTGGTGTAAACCAAGCTCATGGCACGCAGGCTCAACTGGCCTTCCGCCAGACTGCGCGCAACCCCATGGAGGATCCTGAGAAAACCGATGGCCTCGGCCTTCCAACGCGGCAGCGTCGCCAGCTCGGCGCCCCATAGCAGCCGGCTAAGGGAGGATTGCAGGGCCTGGCGATTGTAGATGGACATGGCGCAAACACCGTCACGGTTTCAGGCCGAAGTTTCGGAATACTCCGGGCCGCCGGAGATTATCCAGCAAATGGGGATACTTGGCCATCCGGCGTCACCGTTCAAGCTTTGAATAGCCTTCCGCCATTGACGCCTAAATCGTTTGGGAAATGATTTCAGCTTAGATACTATAGGATCGAATCTTAACTAGTCGGACCGTAGAGCCAATTCTACCCAGCGCGAATCGGAGCCGGTTGGGGAACATCGAACCAGGAGCGTCATTCCATGAAACGCGGACTTCTCATCGGTTCCGGCGTGGTCGTCTTGGCCATCGTCGGCGGCTTGTTTTACGTCATTTCCTCGCTTGATAGCCTGATCAAGGAGGCCGTTGAAACTTACGGCTCCGACGTTACCAAGGCCGAGGTCAAGCTGGCCGAGGTGGAGCTTGACCTGACTTCGGGCAAAGGGGCGTTGCGCGGCCTCTCGGTCGGCAATCCAGAAGGCTTTGAGACGCCCAGTGCCTTCCAACTGGGCGCCATCAGCGTCAACGTGGACACCGGCGCCACTTCGGGCGACAAAATCGTCATCACGGAAATCGTCATCGACAAGCCGGACGTCACCTATGAACTGGGCGGCGGCGGCAGCAACATCGACGCCATTCAAAAGAACGTCGATGCTTACATGGCCCAGTTTGGCGGCGGCGGGGACAAGGCGGCGCCCAAAGAGGACTCCGGCGAAGACCCTAAGCTGATCATTGAAAACCTTTATGTGCGCGGCGGAACGGTCAACGTCAGCGCCACCATTCTTGCGGGTAAGAAGATGACGGCGCCGTTGCCCGACATTCACCTCAAGGATATCGGCAAGGAAGATGACGGCGCCACGCCGGCCGAGGTGGCGGAAGAGTTACTGACCTCGATCAGCGACGGTGCTACCAAGGCGGTCGCCGGCCTGGGCATCGGTAAGACCCTCGACAGCCTCAAGCAAAGCCTGGAAGGCGGTACGGACGCCGTCAAGAAGGGTGTCGAAGGCGCCACCAGCGGCGTCAAGGAGGGCGCCGGGGCGGTCGGTGACAAGATCAAGGGTTTGTTCGGCAAGTAACGCCCGCGGGACCGGCATAAAAGGATTTCGATCATGCGACTTCTCATTGCGCTGTTGCTGCCTTGGCTTTTATTTTTCACCATCGGGCGGCCCCTGGCCGGCTTCATCT
>JASLZL010000127.1 GCA_030754885.1 Rhodospirillales bacterium | reverse complement strand
ACGGTGTTCCAAAGGCCCATTTCGGGCTATTTTTGAAGGAGTGCGAGTGGCGTTTTAACAACAGTGACCCATCAATCCAATTAGCGCAATTGAGGCAATGGGTTAGGAAGCATTTGGGCTAGTTATCTGGGACAGCCCCTTCTTTTTATGTAATTTATTCATCGTCAAACCGACAACGATTACCACGACGACAAGGGCACCCTGTGCAACAAGTTGAATATAATCCGCCATTGCTGCCTACGCCGGCCGCTTGAACTGTTTGGCCAAGGCCAGGGCTTGGCGTTGGTAGCTTGAGCCGATAGAGGTGCCGTAAACTTTGTCGGGCACTTCGGTCAGGCGCTCATAGACCAGGCGGCCGACCACTTGGCCGTCCTCCAACACGAAGGGGACCTCGTGGGAGCGCACCTCCAGGACCGCCCTGGAGCCCTTGCCGCCGCTGTCGGCATAGCCGAAGCCGGGGTCGAAAAAGCCAGCGTAGTGGACGCGGAACTCACCGACTAAGATATCGTAGGCACGCATTTCGGCGGCATGGTCGGGGGGCACGGTGACCGATTCCTTCGACGCCAGAATATAAAAGTCGCCGGGGTTGAGGATGAGGGCACCGTGACGACCAGCGTGCAGGGGCTCCCAAAATTCGGCCGCCTCGTAGTGCGCCACCTTGTCGACGTCGATCAAGGACGCGTGGGGCCGGGCCTTGTAGCCGATCAGGGCGTCGGCGCCGGCGCCCTCGATATCGACGGTAACAGCGATGCCGTGGGCGATGTTCTCGTCACCCGGCGGCGCGTCGACCAGGGGAATTTCCTCGTGCAGCCGGCGCATGGCGGTGTCCGAAGCGGGCGGGTTGCCGCGGCGCAGGCGTAACTGGTTGAGCGACGTTCCCTGGCGCACTACGATGGAGAAGGCGCGCGGCGATATCTCGGCATAAAGCGGCCCTTTGTAGGCCGGGCGAAGGCGGTCGAATTCGATCGCCCCGTCGGCGATCAGGCGGGTGAAGACGTCGAGCCGCCCGCTTGAGCTCTTGGGATTGGCCATCCCCGAAACCCGCTTGCCGAGCGCCACCGATTCCATCAGCGGCACGATGTAGACGCAGCCCTTTTCCAACACCGCGCCACCCGACAGGTCGATCTCGTGCATGCCAAGGGCGTCGATGCGTTCGGCAACCGTGACGTCGGCGCCGGGCAGAAAACTGGCCCGCATCCGATAGGCCTTGGCGCCCAGGCGCAAATCGATGCTGGCCGGCTGGATCTGGTCCTCGCCGATCTCGTGGATGGACTGGATGTGCTTGTCGCGGATCAGCGCCCGAATGGTCTGGGCCGGCAGGATGCCGGTCGGGTGGCGCGGATGGGTGGCATCGTCGGGCGCGTCGGCCAACAGCGGCTTCGCCGGCTCACCCACGTCCAGTTGTCCCAGCAGTTCCAGATCGGCCGAGCGTTCCATAACCCAGAAATACCAAAAAACCCGTTCTAATACAACGCATTAGGATTCTCTTTCATCCCATAATTATCCCCAGTATTATCCACAATTCATTCCGTCCGCAATGCCTAGAATAACCAATTATTTGCCATTTAATCCTTGTTATCCACAGGTTTTCAGTCTTCCCGCCGGGGAGTGTCTCGATTTGAAATTTGATGCGCGGAAAGCGCGAAGCGAACTCAAGTGTCTGTTTTGCGAATGAAGGCGGTCCTCGGCCAGGTGAGGTGAATGAGTCTGCTTCTAACCAGAAAGAGACATTCATGAACTTCCGCTAAGACACCCCGTGGTGACGCAAATCAATGTGAACGTTTCACGGCTATGCTTCGATCGACGATGATGAGACATGTGACCTTTACGATCCTCCGGCACGGAAGTGAAACGCGGGGTGCATGGGAATGAGGGCCATGAAAACAACGGGGAAACTTCTAGCCGCATTGGTCTTCATAGTATCAGCGGGCTTGCAGCCCTCAAGAGCTGCCGCGGATTTGCAATGGATCGATTTATCCGTTGAAGGCGGGGACAGTGTACGCGCTGCGTTCGGTGCCGTGGAAGGAGGGCGCGGTCCCGCCGTAATTTTCAACCACGGCACCGGGGTGCGCCATTTCGGCCATCAGGGATCGGCCCGTAAAGGCGACATGGACGTGACCGACTATGTCAAGTCCCTGAACGCCCTGGGCTATACGGCCATCGCCCCGGTCCGATCACATTTGAAAGATTCGGCTTTTTACGAGCGTGGCGGCACGGTCGGTTCGACGACGGACTGGATAGCGGTGGTTGAAAACGGCATGCACGTCGCGAAAGCGGCGCGATCCTTCCTTGCTGCGAACGACAATGTTGATCCTGCGCGCATCGCCATCATGGGGTTCTCCGAAGGGGGAAACGTGACGCTGTGGTCAGCCGTCCGGCAACAGGGATACCGGGCTGTCGTGTTGCTTGCACCGGCGACCCTGCAGAGCGCTAAGAAGTATGCTCTGAAGCAAGCCGCGACGCAGGGAAATCTCTCCTCCTTCGATGCACCCGTTTTTCTGGGCGTCGGACAGAACGACCACGCCTCGATCCGCAAGGTGGTTCGACGCAGGCTCGTCCCCAATCTGGAAAAAACAAGAAAGGTTGTGATTCACCGACTCGACTATCCAGGAGGGCATGATTGGTTCTATAAGCCGCGTGACGCTTTGCTGAATGATGTTGGAGCGTTCTTGGCCGATCATTTACGCTAGTCCTGTCAAATGCCAAAGGTCGGCTCTCGGTCATTTCCGGACCTAACCGCCATTCCCTAGAATAATCCGCTAGGCGCCTCAAAGCAGACCTGATCCGCTAAAAGGCAAACGCTCGGGGCATTGTTTCGGCTGGTTTTCCTACTGAGACACGTCCTCCCGTCGCCAACCATAGCCAGTCATTGTGCGGCGCGGTATAATCGATCCATCGGCGACGGCCGCAACGACGGAGACTTCATTGTGAGCGTATCGACCACGGCGCACAGAATCACGGTCCCCGACATCCAGGCGCGCAAGGGCGGCGTGCCGGTGGTCTGCCTGACCGCCTATACGACGCCCATGGCGCGGCTTCTCGACGATCACGTCGATCTTCTGTTGGTCGGCGATTCCCTGGCCATGGTGGTTTACGGCTTCGACAGCACCTTGGCGGTAACCTTGGACATGATGATCGCCCACGGCGCGGCCGTCGTGCGCGGCACCAAGAAAGCCTGCGTCATCGTCGACATGCCGTTTGGGACCTATCAGGAATCGCCCCAATTGGCCTTTCGCAACGCGGCCCGGGTGATGGCCGAAACCGGCTGCGGCGGGGTCAAGGTAGAGGGCGGCGCCGAGATGGCCGAGACCATTCACTTTCTCACAGGGCGCGGCGTGCCGGTGTTCGGCCACGTCGGCCTTATGCCCCAATCCGTGCACACCGTCGGCGGCTACCGGGCGCGCGGCCGCAAGAACCAGGACGCCGCCGCCATCCTGGCCGATGCCAGGGCGGTGGCTGAGGCCGGCGCCTTCGCCTTGGTTATCGAAAGCACCATGGAGCCCCTGGCCAGGCGCATCACCAAGGCCGTCCCCATCCCGACCATCGGTATCGGGGCATCGGCCGCCTGCGACGGTCAGATCCTGGTGACCGACGACCTCTTGGGTCTGTTTCCCGATTTCACGCCCAAATTCGTCAAGCGCTATGCTGAGCTTGGCCGGGTGGTGGAGAAAGCGGCCGAAAGTTACGCCGACGAGGTCCGCCGGCGACGCTTCCCCGGACCGGACCAGGTCTTCGGCGCCAAGCCGGCCAAGCGCCGGTAGCGTTAAGAATAAACGCCATGTCCATAGAGATCGTCAGAACCGTTGCCGATCTGCGCGTCCGACTGGGCGATTGGAAATGCTCCGCCCGCACCATAGGCCTGGTGCCGACCATGGGCTCGCTCCACGACGGGCACCTGTCGTTGGTGCGCCGGTCGCTGGCCGCCACGGGGCGCACGTGCCTGACCCTTTTCGTCAATCCCGGGCAGTTCGGCGCCGGCGAGGACTTGGCCGCCTATCCCCGCGACGAGGCCGCCGACGTCGCCCTGGCCGAGGCCGAAGGGGCGCACCTGGTGTTCGCGCCGACGGCCGATGACATGTATCCCGAGGGCTTTGCCACCCAGGTCGCGGTGCCCGGCCTTGGCGATATGTTGGAGGGCGAGCACCGGCCCGGCTTTTTCATCGGCGTCGCCACCGTGGTCGCCAAACTTTTGGTGCAGGCCCTGCCCGAGTGTGCCTTCTTCGGCGACAAGGACTACCAGCAACTTTTGGTCATCCGCCGCCTGGTTATCGATCTCGACATCCCGGTCGCCATCGAAGGCTGCCCGATTGTGCGCGAGCCCGACGGCCTGGCCCTGGCATCGCGCAACGCTTACCTGACAGCCGACGAGCGGCGCCGCGCGCCGGCCCTTTACCAAGCAATCAGCGGCGTCGCGAAGGATATTACCGGCGGCGCCGATGTGGCCAGGGCTTGCGCCGGGGCCACGAAGGCCCTCCTTGAAGCAGGGTTTTCCGCCGTCGACTACGTCACCGTCCGCGACGCCGAAACCCTTAAGCCGGTATCCGACGCCAGCCGCCCGGCCCGGGTCCTCGCCGCCGCCCAACTGGGTAAAGCGCGCCTCATCGACAACGTCGCGGTGTAATCAACGTTCATAGGTAATGCGGTAAAGGACGCCGGCGCGGTCGTCGGAGACCAAAAGCGAGCCGTCGCCAAGCTCCGCCACGTCGACCGGGCGGGCCCAGGCGCTGGCGCTGCTTTCCAACGGACCCTCGGCGAAGGGCTCCCATCCGGTGGCGCGGCCGTCCTTGTCAAAGCGCACCCGGGCAATCCGATACCCGTCGGGAACGGTGCGGTTCCACGACCCGTGATGGGCAACCAGGGCGTCGCCCCGGTAGTCTGCGGGCAGCATGGAGCCGCGATAGAAGTGGATACCCAGCGCCGCCACGTGGGCGCCGAAGCGGACCACCGGCATGCGTACCGGGGTGGGGGGTCCGCCCCCTTTCAGGAAGGTCGTGGCGGCATCGCCGCCGCCGTAGTAGGGAAAGCCGAAATGAAGGCCGGCCCGGGGCGCGTGGTTAAGCTCGTCAGGCGGCACGTCATCGCCCATGTTGTCGGCGCCGTTGTCGGTGAAATAAAGCTCGTCCGTCGCCGGTTGGAAGTCCATGCCGACCGAGTTGCGGATGCCGCGGGCGAAGACCTCGGCCTTGGCGTCGGTTGGGTCAAGACGCAAGATCGTGCCCTCCAGCCCTTGGACCGAACAAACGTTGCACGGTGAGCCGACGGTCACATACAGCATCCCGTCAGGGCCAAACGCGGCATAGCGCCATCCGTGCCAGCCCTTGTCGGGCAGGCCATCGAAGAGCACCCGGGGCGGCCCCTTGCCGATGGCCTCGATGCTTGGCGCGGCGTGGCGCGTGATGCGATGCTGCTCTGCGACATAGAGCGCGCCGTCCTTCCACGCGATCCCGTTGGCGACTTTCTGTCCGCTCAGGACCGTCACCACCTTGTCGGCCTTATGGTCGCCATCGCGGTCGAGGACGGCAAAGACCCGGCTGCCGCGCGTGCCAACAAAGACGGCGCCCAACGGCTCGGCCACGGCCATCGACCTGGCGCCCGGCACCTCGGCATAGACCTCGATGTGAAGGCCGGGCGGCAGCTTGACCTTGGCCAGATCGGCACAGGCACCAGTGGCCACGACGCCCAGCACCAGCGCAAAGAGAAGAAAACGGGACGGGCGGATCATGGTGTCCTCAGCTGTTTGCTTTGGTCAATGTTGTACCAAAATATGCAAACATCAAAAACGTCTGCGTTCCGCACAAGAACGGATCTAGATCACTGGCATTGATCCCGTCCGCTTGTAGCCAACAACGATTTTCCTGTTTGGCATCGTCAATCAGTGAGTCGTTTATGCCAAACCTCACGGACGATCTCCTTCGCCTTCACACCGAACATGATGCCAATCAATGATCAAAGTCTAGAAATTGACTAAAATGAATCATGTTATTTCTGGACCAGCATGAAGCGTCACTCGGCCCAAAATGCCTGTTTTTAGGGGCGATCTTGGTCGCCATGATCGTTGCCTGGTGGATGATGTTCCCCTCGACGAACTCGGTACCGATATGGCTTGAGCCTTACCTCCTTAACGGCGATTTCATCCGACGGAGTTTGGTGTTTTTCTGTCTGGCTGTTTACGTTTTACGGGTCACCGTGACCACTCTGGTCTTCCTGAAAAGAAAGTTCATCTGGGGTGAAGCCTTCATTGTCACCATTTTTATGACATTTGTTTTGCTGGTTTTTGCCTGGAGGGGAGGAGCCAACCCAAATTCAGTTGGCCTTGTTGAAGTCGCCGGTCTGGCCTTTTATTTTGGCGGCTCTTATCTCAGTACGGTTTCGGAATACCAAAGGCAGCACTTTAAATCCAATCCTGCCAATAAGGGTGAACTCTACACACTGGGGCTATTCGGACTTTCCAGAAACATAAACTATTTTGGTGATATCGTTCTTTTCTCAGGGCTGGCTCTCGTCACAGGTCGGGTTACCCTGCTTGTTATCCCACTTATTATGGCCCTCAATTTCGTTTTCTTTATCATCCCCCAAAAGGAGGCCTACCTGTCCGAAAAATACGGCTCGCAGTTCAGGGATTTCTCCAAACAAACCCGAAAACTCATTCCGTTTATCTATTAGGGCGGACATCCATAAGTGTTTCCAACCACTTGAATGTCTGCTCCGGGTCATAAGCAGACGCCCGCGCCGGACTTCGGGCACGTCCGGTTTCAGACCTAAAGCGAAATGATGGGTGGCACCATCTGCTCAAGTGTGGGCCACCGGCGGCAACGGCGCGAGACGGCGGCGCGGTCACGATCCCTTGTCCGCCGGGCGGGCGGGGGGCGCGCCGGGCGTGAACAGCGTCAGGGCCAGGGCCGAACAGATGAAGATCATGGCGGTAAGTTCGCGCAGGCCGATCGGCTCGCCCAGCATCAAGTGGCCGCTGATGACGCCGACGACGGGAATCATCAAGGTGCCGAGCGCCGAGACGTTGGCCGGAAAGAGGCTAACGATCTTATACCAGCCGTAGGTGCAAAGCGCGCCGGCGATGAAGATATTGTAGAGGACCGAGCCCAGGGCACCGATAGACAGGGGCTGGAACACCGGATCCTTGATCAGGGCGATGGCGACGAGGGGAAGGGCGCCGAGGAAAACCTGCCAGCCAGTCAGCGTGATCACCGGCATTTCCCAATCGACCCGCTTCAACAGCACTATGGCCAGCCCCCACGAGATGGCGCCCACCAGCGTCAAGGCGGCGCCGATGGGCGAGATTCCCGCCGCCTCGATGTCGCCCCACATCAGGGCGCCGATTCCCGCCATGCCAAGGGCCAGGGCGGCAAGGCGCTGCGGCGTCAGGGGCTCGCGGAGGATGAAGAGGGCGAAGACCATCGACCAAAGCGGCACCGTGAAGGCAAGGAGGACGGAACGGCTGGCACCCAGATAGGCGACGCCGTAGGCGATCAAGATGTACCACAGGGTAACGTGGAACATGGTGACGACGGCGAAGTAGGGCCACAGGCGGCGCGGTACCCGGAGGTTCAGGCCCGATAACCGGGCGACCAGGAGCAGAACGAGCCCGCTTGTCGGCAGCGAGTACGCGCGAAAGGTCCAGGGCGAGATCTCGTTCAACGCCACCTTCATGATCGGCCAGTTGACGCCCCACCCCAGCGCTACGGCGACAAGAAGGAAGATACCGAGCCTGGGCAGGCCGGGTGGGCGGCCGCGGGGTGGGGAAGGCGCCTGGCTCACGGCTGATCGCCTCCGCCGTGGCCAAAGAAAAACCGGCGCCCTTGGGAAGCGCCGGCCGAACTTGCCTGAAATTTCATGCGATTAGCGCAGGTAAATGTGGACCTCGTTGCCGCGCGCCGCAGCACTGGTATTGGCCGAAACCGTGACCCGGTTGGGGGGCAGGCCCATCTCGACCAGCGACCGCAGAACGCCTTCGGCAGAACGCCTGGCCTTGGTGGAATTCATCGCCACGGCGGCCACGCCGCCGGCGTTGGGCGCCACGGAAACCAAATCGAAGGTGGCGTTGGGTCGGCGCTCAAGAACGCGGCTGACGGCGTTGTAGACGGCTTGTTGGTAGGCCACGTTGGGCTGATCGAAACGGATGACGACCAATGGCCGACGCCCCGAGATGTCGGATGATCGGGCACTGCGCCCGCCGCTGGAGACGGTGGCGGCAGAGGCCATGGCCCGGTTGACCAGGCTGGCGCCATAGATCTCGCCGCTTTTAACGCCGGCCGACAACAAATTGAGGTTGCCGCGCTCGGTCGCCACATAGGTGGTCTGGCGGCGCACGTCGTCGGCGACCTCCTTAAGCAGGCGATCGACCAGCACCACCGAACGGTTGACTTCGTCTTCCAAGATGGCGAGCTGCTTGTGGTCCTCGTCGACGGCGCCCGATAGCGAGAAGGCGGCGGCGGCCGATTCAGAAAGATAGGCCGACAGGGTGGAATCCGAAGTCACCGCCGTGGCAAGCCGGTTCATCTCGCCGATGTCGCCGCTCAGGCGGTCAAGCTCGCTCTGGGCCGAATTGAACTGTTGGACCAAGATCGGATTGCCCGGCGTCGTGCCGACCTGAAGGCGCGCGTTGATGGCGGCGACGGTGCCGTGATAGCGCTGCGAATCCTGGACCATCTTGACGCGCAGGTCCTGCAGAAGCGAATTGTGCTGGGACAACGCAGCCTGAAGGCGCTTCAATTCCTCGCGCAGCTCGGCGACCTTTTTGCCGACGAAAGTTCCGGTGGCGGAGCCCGAGGTGACGCCTGTGGGCTCGAAATTAGAACGACCGAGAGCCGGTTGCGGCGCCGCCCCGACGACCGGCGGGCTAGGCCGAACCGGCTGCGCCACCTGCTGGCTGGACGCGGGCTGGCTTGGCGCCTGTTGCGCTCTGGGTTGGGGCGCCCGTGCGCCCGCCGGGTCTTCACCCGACAAGGTTGGCCACAGCGCCTCTTCGGTAAACGAACATGCGGGCAGCAATAACGCCGCCCCCACGACGATTGTCCGGAACCTCGAAAAGATCATGTCGTCAATACGCCCTTAATTCGTAAGGTCACGAGACCCAACTCGCGGTGACGATTTCGAAGCGGGGTAACAACGTCTTTCCCCCCCGTTCCTGAATCCGAGATATTACTTAAAGGCCGGGAGCGAGACAAGCAAGTATTTCAAGTACTTCGCGAAAGGCGGCGGATTAGCCTTATGTCGGCCGGCGACACAACGCCGACCAAAGGCTGGAGACCCTTGACCCCGAGCGACGGGATTGAGTAGTGTCGCCAGCCTCCACCAAGGCCTAAATTCCCGCGCCCGGGGGGCGGTGCGCGCCCGTAGCTCAATTGGATAGAGCATCTGACTACGGATCAGAAGGTTGGGAGTTCGAGTCTCTCCGGGCGCGCCAATTCTTTCAAGGGGTTAGAGGTCTTCAGCCTGCAAGGCTGTAGCCGTATACGGAAAAAGTACGGTAAAAGCCAAACCAGATGTGGGTAAGCTGGCGATAGCCGTGTCCTTGCCACTGCGTAGGTCTGCGAAAATGGGGAGGATATGCGCCTGCCGGCAGCCCTCGCCGACAAGGGCTGCGGAACCCCATGCGGCATGGTCGATGCACAAGGGAGACTCCGGGCATGAACTCTTTTCAGCAGCGGCCTCTGGGACGAACATCCCTCTCCCTCTCCATATTCGGTTTCGGCGGATCCTCGGTCGGCAATCTCTACCACCCGGTCGCTGAAGAAGAGGCATCGGATGCCATCGATGCCGCCTACGGGGCCGGCATCCGCTACTTCGACGTCGCGCCCCTCTACGGAAACGGGCTCGGCGAACACCGGATGGGCCGCGACCTTCGGCGCTATCGCCGCGACAGCTTCGTGCTCTCGACCAAGGTCGGCCGACTGCTCGAACCCCTCGACCCCAGGTCGGCGGAGGTTGAAGCCAGTTCCTCCGGGCTGCCGTTTCAGGTGGTCCACGACTACGGCTACGACGGGGTAATGCGCTCGATGGAGGACAGTCTCCAACGTCTTGGCATGAACCGGGTCGATATCGCCCTGATCCACGACATCGATGCCCATAACCACGGCGAGACGGGTCAGAAGCAATACTTCCGCGAGGCCATGGCGGGCGCCTATCCGGCGCTGAAGCGTATGCGCGACGAAGGGACGATCCAGGCGATCGGCGTCGGAGTCAACGATTGGCGGGTCTGTCAGGCGTGCCTGGAGGAGGCGGATTTCGATTGTTTCCTGCTCGCCGGCCGCTACACCCTGCTGGATCAGGGGGCGCTCGGGACCTTTCTACCGGCCTGCCTGGACCGCGGCATCGGCGTCATCATCGGCGCACCCTTCAACTCGGGTATACTGGCGCCGGACGCCGTCGACGGCGCCACATACAACGACGCCAAGCCAACACCGGCCATTTTCGAGAAGGTGCGGCGCATGAACCAGATCTGCGCCGGGCACGGCGTCTCTACGGCGGCGGCGGCGCTCCGGTTTCCCCTCGGTCATGGCGCCGTGGCCTCGGTCCTCGCCGGCGTTCGCTCGGCGGCTCAAGTGGAGGAGAACATCCGGCTTTTCGACGAAGCCATCCCGGAAGACCTGTGGCAAGAACTGAAACACGAGAAGCTGATCGACGCCACCGCGCCGATACCAGAACAGTGAAAACGAGGATTTTGACCTATGAAAAACATCATCGTTTCGCGCCCTCAGTCGGGAGTGATGCTCATTACCCTTAACCGTCCCAAGGCCCTCAATGCCCTGAACAAGGCGCTCCTCGTGGAGGTTGCCACCACGCTCAAGGACGCAGAGAACGACGCCGAAATACGCTCGGTGGTTCTGACCGGGAACGAACGCGCCTTTTCAGCCGGTGCCGATATCAAGGAGATGCCCGAAAGCGGCATGCCGATGTGGGCCGAATCCAAACGCCTGAAGAGCTGGAAAACCATCGAACGATTCCCCAAGCCCGTGATCGCGGCGGTGACCGGTTGGGCGCTTGGTGGGGGGTGCGAGTTGACGATGCTCTGCGACATCGTCATCGCCGGCGAGAACGCCCGGTTCGGCACCCCGGAAGTCAAGATTGCGGCTTTTTCCGGCGACGGCGGCACCCAACGCCTTCCCCGAGCCGTCGGCAAAACGCGGGCCATGTTGATGGCCTTGACGGGCGAGCCGATCGACGCCCGGACAGCCTGCGACTGGGGCCTAGCGGCAGAGGTCGTGCCGACGGACCGCACGCTTGACCGGGCCTTGGAAATCGCCGGGAAAATCGCCGAGATGTCGCCCATTGCCGCTCAAATGATCAAAGCGGAAATTCTCATGACGTTCGAGAAACCCCTCGACGAGGGTCTCAGCCTCGAACGTAAACTCTTGCTTTGGCAAACCGAGGATCACGACGAAGGCATCGCCGCCTTCGTCGAGAAGCGCAAGCCCAAGTTCAAGGGCAGGTAACTCGGTTCCTCGCCCTTCAAGTAGGTTGGAAGTCGGTGACGGGGCGACCTGCCGGCACCGCCTTGTCGGGCTGGGCGCAAGGCAGGAACTCTCCATGCCCCGGTTGGCCCTTGACTTCACCGTCCTCGACGACGACCTTGCCACGGCACAGGACCGTTTCCGGCCAGCCCTTGATGCGCCTCCCCTCGTAAGGGGTGTAGTCAACGTTGTGGTGCAAGATGTCATTGGTGAGGGTCAACTCACGCTCGTCATCCCAGATCACGATGTCGGCGTCCGAACCCACCGCTATGGTTCCCTTGCGCGGATAGAGCCCATAGATTTTAGCGGCGTTGGTCGCCGTAAGGGCAACGAAAGTCGAGAGATCGATGCGGCCCGTGCCCACCCCTTCCGAGAACAACAGCGGCAGGCGTGTTTCGATTCCGGGAATGCCATTGGGAATCCAGCGGAAAGCTGCCTTGGTGCCGCGCAACTTCTTGCCCTTGGGGTCGTCGTAGCGGGTCGGTGCGTGATCGGACGAGAAAACCTGGAAAGTACCGTTGCCGAGTCCGTCCCAGATCACCTGTTGGTTTTCCTTGTCCCTGGGCGGCGGGCTGCAGATACACTTGGCGCCTTCGAAGCCGGGCGCCGCTAGGTCGTCCTCGGTCAGGAACAGGTATTGGGGACAAGTCTCGCCAAAGATCTTGAGTCCGCGCGCCTGGGCACGCTGGATCTCGCGCACGGCCTCGCGTGCCGAGACGTGGACGATGAGAATGGGAACGTCAAGAAGCTCGGCCAGGGTGATGGCGCGGTGCGTCGCCTCGCGCTCCACCGGCCGCGGGCGCGACGTGGCATGGTAGCGGGGCTCGATCTTACCGGCCTCTTCCAGGCGGTCGGTCAGCCAGCCGATGCAATCACTGTTCTCGGCATGGATCATCACGATGCCCTGGTGGCGCCGGGCGACCGCAAGAACGTCGAGGATCTGACGGTCGTTCAGCATCAGGTCGTCATAGGTCATGTAGATCTTGAACGACGAATAGCCGTCTTGGATCAGGGCCGGCAGTTCCTGGCCGCAGACCTGCGACGTCGGATCGGTGACGATGAGATGGAAGGCGTAGTCGACCAATGCCTTACCCTTAGCCCGTTGATGGTAGTCCTCGACCGACTCGTGCAGGCTGTGGCCTCGCATCTGCAAGGCGAAGGGAATGACCGTCGTCGTGCCGCCCGCTGCTGCCGAACGGGTGCCAGTGAGAAAATCGTCGGCGGCGACCGAACCGTCCGTCGATGGCTGATCCAGGTGACAGTGGCTGTCGACACCGCCGGGCGTCACCGTTTTCCCCACCGCGTCAATGACGCGATCGGCGTCCTCTAGCCGCTCGGCCAAGGCGACGATGCGGCCGTCCTTGATGCCGATGTCGCAGATTGAGACGTCGGCGGCCGTCGCCACCCGGCCGCCTCGCACGATAAGATCGAATGCGGACATGGGTTCAGTCCTCCAACCGCAGGGCTTCCCTCATAGCAGCCCCGCCAGCCTGGGCAGGAAGAGCCCGATTTCCGGCACGAAAGTCACCAAAAGGAGGATCAGGGTCATCATCAGCCAGGGCCAGAAGATCTTACGCGCCACCTGGATGATGTCGCGCTCGGCGACGCTGGATGCCACGAACAACGTGATGCCATAGGGCGGTGTCACCATGCCGATGGCGAAGTTCATGACCACCACTAGGCCAAAGTGAACGGGATTGATGCCGAAATCGATGGCAATGGGCATCAGAACCGGCACCAAGATCAAGATGGCGGCCAGACTCTCCATGAACATGCCGATCAGCATGAGCAGAACGTTGACCAATAAGAGATAGGTCCAGGGCTCCGAAGAGATGGTCTTGATCCAGGCCGCCAAGAGCGCCGGCACGTTGGCGCTGGCGACCAGCCAGCCGAAGATGCTCGCCGTGCCGATGATGGTCATGACCGCCGCCGACAGGGCCGCGGCGCGCAGGATGAGGCCCGTGATATCCTGGAACTTGAGATCGCGGTATACGAAGAGCGCGATGAGCAGCCCATAGGCCACCGCCACCGCGGCGGCCTCGGTCGGCGTGAAGATGCCGCCGATGATGCCGCCAATGATGATCACCGGCATGCCGAGTGCCGGCACCCCGGCCCAGAAGGTGCGATTGACCCGCGCCAGGGAGAACGGTTCCACCTCCCGGTACTGGGGTCCGCCCCGTCGGGCGTGGATGTAGGCCGTGGCCAGAATCCCGGGAACGGTCATCAGGCCGGGCAGGACTCCGGCCAGGAACATGGCGCCGACCGAGAGATTGGAGACCAGCGCCACCACCACCATCATCAGGCTGGGCGGGATGATCTGGGCCAGCGAGCCGGCGCAGGCGATGACGGCGGCCGAGAAATCGATGTCGTATTTGCGCCGCCTCAACTCGGGCTGCATGATCGCCGAGATAGCCGCCACGTCCGCCGAGCCCGAGCCCGAGATGGCGGCAAGTCCCGTCGCCGCGACCACCGAGACCATCAATAAGCTGCCGACGATCCATCCGACCAGGGCGCTGGCAAAATCGACGATGCGCCGCGAAATGCCGCCGGCGTCCATGATGGCGCCAGCGAATACGAAGAACGGGATGGCCATGATGGTGAACGAATTCAGGCCGTCGTAAATGCGTTGGGTGACGATGGTAACGGGAATCTCGGGCTGGATCAGGAGCAAGGTCAAGGTGGCGGCGATGCCGAGCACGAAGACGATGGGCGTCCCGATGGCGAGAAAGACGAGGAAGGCGGAGAACGCGAAAATCACGATGCACTCTCCACGTCCGGACTCTTCCGTTGGCCGAACGGCTGATCCCAGCGTTCGATCGCCGACATCACGATCTCGAAGGCGAAATAGATGGCGCCGATGGGCAGGCAGAGATAGATGGTCCACATGGGGACAAGGAGCACCGGTGAGCGTTCGTACATCCAGCCCAATTCGATCAACGGCAGGCTGCCGTAGACGACGACGCCAAGAAACCAGATGCCGCCCGCCGCCACGACGATGCTCAAGACTCGTGCCATCCGCAGCGGCAGCATGGCGGCGAGGGCGTCAACGGCGACGTGCAGACCACGGCGCATGGTGATGCCGGCCCCCAGCAGGACGACCCATATCTGGGCGAACTTGGCGGTTTCCTCGGTCCATGAGATGGAGTAGTTGAAGACGTAGCGGCCGAAGACCTGGGCCAGGACGGCGAGGGTCATGTAGGCAAAACAGACGACGACCACGACCGTGAACACGGCGCGGATACCCTTGATAATGCGGCCCAGAATGATGCGAGTCGCTGTCACGTTTTCCCGCCCGCTTGCCACGGCTGAACGAAATGGGTCTCAGTAGAAAGCGTTGGCCGGGCGGAGCAACCCCGCCCGGCCAACATCGTCTATTCGTACTTGGTTACTTGGTATCCTGGATCATGCGCAAGATCCGTTTCTCGTCGGCGGTTGTCAGGAACTCCGCATGGACCTTGGCCGCCGCCTTTTGGAACGGCGCTGTATTGAGCTTGGTGATCGTTACACCAGCCTTCTTCAGGTCATCGAGACGGCCCTTGTCGACCGAAGCGTAGTAATCCTGCTCCCAGATCGCCGCCTTGTTTCCACCCTCGATGAGCGCCTTTTGCACATCCTTGGGCAGGCTGGCGAATTTTTTCTCCGCAATGACGATCGGACCGGTGAGAATGGTCCAGCCGACTTGGCCCCAATAAGGCGCTACCTCGTAGAACTTCTTCTCGAAGTAGTTGGTGTTGGCCGCCTCGGCGCCGTCGACTACGCCGGTCTGCAACGACGAGTAGAGCTCGGCGTAGCTGATCGGGGTGGCATTGGCACCAAAAGCGTTAAAGGCCGCCATGTGATACTTGCTCTGCATGGTGCGGATCTTCAGGCCCTTGAGGTCGGCGATGCTCTTGACCGGCTTCTTGCTCATGATGTGGCGGACGCCAATGTTAAAGACGCCAAGCAGGCGAATGCCCCGCTTCGCCACGATGTTGCTGATGTCTTGGAGGACCGGCCCGCGCAGCACCTTGATCATGTGGGCCTCGTCGCGGAACAAGAACGGCATGTCGAAGATCTTGAGCTCGGGCACGAAGTTGGTGAGCGGCGCATTGGACGGCGTGACGATGTCGAGGGTGCCGGTGAGCACCTGCTTGATCATCTCCACCTCTCCGCCCAGTTGCATGCTCGGGAAAATCTTGATAGTGGCCTTGCCGCCCGTCGCCTTTTCCACGTGCTCGCTCAAAATCTTGAGGGCCTTGTCCATCGGCTCGCCGGCATTTTGGGTATGGCCGGCCTTGATCACGATTTCCGCCGCCGTGGCGGGCCCCGAGATCGACGCCCCGATCATGGCAATGGCGCCGAACAATCCTACAATCAATAGCTTTTTCACTTCACTCTCCTCTCCCGGTTAAAAAAAGAAAACTCATTCTATGGTTGCCCCGCTGGGCGGGTGCTATGCGGCCTCGTCCCTCAGTACTCCAAGACTCGAGAGCGCCTGCTTGAGGCCGGCTGTCATGGATTCCGGCAGCGGCAGCCGGGGTAGCCTTGGACTTCCAACCGGCATGCCGACCAAGGCCATCGCGGCCTTGGTCGCCGACACGTAGAGATCGCCGGAAATTGCGTCGAGCAACGGCAACAGGCGGCGATAGACATCACGCCCTTCCGCCGGGTCGTCTTTGCCTGCCATCAGGTCGTAGACGTCCGCCGAAAGCCGCGGCACGATGTTGCCGCAAACGGACACCCAGCCCTTAGCGCCGAGCCGAATTGAATCGTGGGCATGGTAGCCGGCGAACACCGTCATGCGGCCCTCACTCAAGTGAGCGATCTCGCCCACCCGTGCGATGTCACCGCTCGACTCCTTAACGTATCGGACGTTGTCTAACGTCGAGAGCCGCGCCAAGAAAGGCGGCAGCAGGTCGACATTGGCGGTGTTGGGATTGTTGTAGACCATGATGGGGATCGAAATCGCCTCGGCGATTTGGCGGTAGTGCTCGAACAGCTCGTCCTCCGTCGGACTGCTGTAATAGGGGGGAACGACCATGACGCCGTCGGCACCAAGCCGTTCGGCTTCCGTGCTGTAGCGGACCGCTTTCGCCGTCCATTCGTCCGCCGTCCCAATGATGACCGGCACCCGTCCCGCCGCCTGGTCGACGATGGTCTCGACGATCTGGGTGCGCTCGTCGGCGGACACCGAGAGAAACTCGCCGGTACTCCCCAAGGGGATAAGCCCGGGCGCACCCTGTTCGATTTGCCATTCGACGAGCCGGCGAAGCGCCTTCTCGTCAATCGCCGTCCCGTCCTCGGTGAACGGAGTCACCATCACGGTGAAGCTTCCTTGGAATTCAGTCACGTCGAGTCCCGACCCCGTGGCTTGTTGTTGTTTCTCAACTCACCCGCCTTGACACCATCATAGCACCCGGAAGCCCCTTGGGGAAACACGTATCGAACTTCGCCACTCCCTCGCCGCGATGAGCGCAGGATGTATACCGAAGGTATTCCCTACTATGCCTGATCAAGTCCGGGCAAGAACTTTTCTCGCACCGGCAAGGGCAAATACGACGTCACGTGTTGTCAAGACCTCGGCCCTGATGGGCACGCGTGTCAGACTATCCCGCAAGCCAGCCACCATCGATAGGCAACAGCGCACCTGTTGTGAACGAGGAGTCGTTTGAAACCAAATACAACGCACCAAGAGCGACCTCTTCCGCTTTTCCAATTCGTCCCAGAGGGTGGCGCGCCGTGACTCGTTGTCGCATCGCTTCCGGGTCGGGTTGGCGCGCGAAAGACTGTTCCAGCATGGGAGTTTGTATCGCACCGGGGATCAAGACGTTGGCGCGCACGCCGTTCGCCGCGTAGTCCAGGGCAATGGATCTTGTCATACTGACTATGGCTCCCTTGGAGGCAATGTAGGAGGCGCTTCCGCGCCCCCCGGCGAGGGCGAGCTGAGAGGCCACGGTCACGATCGACCCACCACCCGCATGCGTCATGTGAGAGAGAGCCGCTTTGCACCAGAGGAAGGTTCCCTTCACGTTGACCGAGAACACCCTATCCCACTCGTCTTCGGATGTGTCCGTCAGTATTTTCCCCACTGAAACCGCGGCAGAGGAAACAAGACTGTCCACGCGGCCAAACTCCTGAACGACCGAGGCGATTGTTTCGGCGGCCAGTTTCTTCTCCACGACGTTCCCGACGAAGGGTAGGGCCGTCCCTCCCTTGGAGCGAATCGCCTCAGCCACAGCCTGGAGGTTTGCCTCGTCGATGTCGACGATGGCGACGATTGCCTTTTCCTTGGCAAACAACTCAGCGATTGCTCGGCCGATTCCCGAGGCCGCTCCCGTGATAACAGCGACGTGATTTTCGAGTTTCATCGCTGGGCTCCTCCCTTACGGTCTTATGTCCCGCCCCAATCCCGGCACTTCGTCCCAATCCGCCCGCCGCCTGCCGGCCTATGCGTCCTCGGGCGGCACGACGCCGGTGCGCTCCGTGATCAGGCCGTAATGTTCGATGCGCCGGTGTTCTTCGAAGTTGAAGATGGTGTTCTTGATATAGTTCCCCAAGTCCAGGTCGCAGGTATAGGTGATGACCTCGTCGCCCTCGGTCATGGCCTGGGCGACGATCTCTCCCGTCGGCGCGACGATGCACGAGCCGCCGTAAAGGCCGTGGCCGTCCTCCTTGCCCGCCTTGGCCGTGCCCACCACCCACATGCCGTTCTGA
>JASLZL010000126.1 GCA_030754885.1 Rhodospirillales bacterium | reverse complement strand
CCGCAAAGGCTTGATGCCGTACGGGCCGTCGTGCCCGCAACAAAATGCTCAATCAGACGATCCTGTTTGTACCTGCTGAGACGGCTCTTCCGCATAGCTCCCATGATAACCCCAAAAATGGGTTATCTGGGACAGCCCCTTTAACTTTTACCCGTTTCGGGCTTGTAATTTCTCAATAAAATGCCAATATACCAGACGATTCGTGAAAGGAGATTCCCGACGCGACGGATGGCTGTGAGCGAAGCGAATTCCGAGTCGGGAACGCGGTGTTGGCGCGTCCGAAAAGGGTCTCCGGATGTTGGGAGCGGGGGGGGCCGCCTCTCGTGAACAAGTGATGGTTAGCCAATCCACCCATGACGATGGACCGCGCGTCGGAGCTTTGCTGCGCGCCTCTCGATTGAGGTGCGGCGAGGAAGCCGCCGACGTGGCGCAATTTTTGCGCATCCGCCTCGTCTACATTATGGCGATTGAGGAAGGCCGCTACGATGATCTTCCAGGTGTCGCCTATGCCGTCGGATTTATCCGCGCCTATGCCGAACACCTCAGTCTCGATAGCGAAGAGGTCGTGCGGCGCTTCAAGGCCGAGACGTCCGAGCTCGACATGTCGACCGATCTCAAGTTCTTATCCCCTATCCCCGAGAGCGGAATTCCACGCGGTGCCATCTTGTTCGTCGGCATGGTGGTCGCGGTTTTGGCTTACGGTGGCTGGTACGTCAGTTCCACTCGGGATCACTTCCTGACCGACCTAATACCGCCGCTGCCCGAACGATTGGCGGCCCTGTTGCCAACGGACGGCGCGACAGATGCCAAGGCGCCCCCGATACCGCCCGGACCCGATTCTGCCCTGGCCGGCGAAGCTGCGCAGTCGGACGGCGCCGTAGATAGCAGCAAGCCCGCCGGCTCGACACAGACGGTCGTCGAGAGCGCGGGTCAAACGACAATCCCGCAACCAGTGGCCACAAGCACCGAAACCGGACAAGTGGACAGCGCAGCCGAATCGGCGCAGCCGATCGCGGTGGCGACGGCCCCGGAGGTGGCGGAAACACCCGAATTCCCGCCGATTGAAGAAACGCCGGTCACGGAGGCAACGCCGTCTTCCCCGGCTATCCCCGTGCCGACCGAAAGCGTTGCGACTGATACAATCGTGTCCGATGCTATCGTGACCGACACTGTCGCGACGATAATCCCACCGGCGCCGGAGGCCACCCCGGAACCCGAACCGACAGTGCAAGCGGTGACTGAATTAGTCGAGGTCGCGGTGCCTGCCACGCCGGAACGGGGCGAAGAGCCGGCGACGGGCGATACGCCCCGGGCTTTGCCACCTCCCCCAACGGCCGTCGCCACGGCCGTCGACGACCTTCGCCAACCGACGACGCCGGTCACACCGGAAACCGTGGCACCTCCGGAATCGACGGTTGACGCGGAACAGCCGAACCCGGTCGAAGACAACGTGGCAACCGCCGACGCATCGCCGCCCGAAATAGCGGGTGGTGGAGACAACGAACAGGTGGCCGCTTTGACCGAGGATACGGAACCCAAGCCGGCCACTGACGCAGCGACACCGACGGAAGAGGGCGAGTCACGAATTTTGGTGCGCGCCCGGATGGCAAGTTGGATCCAAGTCCGCGACGACGTCGGCAACCAGCTTCTGATGACCCGCCTAATGCGGGCCGGGGATACTTTTCACGTCCCCGACCGCCCCGGACTCACGCTATTGACCGGTAACGCCGGTGCCCTTGAGATCCTGGTTGATGGCGAAACCATGCCTCCCCTTGGCCCGGTTGGCGCCGTACGCCGCGACGTGACGCTGGACGTCGAGCGCCTGCGCGAGGGCACAGCAGCCGTCGAGTGAGTCCCCGGCGCTGATTGCGCTGACATCCCCCGGGGTGGCGAGGGCGCTGGTGGCGGTTCTTATCAACATAGAGTGGCCAGGGCTCTGTTCTCCGGCTGTTTGATGTGAGATCATCGGGTCATGTCTTACGAACTCCGCCCATTTCCCCGGCGCCAGAGCACCAAGGTCCGGATCGGCTCCGTCGTGGTCGGCGGCGATGCGCCGATCATGGTCCAATCAATGACCAACACCGACACCGCCAACGTCGAAGCGACGGCTGATCAGGTGGCGGCGCTGGCCCGCGCCGGGTCCGAAGTGGTGCGCATCACCGTCGATCGGGAAGAGGCGGCCCGCGCAGTCCCCCATATTCGGGAACGACTGCAAAACTTAGGCGTCGAAGTCCCCCTGGTGGGCGACTTTCATTACAACGGCCATACGCTCTTGACCCAACACCCGGCCTGCGCCGAGGCGCTGGACAAGTTCCGCATCAATCCCGGCAACGTGGGCTTTCGCGACAAGCGCGACACGCAGTTCGCGACCATGATCGAGGTGGCGCTGCGCTACGCAAAGCCAGTGCGCATCGGCGTCAATTGGGGTAGCCTGGACCAGGAGCTCCTAACCCGGCTCATGGACGAAAACGCAGACACCGAACAGCCCAAGACAGCCACCGAGGTGACCCATGAAGCCCTCGTCGTTTCGGCCCTGGCCAGCGCCGCCCGTGCCGAGGAACTGGGCCTAGGGCGTGACAAGATCATACTGTCGTGCAAGGTAAGTGCTGTTCAGGACCTCGTCGCCGTTTACGCCAGCCTGGCGGCGCGCGGCGATTATGCGCTGCATCTGGGTCTTACCGAGGCGGGCATGGGCTCGAAAGGCATCGTTGCCTCGACCGCCGCCTTGGCCATCCTCCTGCAAAGAGGCATCGGCGACACCATCCGCGTTTCTTTAACTCCCGAACCCGGCGGCGAGCGTACCCAAGAAGTGGTCGTCGCCCAGGAAATCCTGCAGACCATGGGGCTGCGCGCCTTTGCCCCCATGGTGATCGCTTGTCCCGGCTGTGGGCGGACGACGAGCACCGTCTTCCAGCACCTGGCGCAAAATATTCAGGAATACGTCCGCACCCACATGCCCGAATGGCGCGCCAACTATCCCGGCGTCGAGACCATGAACCTCGCCGTCATGGGCTGCATCGTCAATGGCCCGGGGGAAAGCAAACATGCCGACATCGGCATCAGCCTTCCCGGTACGGGGGAGGAACCGGCGGCGCCCGTCTTCATCGACGGCAAGAAAGTGATGACGCTACGGGGGCCAACCATCGCCGAAGACTTCCACAAGATGATAGACGATTACGTGAAGACGCGCTACGAACGCCCGTCCTGACCGCCGCGCCGCGCCTGGAGTCCCGTCGTCGCCATGCCCAAAAACGAAAATGCCCCCAAGAACCCGGCGCTCAAGCCAGTCCGCGGCACCCACGATATCCTGCCGGCCGACTACCGACGCCATCGGATGGTCGTGGAAACCGCGCGCCGCGTCGCGGCCCAATACGGTTACGGCGAAATGTCCATGCCCATCTTCGAGTTCACCGAGGTCTTTCAGCGCACACTGGGCGATACCTCGGATATCGTGAGCAAGGAGATGTACACCTTCGCCGACCGCAGCGGCGACAGCCTGACTCTCAGACCCGAAGCCACAGCCGGGGTGGCGCGCGCTTTCCTCTCCAACGGGCTCATCCAGGAGCTACCGCTCAAGGTCTTCTGCCAAGGCCCCATGTTCCGCTATGAACGGCCTCAGAAGGGGCGGCTCAGGCAATTTCACCAAATCGATGTCGAACTTCTGGGCGTCGCCGAGGCGCTGGGCGACGTGGAGATCATCGCACTCGGCGCCGATGCCCTCAATGCCCTCGGCCTGAAAGACAAGGTAACCCTCGAACTCAATACCCTTGGTGATCTCGAAAGCCGCCTCGCCTATCGGTCGACGCTGGTCGACTACCTCAGTGGTCACGCAACCAAGCTGTCGAGCGATAGCCGCGCCCGGCTTGAGCGCAATCCCTTGCGCATCCTTGATTCAAAAAATGAGGGGGACCGCGCCATCATCGCCGATGCGCCATTGATCTCGGACAGCCTGAACTTTTCTTCGCGGCGCATCTTCGAGGACCTATGCGCGGGCCTCACGACCGCCGGCATCTCCTACCGGCTCAACCCACGTCTGGTGCGCGGCCTGGATTACTATTGTCACGCCGCCTTCGAGTTCACCACCGAAGCGCTGGGCGCCCAGGGCACTGTGTTGGCCGGAGGCCGCTATGACGGCCTGATTGCGCAGATGGGCGGCCAGCCGACGCCGGGCACCGGATGGGCGGCGGGCGTCGAGAGGCTGGCGATGCTGATCGAAGCCCCATCCGAAGCACCCAGACCGATCGCCGTCGTCCCCGTCGGCGAGGATCAGGACGCGCAAGCGCTTGCCATCACGCTGCGACTGCGCCGCGCTGGCTTCACGGTCGAACTTGGATATTCGGGCAAGGTTAAAAAACGCATGAAACGCGCCAACAAGCTGAACGCCTGTGCGGCGGTCGTCCTCGGGTCGGAGGAAGCGGCACGACAGGCGGTAATGGTGCGCAACATGGATACGGGAGAGGAGGCCGAGGTCTCGTTGGAGTCCCTGGAGGCTCACCTGGCCTGCCACCGTTAGCCGGACAATGGAAGAAACCCTCTTCTCAACCGAACGGCCGGTAATCGTCGGGGCCAATCATAAATCCAGCGGCCTGATGCTGCGCGACCGCCTGTTTGTCGAGGACGGAGCCGTGCCGGAGTTCCTGGACCGTCTACGCCAAGCAGGGCTGACCCAGGCCCTGGTGCTTTCGACCTGCGACCGGGTCGAGGTGCAGGCCATAGACCCCGGTGGTGGCGAGGCACCGGACCTGATCGCCCGCGCCCTGGCTGACCATGCCGAAATGGCGCCGGGTGAGATTGACGGACAACTCTATACGCTGTGGGACGATGTGGCGGTACGTCACGTCTTCACGGTCGCCGCGTCGCTTGACAGCCAGATCGTCGGCGAGCCCCAGGTCCTGGGGCAAGTAAAGGCCTGCCACCGGCTGGCCCGGGACGCCGGCATGACCGGCAGCGCGTTGGAGGCTATTTTGCAGGCCGCCTACAGCGCCGCCAAGCGAGTACGCAATGAGACCGCCATCGGCGAGCGCCCGGTGTCCATCTCCGCCGCGGCGGTGCAGATTGCCCGCGAAGTGCACGGAGATCTCGACCGCTGCACGGCCCTTCTCATCGGCGCCGGCGACATGGGCGAGATGGTGGCCCGGGACTTAATTTCGGCGGGACTGTCGCAACTGACCGTCACCCACCCCACGGAGAAGCGGGCCGAAGGAGTGGCCCGCGCGCTGGATGCCCACGTCGCCGCCTACGACACCCTTTCGGTCCTGCTGGCCGAGGCCGATATTGTTCTAGCCGCCGTGGGCCGGCGGCGACACTTGCTGACCGGCGATATGGTGACGGCGGCGCTAGGCACACGGCGCCAAAAGCCCGTGTTCATTATCGATGCGGCCATTCCCGGCGACGTCGAACCGGCTGTTAATCGCATCGACGCGGCCTTTCTCTATGATCTGGGCGATCTGGAAGGCGTCGCTATGGGAGGACGCGCCGACCGCGAGGCCGAAGCCCAAGCGGCGTGGCGGATTATCGATGCCGAGGTCGAGGACTTCCTGCGCGGCCGTGCCGAGCGCGGCGCCGTTCCCGCCCTCAACCTCTTGCGCGACCATTTCGAAGACAGCCGCGCCGAGGTCCTGGCCTCGGCGGGCCACGATGCCGATGAGGCAACGCGCCTTTTGGTCAACCGCTTGTTGCACGTTCCCTCCCAGGTCCTCAAAGAGCAAGCGGCCGGGCAAGGCAGGGAACAAGAGGAGGCCGAGTGGCGAACCATGGAGCGCATGGTGAGGCGCCTGTTCCGCCTCGACGGCGAAGACACGGAGGAAACCTAGTGAGTCTGGACGAAAAGTTGGATGGCGTGGTGGCCCGCTACGCGGAGCTGGAAGCCCGCCTGGGCGAAAAAGACATCGCCCGGTCGCCCGACTTCATCCGCCTGTCGAAGGAGTATTCGGATCTGGGGCCGGTGGTGCAGGCGATCGGGGAATTACGCCGCATCGGAGCGGAAATCGACGATCTGGTAAGCCTGATCGGCGATCCCGAAGTCGATGACGAAATGCGCGCCCTGGCCAAGGCGGAGGGTGCCGAGCTGGCGGAGCGATTGCCCGACCTCGAGCACCGCGTCAAGGTCCTCTTGCTACCCCGTGACACAGCCGACGAGCGTAATGCCATCTTGGAAGTCAGGGCCGGCACGGGGGGCGAGGAGGCCGGCCTGTTCGCCGCCGATCTATTCCGCATGTACCAGCGTTACGCCGAACGACGGGGCTGGACGTTCGAGGAAATGCACGTCAGCGAAACCGGCATCGGTGGTTACAAGGAGGCCATCGCCTCGGTCTCCGGTCGCGGCGTCTTTGCCCGCTTCAAGTTCGAATCGGGGGTGCACCGGGTGCAACGCGTGCCGAGCACCGAATCGAGCGGACGCATCCATACCTCGGCGGCCACCGTCGCCGTCCTGCCGGAAGCCGAGGAAGTGGACATTGCCGTCGAAACCAAGGACCTGCGCATCGATACCTACCGCGCCCAGGGAGCCGGCGGCCAACACGTCAACACCACCGACAGCGCGATCCGCATAACACACATGCCGAGCGGTATCGTCGTCACCTGTCAGGACGAAAAATCCCAGCACAAGAATAAAGCCAAGGCGATGAAAATCCTGCGCGCGCGCCTCTATGAGGCTGAGCACGAGCGCCAAAACGCCGAGATGGCGGCGAACCGGAAAAGCCAAGTCGGGTCGGGTGACCGTTCCCAGCGCATCCGCACCTATAACTTTCCCCAGGGCCGCGTGACGGATCACCGCATCGGTCTGACGTTGCACAAGCTGGAAGACGTTATCGCGGGCGAGCTTGACGAAATTGTCGATGCCTTGACCGCCGAGGATCAGGCGGCACGCCTGGCGGAAGTCAGTTGAGGGCGTCGCTAAGCGTATACGACGCCGTATTTGAAGCGACACGGCATCTGGCCGAGGCCGGTATCGCGCAGCCCCGGATTGATGCCCGCGTCCTGGTTGAACATGTGCTGGGTGTTGGTGAGCGGCATCTGGAATTCGGACAGCGCGAGGACTTGCGCCAACTTGTGCAGCGGCGTGCCGCGCGCGAACCCCTGGCCCATATTACAGGCCACCGAGAGTTTTGGAGTCTCACCTTCGCTGTCAACCGCCACACTTTGGTTCCCAGGCCCGATTCCGAAACCTTGATCGAGGCCGCCCTGGCATGGCCGGCGCTCGGGCGCGCCGCCGTCCTCGACCTGGGCAGCGGCAGCGGCTGCTTGCTGGCGGCCGTGCTCAGCGAGCGCCCCGAGTGGTGGGGCCTGGGCCTCGACATCGACGCGGCGGCGCTTTCCGTGGCTGGGTACAATCTGGACGCATTGGGACTCGGCACCCGCTCCTGCCTGGTGCGCGGTGACTGGACCGACTGTCTGACCGGATCGTTCGACGTGGTGCTGTGCAACCCGCCCTATATCGCTGAAAAAGAGTGGCCGGACCTGGATCCGGAAGTGGCGACTTTCGAGCCGCGCATCGCGCTCGCTGGCGGCACCGACGGCCTTGCGTGTTATCGGCGAATCGCCCCCCGCCTGGGCGATTTGATGAGCATGCGTGGTGCCGCCTTCCTTGAGGTCGGCGCCGGGCAGGCCACGCATGTCGCCGAACTGCTCGGCCACCACGGTCTCGGCGTGGTTGAAATCAAAGAAGATTTGGCCGGTATCCCGCGTTGCGTCGTAGCCCGGCGGTGGAATCGCCGGGGGTAATGAGTTGACCGTGAAGAAAAGTCCTTCGCTAGCGCTCAGTGTACTTTTCTTCAATGTTGACAATGAGAAAGGCGTGCTTGGGGCGGCCCGGCGCCGCCTCAAGGGCTGATTTGTCCGTATTGAAACCGGTAAAAAGTACACCGAGCTGAAGGCGAGGGACTTTTTAACGACCGACTAATGAAAAAAAAGGTTGGAAATAATCCTTTTCCCGACTAGGTTTCCCTTGTGGGTGGCCTTTGGTGGCCACGGGGGCTCGCGCCGCCGGGCGTTGAAAGACCCCTTTTCCTGTTCCCAGATGCCGGACCCAAGGTTTGAGTCTTGGCCGCGCCGATCCCGTCAAAGACGGGGCATGGCGGAAAACAGGACATTTTACCGAACCAGTACACACAGGTAACGATGAAACAAGGGTCCAATTCGAGACGGGGGCGTCCCCGAAGCGGCGGTAAACGCCATTCATCCTCCAGACACCATTCCGTAGAAAGCAGCGGACCGGACGTAAAGGTCCGTGGCTCGGCTCAACAGGTGCTCGACAAGTACCTTTCCCTGGCCCAGGACGCTATTTCGTCTGGTGATCGAGTCGCCGCGGAAGGGTATTTCCAATACGCCGATCACTACTACCGTTTGGTCAACGGCGGCGACGGCGGCTCTAACGGCCAAGGCCGGCAGGACCACAGGCATCGCAATTCCGGGGCTCCCACGCAGACGCCCGCGCCTGCGCCTACTCCCGCGCCTGCACCTGTTTCCACTCCGGTTGCTGCTCCGGCTCCGGCTCCGGCTCCGGCTCCCGCGAATCCAAGGACGGAACCATTTAAGGCCGTAGCCGACGACGACTCGACCAAAGCGAAGTCGCCGCCAAAAACCGAACCCGAATCCTCTCCCGCTTAGTGCGGCGGCTCCAGCGCGTCGCCGACGGCGATGCCGCCGCCCGTAACCACGGCTGCGTATACACCGCAATCGACGTGGCCGAAGCCGCGCTTTAGGGCCTTGGGAATATTCATATCGCGAGCCCCGGTTGCGGGGTCTACGTTGGTCGCGGCACAGCGGTCGATACGCGCCGTCACCCGAAGCCGTGCGGTGCCTATGGCGATCTCACCGCCCAGCCAGCCGAACTCGGCCCAGGCCGGAGCACCGTCCACGTAGAGATTGGCGCGAAGACGCAACGGATCAACCGGGGCGCCAACAATGCGTTCCAAATCCCGCACCGAAGCCAGATTGATCAGCGACAGAACCGGATCTTGATGGTCGGAGAACATGTGCCCCGACGGCGCCTCGATGAGCCTGGGTTTGCCCCCCGCGGCGGCGCCTAGATAGGCGGCGAAGAAGTCCTCGACGATGGCCCGGCCCAGGGGCTCGGTGATACGCCCCTTGGCGACCTCGCGGCCGCTGCGGCTAATGGAAAGCAACCCGGCCGTCTCATCGAAACGCGTCGTCAGCGCGGCCAGCCGCTCGTCGCGCATAAGCATGTAAAAGCTGGTCTTGGGCAGCCACCGGGGTGCTTGCGTATCGAACTGGGTGGCCGGACGGGCCAGGGCGAAGCGGCGGTCGTCGGGCAGGCCGGCACCGGGCGCGATCTGGGCGGCTTCAAGCGTCTCCGGGCTCAGCCCCTTGACCGGATGACGGCAAATGCTTTGGACGGTGATCGCCATGGGTGCAGGTTCTAGGCCCGCCCGGCACCTGTCAATGAAGACTTTGCCCAATTGCCGCAAAGTCCCCTCGACCTTGCACCAACGGCTGTTTGCGCCATATTAGGAACGAACATTCTCGGCCCCAAGACGGCAGAGGGCAACGAAACTTGGACTTGGAAAAATATACCGAACGCGCGCGGGGCTTCGTGCAGACCGCCCAGACCCTGGCGCTCCGCGAGGGTCACCAGCAGCTTACGCCGCTGCACCTTCTCAAGGTCCTGCTCGACGACGCCGAAGGCTTGGTCGCCAGCCTCATCGAGGCCTCGGACGGCGACGCGAGACGGGCGCTCGGCGGCGCCGAGACCGAGTTGGCCAAGCTGCCCAAGGTCGAGGGCTCGGGCGCCGGTCAAGTCTATCTGGGCCCAGAGACGGCGCGCCTGTTCGAGCAGGCCGAGCAGATCGCTAAGAAGGCCGGAGACAGCTTCGTCACCGTCGAGACGCTGCTCCTCGCTCTCACTCTTTCGGCGGGCACGGCGGCCGCCAAGGTGCTCGGCCAGGCCGGGGTGACGGCGCAAAATCTGAACCGAGCTATCAACGACAAACGCAAGGGGCGCAAGGCGACTTCCGCCGGCGCTGAGGACACCTATGATGCGCTTAAGAAATACGCCCGCGACCTGACGGTGGCGGCGGGCGAAGGCAAGATCGACCCGGTCATCGGCCGCGACGAGGAAATCCGGCGCACCATCCAGGTCCTGTCACGGCGCACCAAGAACAACCCGGTGCTGATCGGTGAGCCAGGCGTTGGCAAGACCGCCATCATCGAGGGCCTGGCAATCCGCATCGTCCAAGGCGACGTGCCGGAGACGCTCAAAAACAAACGCCTCATGGTGCTTGATCTCGGCGCCCTGATTGCCGGTGCCAAGTTCCGCGGCGAATTCGAAGAGCGCCTCAAGGCGGTGCTGGCCGAGGTTACCGCCGCCGCCGGCGAGGTGATGCTGTTCATCGACGAGATGCACACCTTGGTCGGCGCAGGCGCCGCCGAGGGCGCCATTGACGCCTCCAACCTCTTAAAGCCGGCCCTGGCGCGCGGCGATCTGCACTGCATCGGCGCGACGACCCTCAACGAATACCGCAAGTACGTCGAGAAGGACGCCGCCCTGGCGAGGCGCTTCCAGCCCGTTTTCGTCGCCGAACCGACGGTCGAGGATACGGTGTCGATCCTGCGCGGCATTAAGGAGCGCTATGAGATGCATCACGGGATGCGCATCGCCGATGGCGCCCTGGTTTCGGCGGCGACCCTGTCGAACCGCTATATCTCGGACCGCTTCCTGCCCGACAAGGCCATCGACCTGATGGACGAGGCGGCGAGCCGGCTTAGGATGGAGATCGATTCCAAGCCCGAGGAGATCGACGAGCTGGACCGCCGCGTCATCAAGCTCAAGATCGAGCGCGAGGCCCTGAAGAAGGAAAATGACGACGCCTCGAAAGAGCGCCTGAAGAAGCTGGAAGCGGAACTGGCCGAACTCGAGAAGCGCTCGGCCGAATTGACCGGGCAATGGACCGCCGAAAAAGAAGCCCTGGCCGGCGCCACCAAGCTCAAGGAGCATCTCGACCAGGCGCGCATCGATGTCGACAAGGCCATGCGCGAAGGCCGCTTCGAGAAGGCGGGCGAGCTGCAATACGACGTGATTCCCGGCCTTGAGGCACAAATCGCCGAGGCCGAGGGAACCGAAAAGCACCGCATGCTGAACGAACAGGTGACGGCCGAGCACATCGCCTCGGTGGTGTCGCGCTGGACCGGCATCCCGATCGACAAGATGCTGCAGGGCGAGACCGAAAAGCTGCTCGCCATGGAAGAGATGCTCACCCGCCGGGTGGTCGGCCAGGACGAAGCACTGGGTGCGGTCGCCGACGCCGTGCGCCGGGCCCGCGCCGGCCTGCAGGACGGTGGCCGCCCGATCGGCTCTTTCCTCTTCCTGGGTCCGACCGGCGTCGGCAAGACCGAGCTTTCAAAGGCCTTGGCCGCGTTTCTATTCGACGACGAAGCCGCGATGATCCGCGTCGATATGTCGGAATATATGGAAAAACACGCCGTGGCGCGCCTCATCGGCGCGCCCCCTGGCTATGTCGGCTATGACGAGGGCGGAGCCCTGACCGAGGCGGTGCGCCGCCGTCCCTATCAAGTGATCTTGTTCGACGAGGTCGAAAAGGCCCACCCCGACGTCTTCAACATCCTCTTACAGGTGCTTGACGACGGGCGGCTGACCGACGGCCAGGGTCGCACCGTGGACTTCCGCAACACCTTGATCGTGCTGACCTCGAACCTCGGTGCCGAGATCCTCGCCAACCAAGAAGAGGGCCACGATTCGACTGAGCTGCGCGGACCGGTGATGGAGATCGTGCGCGCCGCCTTTAGGCCCGAATTCCTCAATCGCCTTGACGAGGTCATCTTGTTCCACCGCTTGTCGCGCGACCACATGGACGGCATCGTCGACATCCAGCTCGGCCACCTCGGCCGCTTGCTTGGCGAACGCCACATGGAACTGGACCTCGACGCCGCCGCGCGCGCCTGGCTGGCCGACGCCGGCTACGACCCGGCCTACGGCGCCCGGCCCCTGAAACGCGTGATCCAGCGCGCCCTGCAAAATCCGCTGGCCGGGCTGATCCTGGAAGGCAAGGTGCAAGACGGCGAAACCGTGCGCGTGACCGCCGGCGAAGACGGCCTGACAATCAACGGCATCAAGGCCGAGGCGGCCTAAGGTCGTCTGGTCAATCGCCTCGCGCGAATTCGGTGCCGCCAGCAAGCGCCGCGAGCGCGCTTTCGATCTTGGACCGGGTCTCTTGGAAACGCGCCAGCTCGGCGCCCTTGAGCTTGCGCCCCGACGGCATTTTGACCTTCATCGGATTGACCTGGCGACCGCCGTTTAAGATTTCGTAATGGAGGTGCGGGCCGGTCGAACGGCCGGTGGTGCCGACGTAGCCGATGACCTGGCCCTGCTTGACCCGCTTGCCGCGCCGCATGCCGCGGGCGAGCCGGCGCATGTGGCCGTAGGCGGTTGAATAAGTGGCGTTATGGCGGATGCGGATATAGCGGCCATAGGCGCCGTTGGTCCCCGCCACCGCGATGGTTCCGTCGCCACCGGCATAGATCGGCGTTCCGCTGGCGGCGGCGAAATCCAGGCCGCGGTGCATCTTGGTATAGCCCAAAATAGGATGGCGGCGCTTGCCATAGCGTGACGACAGCCGCGCCCCGTCGATGGGTGTCAGCAACAAGGCCTTGCGCGCGCTGTGACCCCGGGGGTCGAAATAATCGGTCAGGCCGTCCTTGGTGGCGTGGCGATAGATTGGGTGGCGCCCGCCGCTCAACACCAAGTCGGCGTAAACAAAGCCGCCGGCGTGAACCAAGGTGCCGGTCTTGTCATGGAAGCGCTCAAACAATATCTCGAAGCGGTCGCCCTTGCGGATCGCCCTTTGGAAATCAACGTCCCACGAATAGGCGCGCACGACCGCGACAAGCACCGCCGCCGGCACCCCCGCCGCCGTCGCGTCGTCGAACAGGTTGGCCTTAATCGTGCCGGCGCCCCGCGCCAAGGTGCGCCTTAGCGCCCGTTCCTCCTCGGTCGCCCGGAACGTATTGTCCGCCGTCCGCGCCACCGCGATCCGGCGCCGGTAATCGACATCAACCGTCAGGCCCAGAAAGCGGTCCTCTTCGGCGCCGTCGGGCGTCGGGCGGAAGCGCACCGTGATTTCCTGGCCCGGGCGGATGCGGCGCGGATCGAAAAGCTTGCCGAGAGCCGTAACGGCGCCGTGGGCCTCGTCCGGTGAGATGCCGGCGCCAACCAGCAGGCCGGCCAGGGTATCGCCGGCGGCAACGCGAAGCGGATAACCGTAGGACGGCGGTTGGCGTGGAATAGAGGGCGTACCGAGGGGCGTATCGGGATGGCGGACCTTGAGCGCCGCCGCGGCCGCCGGATTGCCGAGCGATATGGGAGCGAGCGCGATCGTCGAAGGCTGGCCAAGCGTGCCGGTTGCGGGCGGAATGTCGGTCAAGAGAAGCCGCGCCGACAACCCCACGCCGGCGGCTAGCACCACGACCGCTAAAAATCCCCTCAAAAGCGTCGACATATACGTCTTTTCCCCATCCCGCGTTCCGAACCCGCCGGTCGAATTCCGGCGTGCCGAGCCAACCCTGGGTGGAGTTTTGCCAGCAAGATGTCCGTCGCGAGTCCGCTTGTCAAGTTATATTCAAAGCGATTCACTCTTCAGAATCAACGTGATTCACTTGCTTCTTCACAAAAACCATGTGTCTACGCCCCGAACTCACAGCGATTCAAGGATACTTAGAAGCTATCTGGCGGATTCCCCCGAATAGTGATTTGCGATGGATCGCGGTGGTCCTATAAAGGTCGCGGGAACAAAACGTCGGGAGGGATTGATGGCCGAAGGCAATGGGCGCTATCGCGTCGGGTTCGATATTGGCGGAACGTTCACCGATTTCGTGCTCTACGACGCGAACAGCGCCGAGGTTCGCGTACACAAGTGCCTGACGACGCCCGACGATCCCTCGCTCGGCGCGCTGGAGGGACTGAACGAACTTCTTGCCGGCGCCGGTTTGGGCACAGCCGACGTCTCGCACCTGATCCACGGCACGACCCTTGTCACCAACGCCATCATCGGGCGCCAAGGCGCCAAGCTGGCCTTGCTGACGACGCGCGGATTCCGCGACATCTTGGAGATGGGAACCGAGCAGCGCTACGACATCCACGACCTATTTTTGGAGTTCCCCGACCCCTTGGTGCCGCGCGCGTTGCGCCTGGAGATCGACGAGCGTATGAGCCGCGACGGTGACGTGGTGGTGGCCCTCGATCTCGATCAGGTGCGCCGTCAGGCAGCGGACTTTGTTGCGGCAGGTGTCGAGGCGATCGCGGTGTGCTTCCTTCATGCCTACAAGAACCCAGCCCACGAGCAGGCGGTGCGGGACCTTCTGTGCGACGCCTATCCCCAGATCGCGGTCTCTTTGTCGAGTGACGTGCAGCCCGAACTGAGAGAGTACGAGCGCACATCAACGACGACCGCCAACGCCTATGTACAGCCGTTGATGCAGCGCTACGTCGACCGCCTGGTCG
>JASLZL010000125.1 GCA_030754885.1 Rhodospirillales bacterium | reverse complement strand
GATGGGTGAATTTGATTTCGCCGTCGAGGACTTGGTATTCGCGGATAACGCCCAACCCGCCGCGGAATTCGCCGGCCCCACCAGAATCCTTGCGCAAGCCGAAGCGGTTGACCCGAATCGGCGCCTCGAGTTCCAAGGCCTCGACTGGAAGGTTCATGCAGTTGGAAGCGTCCGTTTCAATGACATCGACACCGTCGGAGCCGATTCCGGCGCCACTGCCGCTGGCGATCAACTCGCCGACAACGAACCGCCGTCCATCGGGATGCCGGCCGCCGAACTGAAGGATCAGCATTTCACTGGCCGAGTCCGCTGTCACCTTGTCCGGCATGATCTCTTTGAAGGCACTGACCATGCATCCGGAGATGCGTTTGATGGTCGATGTCCGGGCGTTGACCGGCGCCGGTTCGATTGGGTTGACGATGGAACCTTCAGGCAGCTTCAGGTGAATGGGCCGGAAGCATCCTCCGTTGGTCGGGATGTCCGACCCCGTGAGCACCCGCACGGCAAAGCAGGCAGCTGATAGGGAACCGGACGGCACACAGTTGAAAGGACCCGCAACCTGGTCACTGGACCCGTCCAGATCAAACGTGATTTCGCCATCCTTGAGGGTCGCGGTGACGGAAATCCGAATTCGCTGATCCATGTTGATGCCGTCGTTATCCAAGTAATCCGTATAGTGGTAGTCGCCGGCCGGGATGCTGGCGAGCGCGTCCCGGGTCATGATCTCCGAACGGTCGAGCAGTATTTGGAAAACCGTCAACAGGTAGTCGTGGCCTCGACTGGCGCAAAGTTCCTGGAGTCGCCGACGGCCCACGTTGCAAGCCGCGATTTGCGAATTGATGTCGCCCATGAATTCGTCGGGCAGGCGAACATTCAAACGCAGAATTTGCATCAGATTTTCGTCGAATACTCCGGCCGAGGCCAGTTTCAGTGGCGGGATCCGAATGCCTTCCTGGAATATCTCGGTCGCGTTCGTCGGCACGGATCCGGGTGTCATCCCGCCGACATCCTGGTGGTGCACCATGGCGGCGCTGAGGGCTAGGGCACGGCCATCGACGAAGACCGGCATGACGAGGGCGATATCGGGCAAGTGCGTTCCGCCCATGTACGGGTCATTGATGATAAAAACATCGCCGTCGTCCAGAGTATCAACGGGATTACGCTTGAGAATTTCCTCGACGATGGGGATCAGCGTGCCAAGGTGGATCGGAATGGCGATCGATTGTGCCAGGGTCTCGCCGTCGAGCATGAACAGGCTGGCCGACGCATCCAGTCCTTCCTTGACGATAGGCGAGAAGGCGCTGCGGAGCAGTGATTGCTGCATTTCATTGGCAATCCCTTCCAATTTATTACGGATCACCTCGACGGCGATTGGATCCAGTTCGTTCGAAACGCGTTGATTCATGCCCTTGTGCTCCCAACCCGGCAATCAACCGGTCGTCATTTTTTCGATGATCAGGGCGAGAGAGGAATGGACTCTCGCCTGCCATCCCATTGAAACAATCGTCGTCGTGTCTGCTTGCTCGATTATGGCGGGCCCGTCGATCCGTGTTCCGGGGGTGAGGTGCTCGCGGGCGTGAATGGCCGCCCGCCGTGGTTCATCGGCATCGACGAACAGCACGGAACGATGCCCCTTCAAGCTGTCCGCGCCATTGCTGGCGTTGGCATCGGCACGCAACCCCCCATCACGACCGAGCGAGTGGACGCTGCGCAAATTGACGATCTTCAACGGCGCATCCGTCGCATGGCCGTGAATTCTGTCGTGCACGACCTTGAAATCGTCGTACAGGCGATCAAGGGGGGCGGCGTCATCCAAATATAGAGGCACGTCCAGGTGATAAGACTGACCGATATAGCAGACATCCGCCAGGTGACGAACCTCTGACTTGGCGGATGACACACCCTCCGCGTCCATGAGCGCGCGGCACGAGGTGTCGAGATTGGCCATCACGGTTTCAACATCTGTCAGCGAAATTTCCGTCAAATTCCGCTGAAAGGACACGGTCGCCTCGTGTTCGATCGGTGCCATCAAAAGTCCCAGGGCGGAAAGCACGCCGGGGTTCCCGGGAACGATAATCTGGATAATTCCCAATTCATCGGCCAGGGCCGTCGCGTGAATTGGGCCGGCGCCGCCCAAAGCCACCAGGGTGAAACGCCTGGGATCGTACCCCCGCTGCGTCGAGGTCAGGCGAATGGCCTCCGCCATCTGGGCGTTGACCACACGGTGGATTCCCTGAGCGGCCCGCTCCGTGGGAAACCCCAGGGGTTCGGCGATCGCCGTCTTGACCACATCAAGCGCGCACGCCGGATCAAGTGCCACCGCCCCGCCGGCAAAGTATTCGGGATTGATGTAGCCCAGCACGACCGACGCGTCGGTGACCGTGGCCCGCTCACCACCGCGTCCGTAACAGGCAGGGCCCGGATCGGCGCCGGCCGATTCCGGTCCAACGCGCAGCCCCCCTGCACCATCCAACCGGGCGAGACTGCCGCCGCCGGCGCCAATGGTATTGATGTCGACCATGTTGACCCGGACGGGATAGCCCTCGATTTCACCCTCGGACCGCAAGGTCGGCCGGCCGCCGTTGATCAACGCGATGTCGCTACTGGTGCCGCCGATATCGATGCTGATCAAGTCCTCGACGCCAACCGCCTTGCCGGCTTCGGCGGCACCGACCACGCCGGCGGCGGGTCCGGACAGGAAAAGCCGGACGGGACGTTGGCGCGCGAGCGAAACCGCCGACATGCCACCACGCGACTGCATTATCTTCGGCTCGGTGGCGATGCCGGCGGCAATCAATTCCTGTACAAGCCGGCCCATATAGCTATCAACGACCGGTTTCACGTAGGCATCAAACGCGGTGACCGCCGTCCGCTCGTACTCACGAAACGTCGGATCGATTTCGCTTGAGATGGAAACCTTCAACTGCGGAAACTCAGCCGAGACAATATCCCGGGCTCGAATCTCGTGAGCTGGGTGGAGGAAAGAAAAGAGGAAACAGATGGCGATGGAATCAACACCTTCCTCGACCAATTCCCGGGTTGCCGCGCGGACCGAGTCCTCGTCAAGGGGAACCAGAACGGAACCGTCACTGGCGATGCGCTCAATGACCCCCTTGCGCCGCCGCCCCGGCGCCAGGAACACCGGCGTTTCCACCGTCAGCGTGACTTCGTAAAGTTGGCGGCGCATTTGACGGCCGATTTCGATGACATCGGAGAACCCCTCCGTCGCCAGCAAACCCACGCACCCGCCCTTGCGTTCGATCAGGGCATTGGTGGCCACCGTCGTTCCATGGGCCAGCTGGCCGATATGGGATGGACCGATATCCCACGCTCGCCCGAGATGGGCGACAGCTTCCAATATGGCGATGCTTGGGTCTGATGGCGTGCTCGGGACCTTGGTGACGCCGACCGACCGACCGTCGCGATAACAAACGACGTCTGTGAACGTGCCGCCGGTATCGATACCGACCTCGACCAAAGACTGGGTCACTGCATCCATGATTGCCCAACACGAAATTAAACCATTCCATGTCGTGGTGTAGTGTAATCAAATGCGGGCGACAATAAACCCTTCCCCCGGCAAAGCAGGAATCCGACGGCTGGTACGATGTCGAATTACACCGAAACGAAAGCCCCTCCCCTGGGTGCGTGGATCATGGTCGGAATATTCCTGCCGCTAGCGGGCGGGTACTTCCTGTCGTTTCTGTTTCGCTCCATCAACGCCATGATTGCGCCGCACCTGGTTACCGAACTCGAATTGTCGGCCAGCCAGCTCGGCCTCATGACATCGGCCTACTTTCTGGGTTTCGGTCTTTTCCAACTTCCCTTGGGAGTTCTTCTCGACCGCTATGGACCGGCCCGGGTCCAGAGCCTGCTCCTTGGCGTGGCGGCGCTTGGGGCTTTCCTGTTCTCCATCGGCGAGACGTCCGGCATGCTGACGCTCGGCCGCGCGTTGATCGGTGTCGGCGTCGCCGGTGGATTGATGTCCTCGTTCACCGCCTTTGCCCTATGGTTGCCGCGCCGCTATTTGCCGCTGGCCAACGGGTGTTTCATGGGGTTTGGCGGTCTCGGCGCCTTGGCCGCAACCAAACCGGTGGCATGGGCGCTGGAACTGACGGACTGGCGCGGCCTGTTTTATGTTCTCGCGGTAATGACGGCGGCCGTTGCCGTTCTCGTCGGCCTTTGCCTTCCCAAGTTCAAGCGGAGCGCCGGACTCGGAGGTTTGCGGGAGCAATTATCTGGTTTCGCCGCCATCTATGGGAACCGGCTGTTTTGGCGGGTCGCACCGCTGTCGATCACCACCATAGCAACCGGCTTGAGCATTCAAGGGCTGTGGGCCGGCACATGGCTGCGCGATGTCGCGGTTCTGCCGCCGGACGCCGTGGCCAATCACCTGTCGCTGATCGCCGTTGGATTGACAGTGGGACCCGCTTTGTCCGGCTTTGCGGCGGAGGCGGCGCGGCGTTCCGGCCTGTCCCTGCTCGCCTTGCTCGGCGTTATGGCATTTCTTTACATGGCCGTGCAAACGATGATTGTTCTCGAATGGACCTCCATCAGTTATCTCCTTTGGGCCGTGTTCGGTTTGTTGATCAATGCCATGGCGTTGTCCTACGCCATCCTGTCACAGGCCTTCGATCGTAGTCTCGCGGGGCGGGTCAATACGAATTTGAACATGTTGATGATCGGTTTCGCCTTCGCCAGCCAGTTTCTGGTCGGCTGGATAATCGAATTTTGGCCGCTCACCTCCGGCGGCGGGTATGCGCCGGAATCCTATCAGGTCGGTTTCGGTATTCTTCTGGCAACCCAGGTTGCGGCTTTTGTGTGGTTCCTTTTGGGTTGCTATAGTACGGGCCGCACAGCCTGAACGATGGGCGTTTATTATATAGGCGAACGAACTGATGCCTGAATCTCTCGGCCTGGTTGAACTGACTCGCACGTTGGTTGCTTTTGAGACCATCAATCCGCCAGGCAACGAAAGGCCCTGCGCCGAACATTTGGGGGGCCTTTTGGAAGACGGCGGATTTTTCGTCTCCTACCACGATTTCGCCGATACCCGAACCAGCCTTGTGGCCCGCATCGGCGGCGCCTCGGACACCAAGCCGCTTTGTTTCACCGGACATATAGATGTCGTGCCCTTGGGCGCGGCGCCGTGGTCCGTCGATCCCTTTGCCGGCGAGATTGCCGACGGTAAGCTTTATGGCCGCGGAACGACGGACATGAAGAGCGGCGTTGCCGCGTTTGTTGTCGCCGGGTTGAATTTAGCGAAAGATTTCGCCAAGGGGCCGGGCGTGGTCCTGGTCATCACGGCGGGCGAGGAAACCGGTTGCGAGGGCGCCTACCACCTGGCCGGCCTTGGCGACGTGCTGGGCGAGGCCGGCGCCATTGTCGTCGCCGAACCGACTTCCAACCAACCGTGGATCGGCCACAAGGGCGCGCTCTGGCTGAAGGCCAGGACGACGGGCGTAACGGCGCACGGATCAATGCCCGAACAGGGGGACAACGCCGTCTATAAGGCGGCTCGCGCCATCGGCCAATTAGAGGACTTCGATTTCAACATCGCCCGCCACCAAGTCCTGGGCAAGCCGACGCTCAATGTGGGCTCGGTCCATGGTGGCTTGAATATCAACTCCGTTCCCGACTTGGCCGAGGTCGGGATCGATATCCGGACAATTCTGGATCAGGATCACGCGATCCTGCGGTCCCAGCTCACCGGATATCTCGGCGAAGACGTTGAGCTTGAGTCCGTTGTCGATGTGGGTGGTGTGTTGACGGATCCGGCTGATGAATGGATGCAGGAGGTCCATGAGATCATGACCGAAATTCTGGACGGGCCGCCAGAATCCCGGACGGCACCATATTTTACCGATGCTTCCGCTTTGACACCGGCGTATGGGGGGCCGCCAACGGTCATCCTTGGCCCCGGCGAAGCCGTTATGGCGCATCAAACGGACGAGTACTGCTTAGTCAATAAGATCGGCGAGGCCCGAGACGCCTACATCGAGATTGCCAGCCGCTGGAACGCCCGGTAATGGCGTCATCGGCCCCGAATGAACTCACCGCCCGAGAGGCCATTCAAAAAATAGAAGCCGGAGAGCTGACTTCGGAAACCCTTGTTGCCGCCTGTTTGGAGCGTATCGCGGAGCGCGAAGACACCATCGGCGCCTGGCAGTTTCTGTCTGCCGACATGGCAATGGAGGCGGCTAGTAGTCGCGATACAGCCGCTTTGGACCAACCCCTCCGAGGCGTTCCGGTTGCTGTTAAAGACATCTACGACACGGCCGACATGCCGACGGCCTACGGGTCGCCGATCTATGAGGGCCACCGCCCGCCCGCCGACGCATCGTGTGTCGCCATGACTCGAAACGCCGGCGGGATCGTTCTCGGCAAGACTGTGACAACTGAGTTTGCTTATTTTCAACCGGGAAAAACCGCCAATCCCCATGCCCCGGGCCATACCCCCGGGGGCTCCTCAAGCGGCTCCGCGGCGGCCGTCGCCGATTTCATGGTTCCGCTGGCATTCGGCTCTCAAACCGTGGGCTCGACAATCCGGCCGGCGTCCTACTGCGGCATCGTCGGATACAAACCCAGTTTCGGCCTCATCGACCGAACGGGCATGCGGCCGTTGGCGGAATCATTCGATACGGTCGGCCTATTCGCACGCGATGTTTCGGACGTTGCTTTTCTGGCTTCCATACTCAGCCGCCGGCCCGCCCTGCGCTTCGACGACGACATGGCTGGACCTACCGCCATCGGCCTTTGCCGGACCCATGAATGGGCCGCTGCAGATGCGGACGTTGAAACGGTTTTGGACACGGCGGCGCGATTGGCCAGCGCTGCCGGTTGTCATATCCGGGACGTCAGTCTGCCGGATCCTTTTTCAAAACTGGCCGATGCTCAGGCCTTGATTGTCGATGTCGAGGCCGCGCGCTCGGCAGCCCATGACCTCAACGTCCATCGCGAACGGGTGAGCGAAAGCTTCGTGAAGCGGGCGGAGGCGGGCCTTGCGACCACAGCCGAAAATTACGATGCGGCGCTTGGCATCACCGAACGCGCACGGGGCGCTCTGGATGCCGCATTGGACGGACTCGACGTGCTGCTCTGCCCCAGCGCACCGGGCCAGGCGCCCGAAGGCCTTCATGCGACGGGCGACCCAATTTTTAATCGTACGGGAACAGCGTTGAGGATTCCGTGCATAAATGTTCCCGGGCTTTGCGGACATTCGGGGCTACCGATCGGGGTTCAGGTTCTGGGACGCTTGAACGATGACCGGCGTGTCCTGGCGGCGGCGCATTGGCTGCGGGGTGTTTTGCGGCGCGGATGAACGCTGGCAAGTCATTTTTGACCGATATTTCCCAGATAGTATTCGTATCGTAGCAAATTGTAGGCGAACCCGACCACCGATGGAAGGAATTTTGCTCTGCGGTCATTCGGCAGCCCCGATTTGATGATTTGGCCGTTGTTGGAAGCCCATTTGGCAAAATTTGTCGTCATAAAGAAACACCTCTCCTGTCTTTTCCACCTTGCCGTCAATTTCCTCGGCCTACGCCGGGACGGGGCTTCGGCGTAGATCATCAATCAAGGCCAAGATTTTC
>JASLZL010000124.1 GCA_030754885.1 Rhodospirillales bacterium | reverse complement strand
AGTGGCGTTTTAACAACAGTGACCCATCAATCCAATTAGCGCAATTGAGGCAATGGGTTAGGAAAAATATGGGCTAGTTATCTGGGACAGCCCCAAAAAATATTACCTATATTATTCCCTAAAATTCACCAAAATATCTCTCAACGTATTTGACGATCTTATTGGAATCGCCTATAAATAGCATAGGACATTTTATATATTTGATGAGCTTTGGATTTCCGTCTTCGCTGCATTTGCGATGGCGGTTTTTGCCGATATTTGCGAAAATTGGCCTTCGCGTCCGTGAATTTTTCCGTGACGGTCGCTCTTAAAATATGGGGCTTGGGATTGGGACCTGCCCCCAGTTGCCGACCTGAAAACTAAGTACTAACGAACCGAGATCCGAATGATGAAGCATAAATACCACCAAAAGCCCGAGGCTGATCCGGCGCTTGCCCATGTTTGCAAGGAGCGCCAGTGTCTAAAGTGCGGGGTCAAGTTCGAGAGCAAGTGGTCGGGCGACCGAATCTGCTCGAAGTGCAAGAATGGGTCTGCCTGGCGCGAGGGTGCCACATGGCTTTCTTGGAGTAGGCCGGCCTGATCCCAATTCCCATGCCTGATGAGATTATAGTGCTATCCAGGATACTAGGATTTCTGGCCCTTCCCGCCCTGGCGCCGCTTCGTCAGGCTGGCGATGACGCCGCGCAGCGTACGGACCTCCTGCTCGGTGAGGCCGGCGCGTTGTAGGAGATTGCGCAGGTTGCGCACCATGATCGGGCGTTTCTCCTTGACGTGCAGGAAGCCGCTTTCGTCCAGTTCGCGCTCCAAATGCTCAAAAAGGCCGAGCAGTTCGCCCTTGGTCGCCAGGCGGGTAGCCGCCGTCGCCATCTGGGTCTCGGGCATCGCGTCGCCTGCCTGGAACCACTCGTAGCTGACCAGCATCACCGCCTGAGCCAGGTTGAGGGAGTCGAACTCTGGATTCAGCGGCGCCGTCACGATGGCATCGGCCAAGGCCAAGTCATCGTTGGCAAGGCCGACCGCCTCGGGGCCGAACAAGAATCCCGGAAACCCACCCTTGGCGGAATGCCGACGCATTTCGACCGCCGCCCGATTGGGCGTCAGGGTCGGCTTGATCATATCGCGTTCGCGGACCGTGGCAGCGTAGACCAAGTCCAGTTCGGCCACCGCCTCTGCCGTGGTGTCGAACAGCCTGGCCGCCTCCAATACAGCGTCAGCGCCGGCGGATGCCGCTAGCGCCGGCTCGCTTGGCCAGCCGTCGCGTGGGCGCACTAGGCGCAAATCGCCAAGACCGCAGTTGAGCATGGCACGCGCCACCATGCCGATATTCTCGCCCAACTGGGGATCGACGAGAACGATGGCCGGGCCGCCGGATGGGGCCGCCGGTCCCGGCGAGCGTGGATTGCGCCGCGCCATTGTTTCTCAGCCGCCGCCGGCGGCGCCGTCGCGCAGAAGTTTGTAGACGATGGCGTCGAAAAGCGCGTTGAACGAGGCGTCGATGATGTTGGCCGAGACGCCGACGGTGGACCACCGCTCGCCGTCGCCGTCGGCCGATTCGATCATCACCCGGGTCACTGCCCGGGTGCCGTCCGACGGCGTCAAGATGCGCACCTTGTAGTCAACCAGACGCAGATCCTCAAGCTCGGGATAGACGCCCGTCAGCACCTTGCGCAGGCCCTCGTCGAGGGCGTTAACCGGTCCGTTGCCCTCGGCTACCGTCATATAGGACTTATTGCCCACGTCCAGCTTGACCGTCGCTTCCGAGACCGTGATCTGCTCACCCTTGGCGTTCCACCGCTTCTCGTCGATGACGCGGAAGCTCTTGAGGGTAAAGTAGTCGGGCACGCCATCGAGGGCGCGGCGCGCCAACAGCTCGAAACTGGCTTCGGCGCCATCGTAAGCGTAGCCGTAAAATTCGCGCTCCTTTACCGTCTGCACAAGCTCGGCGACTTTCGGGTCGGCGGCGTCGATGTCGATGCCCGCTTCGCGAAAGCGAGCCAGGATGTTGGAACGTCCCGACTGGTCCGAAACTACGATGTGGCGGCGGTTGCCGACGAGTTCCGGCGCCACATGCTCATAGCACCTGGGGTCCTTCTCCACCGCTGAGACGTGCAGCCCGCCCTTATGGGCAAAGGCCGACGAGCCGACGTAGGGGGCGGAGCGGTCCGGCGCCCGGTTGAGCCGTTCGTCGAACAGGTGTGAGAGATGAGAGAGGCGGCTCAGTCCTTCGGTCGAGACGCCTGTCGTGTAATTCATTTTGAGCATCAAGGACGGAATGATGGAGATCAGGTTGGCGTTGCCGCAGCGCTCGCCAAGGCCGTTTAGGGTCCCTTGTACGTGGCGGACGCCGGCTTCGACCGCCATCAAGGTGTTGGCTACCGCGTTGCCGGTATCGTCGTGGCAGTGGATGCCCAGGCGCTCGCCGGGGATATGCGCCGTGACCTCAACGACGATGCGTTCGACTTCTTGGGGCAGGGCGCCGCCGTTGGTGTCGCAAAGGACGATCCAGCGCGCCCCGGCGTCCAAGGCCGCCGCCAGGCACTTGAGCGCATAGTCGGGATTTGCCTTATAGCCGTCGAAGAAGTGCTCGGCGTCGAAGATCACCTCATCGACCTTCTTGTTGGCGTGAGCAATGGTATCGGCGATCATGGCGACGTTCTCGTCGATGCCGATGCCGAGACCCACCTCGACATTGAAGTCCCACACTTTGCCGACGATGCAGAGCACGTCCACCTTGGCCGCCAGAAGCGCATTGAGGCCGGGGTCATTGTCAGCGCTGCGCCCCGTCCGACGTGTCATGCCGAAGGCGGTAAGCCGCGTCCGGGTCAACTTGGGTGGCTCGGCAAAGAAGGCGTCGTCGGTGGGATTGGCGCCAGGCCAGCCGCCCTCGACATAATCGATGCCCAACTGGTCCAGCTCGCGGGCGATCGCCGCCTTGTCGGCGGCGCTGAAATCCACACCTTGGGTCTGCGCGCCGTCGCGCAGTGTCGTGTCGTACATATGGACGCGTCTATCGGTCATGAGCCGTATCCTCGTCGCATGACAGGAACCGCCGCAGAATGGCGGGTTTGTCATGGACTCTCAAGTTCTTCCGCTTCGCCGGAGAACGGCGCGCAACATCGGCGGTCCGATTTGAACCGGCTAAGCGCGCCACCGATTACCTCAACCACTTCAACGAGATCGTGATGACGCTTGAGATGATCCCGGACATGTCCGAGCTGTTGGAGGAGGCCCAGACTTGGTTGCCCAAAGGCTACCGGGAACATTTAGGCGACTCGACGCCCTCATGGGAGGCTGACGCCCCCCGAATTATGGGTTAGGAGGCGCGATCGAGCTAAGTCACGCTTTGCTTTAGGTGAAGAGCTGCAACACCGCCTGTTCGGACTGGCCAGCGAAGGCCAGGGCCTGGGTCGCAAGTTGTTGACGGGTCTGCAAGGCGACCAGGTTGGCGCCTTCTTCGTTGAGGTCGGCCAGGACCAACTTGTCCGAGCCGCCGGTCAGCGTGTTCACGTAGCTGGTCGTGAAGTCGAGCCGGGTTTGCAGCAACGACACGTTGGAACCCAGCGTCGCCGCGTTGGTTCGAACCGTCGTGATGGCGCTGTCCAGGATGTCGATCACGTTGTCGAAGAGGCTGATCGAGTTGCTCACCGTGGACCAGACCAGGCAATTGGCGCCGCCAAATCCAGCAGATTCCAATCCCGTCGCCAACGCCGATATCGAAAACGACATGCCGCTGAAGTTGGTGACCAAGATGTTGGCGCCGTCGACGTTGAGCACCGAACCCGTCTTCTCCGAGAACGATACCTTCAACGCGTTGGCCGTCGAATTGACCAGATTGAGGCCCTGGTAACTGGAGTCGTTGACCAGGTTGTTGGCCTGGGTCGCCAATTCGTTGAACTGGATTGCCAGGGTCGACCGATCGGAGGCCGTGCCGGACTTGGCACTGAGCACAAGACCCTTCATTTGGGAGAAGACGTCCTCAGTGCTTTCAACCGCCTGCAGGGCCGTGGTCAGGGAACTGATGCCCTGATCGATGCCGTTCTTTTTCGACGTCAAGTCGTTGGCCCGGTCGGTCAGCGACTTGGCCTGGAAGAAGGCGACCGCGTCGTCGATCGCGCTTGCCACCTTGAGGCCCGTCGATAGACGGCCCTGGGTGCGCGCGACCAGTGATGCCGTCGCCTGCAACGACAGCAGATTGGCCCGGATCGCGGAAGAAAGTTTAACTTCACCAGCCATGATATTTTTCTCTCAGGAGTGGTTTCGAGGGTTTGTTCTAAACTCTAGCAGTTCATCGGATCAAGGGAACTCTGCTGCCTACGTGAAGAGCTGCAACACGGCCTGTTCGGACTGGCCGGCGAAGGCCAGGGCCTGGGTCGCAAGTTGCTGACGGGTCTGCAAGGCGACCAAGTTGGCGCCTTCTTCGTTGAGGTCGGCCAGGGTCAGCTTGTCCGAGCCGCCGGTCAGCGTGTTGACGTAGCTGGTCGTGAAATCGAGCCGGGTTTGCAGCAGCGACACGTTGGAACCCAGCGTCGCCGCGTTGGTGCGAATTGTCGTGATGGCGCTGTCCAGGACATCGACTGCCGCATCGAACAGACTGATCGAATTGCCGACCGCCGACCAGCCGATGGAAAGACCCGTAAGCACGGTCGCGATGACCGAAGGTGCGGCGCCGCTCAATCCAACAAAATTGCTGACCAAGAGGTTGGCGCCATCGACGCTGAGTGTCGATCCTGTCTTCTCCGAAAACGATACCTTCAACGCATTGGCCGTTGAGTTGACCAGATTAAGACCCTGGTAGCTGGAGTCGCCGATCAGATTGTCGGCCTGCACCGCAAGTTCATTGAACTGGATGACCAAGGTCGCCCGGTCGGTGGCCGATCCGGACTTGGCGCTGAGTACAATGCCCTTCATCTGGGAAAAGACGTCCTCGGCGCTTTCCACCGCCTGCAGGGCCGTGGTCAGGGCGCTGATGCCCTGGTCGATGCCGTCTTTCTTCTCCGACAGGTCGCCAGCTCGGTCGCTCAGTGACTTGGCTTGGAAGAAAGCGACCGCGTCGGCAACGGGATAGGCCACATTGAGGCCCGTCGATAGGCGCCCCTGGGTGCGCGCGACAAGCTCCGCCGTTTTTTGTAACGACAGCAGGTTGGCGCGGATCGCGGAAGATAGCTTAATTTCACCAGCCATCGGCGCCTCCCTTCAAGGCTCTGGCTTGCTTAAGGACCGAACCCGTTCAGTTCTCGTCCCACCGCGAGTGTGCCTCGCTTCGATTAATAAAACTAGGGGCTGTCCCAGATAACTAGCCCATATTTTTCCTAACCCATTGCCTCAATTGCGCTAATTGGATTGATGGGTCACTGTTGTTAAAACGCCACTCGCATTCCTTCAAAAATAGCCCAAAATGCGCCCTGGGAACACCGTTGAATTTCCGCAAATGACGTTTCGCCTGGTTCCAGAAGTTCTCGATGCCATTGATGTGGTTCCGTTTGTCTGCAAAGAGTTTGGAGTGGTTGATGCGGCAGTGCTTGAAATCCGATACATCCAGCGCGTTGTAGCCGCGCCAGCAATCTGAATAGACAATGCTGTCAGGCACCACCTTGCGCTCTATGATCGGAATTAACGTCGCGGACGAAGCATCGGCAATGATCTTCGTGTAGACCTTTCCCTTGCGCTTTAAAAGGCCGAATACCGGGACTTTCCCGCCGGCGCCACGGCCCCGCTTGCCTTTCCGTTTGCCGCCAAAATACGATTCATCCACTTCAATCTCGCCGCCGAAAACCGCATCGGCTTCCTGCTCAAGATGATACGTGATGATCTCGCGCAAGCGATGAAAATAGTAGGCCGCCGTGTTGCGGTTAACACCAACCAGGGAGGCCGCGCAACGGGCCGTCGTCCCCGCCACAAAATGTTCGAGAAGCCGATCCTGTTTCGATTTGCTTAATCTGCTTTTTCTCATGTAGCCCATAATAACGCCCAATCGGCGTTATCTAGGACAGCCCCCAATATTATTATCTGTTGATCGCGGTTTTTCTCTCGTTGGCGTTCCTGATTTTTCCGGGACGAAAAAAGGATGCCGGCC
>JASLZL010000123.1 GCA_030754885.1 Rhodospirillales bacterium | reverse complement strand
ATCCTTGAACTTCCTGCGTAACCGCTTGACGTGGCTGTCGATGGTACGGTCCTCCACGTAGATGTTCTCCCCGTATGCGGCGTCGATCAACTGGTCGCGGTTCTTAACGTGACCTGGGCGAGCGGCCAATGCCTTGACGAGCAGGAACTCGGTGACCGTGAGGTCAACCTGTTGGCCGCTCCAGGTGCACATGTGACGCGCCGAATCGAGCACCATATTACCGCGCGTGATCACCTCTTTTCCGTTGCCCCCGGTGGCACCCGAGCGCAGAAGGTCGTGGCGGCGCAGCACGACGCGGATGCGTTCGATGAGAAGCCTCTGGGAGAACGGTTTCTTGATGTAGTCGTCGGCCCCCATGCGCAGGCCGAGCATCTCGTCGATTTCATCGTCCTTGGAGGTCAGGAAGATCACCGGCAGATTGGTTTTCTGACGCAACCGGCTCAACAGCTCCATGCCGTCCAGGCGCGGCATCTTGATGTCAAGGATGGCAAGGTCGGCCGGCTGGCGGCCAAGACCGTCCAGCGCTTGGGCGCCGTCCTTATAAGTGCGGACCTTGAATCCCTCGGCCTCGAGGGCGAAGGTGACAGAGGTCAGAATGTTCTGATCATCGTCCACAAGAGCAATGGTGCGGGTCATGATTTCCTTATTCCTTAGTTACCGGGTGGCACTAATTGACCAGCCATTTGTGGCAAAATTATAGTCGTTTGGGCGCGTCGTCGTCACCCCATGAAAGGGTATCGCGTCGCATTGGAACCGAACGGGCAGGGTGCAGGGTCGGGCTTGAGGCGCAACATCGAATAAGGGTACCATCCCGGCTAAAGGCGCCACCGATCCTTGGGCAGCGCGCCACGACGCGATGACGAAAGAGAAATTATGACGGACACCGCCGAGGGCCGCACGGCCAACGCCAAGCTTTTGGCTTGGGTCGACGAGATTGCTGCCATGTGCAGGCCCGATCGTATCTATTGGTGCGACGGTTCAGAAGAAGAAAACGACCGCCTGTGCCAAGAGATGGTAGCCGCGGGAACCCTCATCGCGCTCAACGAGGAAAAGCGCCCGGGGTGTTTCCTGGCGCGCTCTGACTCCGGCGACGTGGCGCGGGTGGAAGACAGCACCTACATCTGTTCAAAGCATGCGGAGGACGCAGGGCCGACAAACAACTGGGTTGATCCCGATAAGATGAAAGCGACCCTGAATAACCTGTTCGACGGCTGCATGGTGGGGCGTACACTCTATGTTATTCCGTTCAGCATGGGGCCGCTCGGCTCGCATATCTCATATGTGGGGGTGCAAATTTCCGATTCGTCCTACGTCGTCGTCAACATGAAAATCATGACGCGTATGGGCCAAAAGGTGCTCGACGTGTTGGGCGACGGCGACTTTGTCCCATGCCTGCACTCGGTCGGTATGCCGCTGAAACCGGGACAGAGCGACGTCGCCTGGCCGTGCAACGACAAGAAATACATCGTCCATTTCCCCGAGGACCGGACCATCTGGTCCTACGGCAGCGGCTATGGTGGCAACGCGCTGTTGGGCAAGAAGTGCTTCGCGCTGCGCATCGCCTCGGCCATGGCCCGCGATGAAGGGTGGTTGGCTGAGCACATGCTGATCGTCGGCATTGAATCTCCCGATGGCGAGAAGACCTACCTGGCCGGAGCCTTTCCCAGCGCCTGTGGTAAGACCAACCTGTCGATGCTCATCCCACCCGCCACCTTCGAAGGCTGGAAGGTGTGGACGGTCGGCGACGACATCGCCTGGATCAAGCCCCACGACGACGGCCGCCTTTACGCCATCAACCCCGAGGCCGGCTATTTCGGTGTCGCGCCGGGCACGTCGAACCACACCAATCCTAACGCCATGAAGACCCTGACCCGTAACTGCCTCTTCACCAACGTCGGGCTGACCGACGATGGTGACGTCTGGTGGGAGGGCATGGAAGGCGATCCACCGGCCCATCTGATCGACTGGAAGGGCCGTGACTGGACGCCTGACAGCGCTGAACCGGCGGCCCATCCCAATTCCCGCTTTACGGCGCCGGCCAGCCAGTGCCCCAGCATTGATCCGGCCTGGGACGATCCGGCCGGGGTGCCTATTAGCGGCTTTCTCTTCGGCGGCCGGCTGAGCCGCACCTATCCCCTGGTGTTCCAGTCCTTCGACTGGGAGCACGGGGTGTATCTCGCGGCGACCATGGGCTCCGAGGCCACCGCCGCCGCCGTCGGCCAGGCCGCCATCCGTCGCGATCCCATGGCCATGCTGCCATTCTGCGGCTACAACATGGCCGATTATTGGAGTCACTGGCTAGGGGTGGGGCGCTCGGTGCCCAACCCTCCCGGCATCTTCCGCGTCAACTGGTTCCGCAAGAACGGCAGCGGAGCATTTATCTGGCCCGGCTTTGGCGAAAACATGCGGGTGTTGCGATGGATCGTCGAGCGCTTGTGTGGCGGCGCCGAGGCCGAGGAATGTCCCTTCGGCATGACGCCGCGCCATGGTGACCTAGGATGGGATGGACTGGATTTCGGCGCCGAGGACTTTCTGAACGTGATGGCGATCGACCGCGGCGAGGCCCTGGAAGAGGTGGAAGACCAAAAGAACCTATTCGTTCGGTTCGGCGACCGCCTGCCCGGGGAATTGGAACGTCAGCGCCAAGCTCTGATCGAGCGCCTGGGTAAGGCGCCGCCCGAGTGGCGTCCAACAGACTGACGAGGATTTAAGAGGGATCCGATTCGGGTTTTCGTGGATCGCGCCGGGTCGACCGGTCCGCCACGCGGCGCACGTAAAGGGTGCCGTCGTCGTCCCGGGGTGCCTCGCCACGGTCGGCGGCACGCCGGGTGGGAGTAGTTCCGGTCGGGCCACTGTCGGCGTGGCGATGGTAAAGCGGCTTTCCGCAATGCGGACAGAGATAGTGGCGCTCACCGCTCTTTTCGATCTCGACGTTCAGGATCCCCTCGGCCTCCTCGGCGCTCAAGCCCAGGAACTCACTGGTTTCTTTCAACGTTTCGGCCTCGTCGGCGCTGACCATGCCGTCGGCGATGGTACGGCCGACCAGGGTCTCGTATTCCTTGCGGCGCCGGTGCAGGGCGCTGGAGAAGCCCGAGGCCAGCAGGCCAGCCGGCAGGGCCACCATGCCGACGCCGAGAACGCCAAGCAGTGCTCCAACGACGCGGCCCCAGGGCGTCATCGGGACGACGTCTCCGTAGCCGACCGTTGTCATGGTGATGATGGCCCACCACAGGGCCGCCGGGATGCTGCCAAAGGCATCGGGTTGCAGGCGGTGCTCGGCCAAATAGGCGAAACTGGCGAAGATGACGATGAGCATGGCGAGAACGAACAGCGCTGCGCCAATGGAGCGCGCCTCGCTCTTCAGCACATCGAGCAACAGGCCCATGGAGGCCGAATAGCGGGTCAGCTTGAAGACCCGGAAGAGGCGCAGGACACGCAGAAAGCGCAGGTCGAAATCGACGAAAAAGACAAGATAGAAGGGCAGAATGGCCAAGAGGTCGATCAACGCCATGGGTGTCAGCATGTGGCGCAGGCGTCCTAGAATGGGTCGGCTGAACCGGGCATCGCCGCTTTCCACCGTCGACCACACGCGCAGCACATATTCGACCGAGAAGACGAGCACCGAGAGGGTCTCGAAGGCGTCGAACCAGGGTCCGTAAACGACGGCAAGCGACGCCACAGATTCAAGGATCACGCCGATGGCGTTGAATGAGATGAGAAGGATCAGCGCGACGTTGACGACGCGGCTCAGCCGGTCGTCGGCCCGCCTCACCTCAAGGACTTCGCAAATCCGCTTGCGCCACGCCCCGATCATGGTGCCCCCTAGAATCCGCCTTGGGATCGCCTGTCCAAGGGCAAACTAGCCGTTCAAGACAATTGGCGCAAACCGCGAAGCAGTAGAGGAGTCCCGGCATGCAATTGTGCCGACGCCACGCTCCGAATATCGGCAGCGTATAGGGTTATGTCTGTTGTTGGCCCGGTGGATGCAGAGCGCGATCTCGCCAACGGGAACTGGACGCTCAACGTCCTCTCAGCGCCGCCCAGGCAAGGGCCGACCAGCCGAGGAGAAAGGCGAAGCCGCCAAGCGGCGCGGCGCCGGGCAGTACTGTTTCGCCGGTTAGACCAAGGGCGTAGAGAGAACCGCAAAAGAGCAGAATACCGGTGAGAAAGCCCCATCCGGCGATGACGACGACGGGTCCCGCGCCGCGCGAGGCCAGCCAGGCAACAGCAAGCAGCGCCAGGGCGTGCCACATATGATAGTCGACGCCCATCATGAAGACGTCGCGAAAGCCCTGCTCGGCAACCTCCAACCAATGGTAGCCATAGGCTCCCGCCAATACCGCTCCAAACCCGTTTAATGCCGCCAAGAAGAGCCACATCCGCATGCTTCGGTCTCCTCCTTCGGCCCGGTTCACTGGCCGGCAGCCGAAAGGTGTTCGTCGCTGATCTGCCCGATCGGATGTTTCAAGCGCGCCAGCATTTCCTTAGGCACTACCTGCCAGAAGCGGGCCTGTTCGCGGTCCCAATTGCGCACCAGGGCCTCGGCAAAGGCGGAGCGGGTCTCTTCGGCGTGCTCGGCGACAAGGTCACGAAGCACGTTGCTCCAATGGTCGGTCTCGATGCGCTGCCAGTGGACGGTATCGTCGTTGACCATGTGGACGAACTGCTCGTCGGCGTCGTAGACGAAGGCCATGCCGCCGGTCATGCCGGCGGCGAAGTTGTGGCCGACGGGACCCAAGATGACGGCAACGCCCCCGGTCATGTACTCGCAGCCATTGGCGCCGCAGCCCTCAACCACCGCCTGGGCGCCCGAGTTGCGTACGCAGAAGCGCTCACCCGCCTGGCCGGCGGCGAACAGCTTACCGGCCGAAGCGCCATAGAGCACCGTGTTGCCGATAATGACGTTGTCCTTCGGAACCAAGGGCGAGGACGGCGCCGGGCGCACAACGACAATGCCCCCCGACAACCCCTTGCCGACGTAATCGTTGGCGTCCCCGAACACCTCCAGCTTCAGCCCTTGGACGGCAAAGGCACCCAAGGACTGGCCGGCCGAGCCGCGCAGGCGCACGGTGATCTGTCCCGGCGCCAGCCCGGTCATGCCGAAGCGCCGGGTGATCATGGAGCTCAGCTTGGTACCGATAGTGCGCTGGGTGTTGCGGATGGTGTAGGTGAGCTGCATCTTCTCACCGTCGTCGAGGGCCGCGTGGGCGTCCTCGATCATCCGGGCATCCAGGGTTTCGGGTACCTCGTTGCGCCCCTCGACGGTGCAGTAGGGCGCGAAGCCGCCGGTATCGGATTTGACCAAGAGTGGATTGAGGTCGAGATCGTCGAGATGGGCGCTGCCGCGGCTCGCCTGGAATAATAGATCGGTGCGCCCGATAATCTCTTCGAGGGACGGCACGCCGAGCGAGGCCAGGACCTCGCGCACCTCTTCGGCGATGAAGGTGAAGAGATTGACCACCTTCTCGGGCGTACCGGAGTATTTTTCGCGCAGGGCCTCGTCTTGGGTGCAGACGCCGACCGGACAGGTATTGGAGTGGCATTGGCGCACCATGATGCAGCCCATGGCAACCAGCGCCGCGGTGCCGACACCGAACTCCTCGGCCCCCAGCATGGCGGCGATGACCACGTCGCGTCCCGTCTTGATGCCGCCGTCGACTCTGAGCCTGACCCGATGGCGCAGGCGATTGAGGGTCAGCACCTGATGGACCTCCGACAGCCCCATTTCCCACGGCAGGCCGGCGTACTTGATGCTCGATTGGGGGCTGGCGCCGGTGCCGCCGGAATGGCCCGAAATCATGATGACGTCCGCCATCGCCTTGGCGACGCCGGCGGCGATGGTGCCGATACCGGCGCGCGCCACCAGTTTGACGCAAACCCGGGCGTCGGGGTTGACCTGCTTGAGGTCGTAGATGAGCTGGGCCAGGTCCTCGATGGAATAGATGTCATGGTGCGGCGGCGGCGAGATCAAGGTAACGCCGGGGGTCGAGTTGCGCAGGGCGGCGATTTCGGCGGTCACCTTAAAGCCGGGAAGCTGGCCGCCTTCGCCAGGCTTGGAACCCTGGGCAACTTTGATCTCGATCTCGCGGCAGTTGTTGAGATATTCGGCGGTGACGCCGAAACGGCCCGAGGCGACCTGCTTGATCGACGAATTGGCGTTGTCGCCGTTGGCGCGCGGCTTGAAGCGCTCGGCCGCCTCACCGCCCTCCCCGCAGTCGGACTGGGCGCCGATGCGGTTCATGGCGATGGCCAGGGTCTCGTGGGCTTCACGCGACAATGCCCCGTGGGACATGGCGCCGGTGACGAAGCGTTTGCGAATCTCAGTGATCGACTGCACCTCGTCGACGGATACGGCATCCGAGTTGGATTCGAAGTCCCACAGATCGCGCAGATGGATGGGTGGCATTTCACCGACCGCGGAGCTGTAAAGCTTGTAGGTGGCGAACGAGTCGGTGGCGACGGCGCTCTGCAACATGTGAATTTGTTGGCCCTCGAAGGCGTGAAGCTCGCCGTCGCGGCGGCTGCGGTAATAGCCTCCGACAGGCAGCGGCACGGTGTCGGCGTTGAAGGCGGCGGCGTGCCTTAAGACTACCTGATGTTCGATGCCGGCGAGCCCGATGCCGGAGATCCGCGAAGGCATGCCGGGGAAGAACTCGGCAACCAAGGCGCGCGACAGGCCCACCGCCTCAAAGGTATAGCCGCCGCGATAGGAGCTAATGACCGATATGCCCATCTTGGACATGATCTTCAGCAGACCATCTCCGACGGCGGTCTTGTAGCGGTTCAAGCATTCCTCGAGGGCAAGGTCGCCGAACAGTCCGCGGCGGTGGCGCTCGACAATCGACTCCTCGGCCAAATAGGCGTTTACCGTGGTCGCACCGACGCCCACCAGGACGGCGAAATAATGAACGTCCAGGCATTCCCCGCAACGCACATTGAGCGAGGTGAAGGTGCGCAGATGCTGGCGCACCAAATGGATGTGGACGGCACCGGTGGCCAATATCATGGGGATCGGGGCACGCGTCGGGCCGATGTTCTTGTCGCTCAGGACAACATGCGCGCAGCCGCCGCGGATGGCGTCCTCGCTCTCTTTTTGGATGCGCGCAAGTGCCTCGCGCAGGGCCGAATCGTCGGATTCGGTGCCGGGCTCGAAGGTGCAGTCCACGTCGATGGAAGTGTCACCCAGATAGGTGCGCATAGCGGCGAACCCGGCATTGAGCAGGACCGGTGAGTCGAGTTGCAACAGGTCGCATTGCTCCGCCGCCTCGTCGAGGATGTTGCCAAGGTTGCCAAGGCGTGTCTTGATCGACATGACCCGGCGTTCGCGAAGCGAATCGATGGGCGGGTTGGTTACCTGACTGAAATTCTGGCGAAAGAAGTGATGCAGCCCGCGGTACTTTTCCGACAGCACCGCCACCGGCGTGTCGTCGCCCATCGACCCGGTCGGCTCCTTGCCGTCCCCGACCATGGGATGGAGGATCATTTCCAGGTCTTCCATCGACCAGCCTGACGTTAGCTGGCGCCGGCGCAATTCCTCATTGTTAAATTCGGGGTCGGGGGGGTGGGTGTTTTCGATCAGGCTGTCGATTTGGATGATGTTTTTCACCCACTGGCCGAACGGCTGGCGGGCGGCCAGGAAGTCCTTTAGTTCACGGTCGTGGTAAAGGCGTCCCTCGGCAAGATCGACGGCAATCATCTGGCCGGGACCGACGCGGCCCTTCTCGGCCACGTTGGCCTCATCGACGCGCACCATGCCGGTTTCCGATCCGACGACCAAAAGACCGTCGTCGGTCAGGGTGTAGCGCAAGGGCCTGAGGCCGTTGCGGTCCATGCCCGCCATCACCCAGCGACCGCCGAAGGCGGCCAGGGCCGCCGGCCCGTCCCACGGTTCCATCACCGAGTTGGTATAGGCATAGAGGTCACGGTGGGCCTGGGGCATGGCGGGTTTGTGGCTCCAGGCGTCGGGGACCATCATGGCCTGCACCATGGGCAGCGGTCGGTCGGCGCGCACCATGACTTCGTAGACCGCGTCGAGCGCCGCCGAATCGGAAGCGACGGGTTGGATGACAGGCTTAACGTCTTCGATATTATCGCCGAAGAGTTCCGAGCCCATGCGCGGTTCGTGGCAGGTCATCCAATTGACGTTGCCCCTAAGCGTGTTGATTTCGCCGTTGTGGGCGAGGACGCGGAACGGCTGGGCCAGGCGCCAGGTGGGAAAGGTGTTAGTCGAATAGCGCTGGTGGTAGATGGCAAAATTAGAGACGAAGCGCTCGTCCAAAAGGTCGGGATAGAAATCAGTGAGTTGTTCGGCGCGGAACATGCCTTTGTAGATGACCGAACGGCACGATAGAGAGCAGATGTAGAAGTCCGCGATGTTGGCGGCCAGAACCGCGTTCTCGATGCGGCGGCGAATGACATACAGGTCATTTTCGAAATGGGTATTGTCCAACATCTTGTTGTTGGCGATCATGATTTGCTCGATCTCGGGGCGTGTCGCGTTGGCCTTCTCGCCGACCACCGAAACATCGACCGGTACCTGGCGCCAACCGTAGATGTAGTACCCGGACTTGAGGATCTCGGTCTCGACGATACAGCGGCACAATTCCTGCGCCGCGAAGTCGGTGCGCGGCAGGAAGATCATGCCGACGGCAAGTCGACGCTTCATCACTTGATGGCCGGTCCGCCGCGCGTGTTCCTTGAAAAAGTCTTGGGCAATCTGGACATGAATGCCGGCGCCGTCCCCGGTCTTGCCGTCGGCGTCCACCGCGCCCCGGTGCCATACCGAGCGCAGGGCTTCGATGCCCGCACTCACCACCTCGCGCCGGGGGCTACCGTCGACGGCCACCACCAAGCCGACGCCGCAGGCATCCTTCTCGTCGCTCGGGTCGTAAAGGCCGTGACGCGCCAAGTGCTCGGCGTTGCGGGTCCACTGGGCTACGAAACGTCGGCCACTCTCCCGCCCGGTGTCGCGCTTATCGGAATCTACGGGGCGCCCCATTTTATGCTGCCCTTCCGTCGCGCTCGACAGCGCGAATGTAGGCGTCAATGTGGGTAGCGGCGTTTCGTCCATCCACGATGGCCCACACCACCAGCGAAGCGCCGCGCACGATGTCGCCGGCGGCAAAGACTCCGTCAAGGTTGGTCATCATGGTCTCCGCGTCGACGTCGAGCGTTCCCTCTTGGCTGAGCGCAAGGCCGGGACAGCTAAACATTTCGGGCAGGTCCTCGGCGTCGAAGCCGAGCGCCCTGATGACCATGTCGGCGGGGGTGGTGAAAGGGCCGTCGCCAACGGCCTCGGGAACGCGTCGGCCGTCGGCATCGGGAGCACCCAGGCGCATGCGCTGGGCGCGGACACCGTTCACCTTGCCGTTGCCGAGGAAGGCCTCGGGCGCCGCCAGCCAGACGAATTCGACCCCTTCTTCCTCGGCGTGCTCCACTTCGCGCAGAGAGCCCGGCATGTATTCGCGGTTGCGCCGATAAAGGCATTTGACCGACTTGGCGCCTTGGCGTACCGCGGTGCGCACGCAATCCATGGCGGTGTCACCGCCACCGATAACGACGACGTCTTTGTCCTTGGCGTCAAGGGTGCCGCTGTCGAAATCGGGTACCGCATCACCGAGGCCCTTGCGATTGCTGGCGATCAGGTAATCCAGAGCCTGGATGACGTTCTTCAAACCGACACCGGGAATGGCGATATCGCGCGAAGTATAGACGCCGGTCGCGATAATGATGGCGTCGTGGCGGGCGCGCAATTCGTCCAAAGAGGCGTCGCGGCCGACCTCGAAGCCGGTGTGGTAAACGACGCCGCCGTCGGCGAGCAGGCGGGCACGGCGTTCGACGACTTCCTTCTCCAGCTTGAAGTTGGGGATGCCATAGACCAACAGGCCGCCGATGCGGTCGTAACGGTCATAGACGTGGACCTGATACCCCTGGCGCCGCAACTGTTCGCCCGCCGCCAGGCCGGCCGGTCCAGCGCCGATGATGCCAACCGAGTGGTCCAGCTCACTGCTCGGCGTCGGTGGCTTGACCCAGCCTTCGGTCCAGGCGGTCTCGGTGATGAAACGCTCGACGGCGCCGATGGCGACGGTGCCGTGGCCTGCCGTTTCGATAACGCAAGTGCCCTCGCAGAGCCGGTCATGGGGACAGATGAGACCGCAAATTTCGGGCATGTTGTTGGTCGCCGACGACAGCTCATAGGCTTCCTCAAGGCGACCCTGGGCGGCCAGCATCAGCCAGTCGGGAATGTTATTTTGTAAGGGGCAGTGGATTTGGCAGTACGGAATGCCGCACTGGGAGCATCGCGCCGCCTGTTCCGCCGCCGCCGCCGGGTCGTAGTCGCCGAATATCTCTTCGAAATCGGCACGCCGAACCGCCGCTTGCCGCTTGTCGGGCATTCGGTTGGCGATCGAAACGAAGCGTTGCATACTGACGGTCATGGCCCCCCGTGACGCCGCACACTGACAATGCAGGCATACGATGTTGATTTGAGAGTAGATATGAGAGGTTTCGGAGCCAAATTCAAGCAAATTAAGGTCAGTACTACTGCTATAAATACCTCGATTGTTCCCACTCCGATGGCACCGCGACCCCCACCGGGGGCGCCTAACGAGATACTTGCTCGCCTATTAGGTCCGAAATCGGACTATTTGGCATTTGGCGCTCCGCCATCGGAATGGTATAAAGACCGCTAGACTTAGGGTGGATTTCCTATGTCGTTACTACATATTGGGGTCCTGGCATTAATCCAGGGAGTCACGGAGTTTCTGCCCGTTAGTTCGTCGGGGCACCTTATCTTGGTCCCCGTCATGACCGGCTGGCCCGATCAAGGGCTGATCATCGATGTCGCCGTCCATGTCGGCACCCTTGGCGCCGTCATGCTTTATTTCTGGCGCGACATTGGGCGCATGATCATGGGCGTCGTAGGAATCGGTAAGGAGCGGCGTGAGAATGGCGCCCGGCTGGCCGGATATCTGGTCGTCGCCACATTGCCGGTCATCGCTGCCGGCCTGGTCGTCAACTACTACCTGGCTGAGGCTTTGCGCAGCCTTACGGTGATCGCCTGGGCGACATTGATTTTCGGCCTCGTACTCTATGCCGCGGATCGGCGCGGCATGACCGTGCGCCGGGTCGAGCACATGACCCTTTTCGATGCCCTGGTCATCGGCTTCGCCCAGGCCCTCGCTCTCATCCCGGGTGCCAGCCGTTCGGGCATCACGATGTCGGCGGCTCGAATGCTGGGCTTGGAACGGGCCGAAGCGGCGCGGTTTTCCATGTTGCTTTCCATTCCCGCCATCCTCGGCGCCGGTGTATTGAAGACACGCGACCTCTACGCCGGCGGCGACGTCCAACTTTCCCTTGACGCCGCCCTGGCCGCCGGCCTCGCCTTCGCCGCCGCCCTGTTCGCCATTGCCGCGCTCATGGCCTGGCTGAAGCGCGCTACCTTCACTCCCTTCGTCGTCTACCGCGTCCTCCTCGGCGCCGCGCTCCTCGCTCTCTCCTACGGCGCTTAATAGCCGGAGGCAGGGTCAACCACGGGGTAGGGATCCTTGCCGTCAAGGATGCGCCGGATGTTGCGCGCTATGTGCTCAGCGGCATGCTCAGCCGAATGCCAACTACCGGCGTGGGGCGTTACTGCGATGCGGGGATGATGCCAGAAGGCATGCTCGGCGGGCAGAGGTTCTTGATGAAAGACGTCGAGGGCAGCGCCCGCTATGTGCTCTGAATCGATGGCGGCGATGAGGTCGTCGTCAATCACGTGTGCCCCCCGCGCCGGGTTGATGACAAAGGCGCCCTTGGGCAGGGCGGCCAGCATCCGGGCATTGATGATGCCTTCGGTCGCTGGTGTCGTGGCGAGAAGGCAGACCAAGATGTCGGTGCGCGCCAGGAAAGGAATAAGTCCATCCGAACCGTCGAAGTGTTCCATGCCCTTTATGGACTTTGCCCGGCGGCTCCATCCGGCGACGTCGAAGCCCAGCGCCATCAATTTCTCCGCCGCGTCAGCGCCCAGTTCACCGACTCCTAAGATGCCGATGCGGCGCTCCGCCGTCGTGGGGCCGCGATATTTCTCCCAATGCGCTTGGCGCTCCTGGGCGAAGTAGCGGTGGAAGTCGCGGTGGTAGTGCAGCACCCAATAGAGGACGAATTCGGTCATGCGATCGATCAGTTCTTTAGACACCAGACGCACGACGGGCACGCCGTCGGGAATCTCGGGATCCTTCATGATTTTTTCGATGCCGGCACCGAAGGAAAAGATGGCCTTGAGATTGGGGTAGCGCTTGAGCTCTCCCATCGCCGGGTCGTGGATCAAGGTGAATTCGATGTCGTGGGGGTCGCCGACGCCATCAGGCCACTCGCGGACCTCCAGGTCCGGCAGGTGGCGGTGAAACAGGGCGCGCCACTGATCGGGGTCGTGGATGTCTCTAAAATAGCCGCCAAACAGCAGAGCCATGGATCGCTTCCTCTCCGCCTTAGTATCCCCGGTCGAGCTTGACCAGATTGCGCGGTTTTTTTCCAGCTGCAACAAGGCGGATGTCTTGGGCAACCTCACGACCCGCCGTGCGCGGCGTCGTATGGCTGGCGACATGGGGTGTCAGGTCCACTTTCGAGTGGTTCCAATAGGGATTGTCGGCGGGTAGCGGCTCGGTATGGAAGACGTCGAGCGACGCCCTGGCGATGTGCCCCGAATCAAGGGACTCAATCAAATCTTCGTCGATCACGGAGGCACCGCGCCCGGCATTGATGATGAAGGCGCCCTTGGGCAAATGGGCCAGTGTCGTGCGGTTGATGAGGCCCTCGGTGGCCGGCGTCAAGGGAAGCAGGCTGACCAAGATGTCGGTGCGTTGTAGGAACGGGATTAGGCCGTCGGTTCCGAGAAACACCTCAACGTCGTCGATCGACTTGGGATTGTTGGCCCACCCGGCGACGGTGAAGCCAAGGTCTGACAGGGCGCGCGCCGCGGCGCCGCCCAGCGCACCCAAGCCCATGATGCCGACGCGGCGTTCCGCCGCTTCGGGGTAGGGGATGGACTTCCACTTGCCGTGGCGCTGTTGTTCGGCGTAGCGGTGGGCGTCGCGGTGGTAGTGCAGCACCCAGTGCACCGCGTGGTGCATCATGTCACGGGTCATCGCCCGGTCGACCAGGCGCCCGATGGGGACGTCGCGAGGCAGGTCGGGATCAAGAAGCATGCTTTCCACCCCCGCCCACATGGAAAGGATGGCCTTGAGGTTGGGGAAGGTCTTCAAAAGGCCGGGTGGCGGGAGCGCAACAACGGCGATGTCGATCTCGGCGGGATCAGTGACCTCGTCGGGCCAGACTCGGAAATCCAGCCCCGGTACTTCTTCGGTCAGCACTTCGCGCCACGGCGCCGGGTCGCCTTTTTCGTTGATGAACGCGATGATCATGTCTTGAAAGCCTTTCCAGAATTATCCCCGGCGTTGCTTCATGCCGGGCGTATGCCGTCAATGGTCGTGCGGTGCATGTGGCGCTCGTGGCGTTCGTCATCGAACGGCGTCGCGCAGTGCTGCGTGCAGCGGTTATCCCATAAGATGGCGTCACCGACGCACCATTGATGGCGATAGACAAATTCGGGCTGTACCGCCCAATCGTTGAGTTCCGCCAGCAGGGCCGACCCTTCCTCTTCGCTTGCGCCCTCGATCTCGCAGGCCCATCGACCGACGAACAACGATGTGCGTCCGGTTTCGGGATGGGTGCGGGCCATCGGGTGAAGGACATCGGGCCGCCGCGCCTTGATCTCGTCGGTTAATGGGACGTGCGGATAGTGAATGTGGTGAAGTCGCAAACGGCTTCGCAAGGCCCTGCGGTCTTTGATCTTTGCCTTGGTCTCGTCTGGCAATTTATCCCACGCCAAATACATGTTGGCGAACAAGGTATCGCCGTCGGCCGGCGGGATTTTCAAAGCGTGGAGCAAGGAGCCCTTATTCGGGACCTCCTTTTCCTCGCCGTCCGAGTGCCAGCCCCATCCGGCACGTTTGATCCCAAGCGGCTTGCCGTCACGCACGACGTTTGAAATGACATAGATTTCCGGATACCCGGGAAGGTTGGCGGATACCGGGTCCATGATGTGCATCTCACCAAAACGCCGCGTGAAGGCGATATGCTCGTCTGGTGTCCAATCGACGCCACGGAACAGCAAGATCAGGTGCTCAAGCCAGGCGGCGTGGATTTGCTCGAAGGTACTGTCATCGATGGGCTTCGAGATATCGACGCCCAGGATCTCGGCGCCAATGGGCTCGCTCAGGGGGCGGACTTCGATTGCCATTCTCGCCTCGCTGTTCTTAATCTCAGTAACGTTGTTCCATGTCGAGCACAGGATGCGGCGACTCGCCGGCGAGCACCCGGTTGATGTTCTCGGCTACCTTGCGGGCTGCCGAACGGTCGTTGGTCGGACCGGCCGCGTGGGGCGTCACCGCGACCTTGGGGTGGCTCCAATAGGGGTCGTTCGGTGGCAAGGGCTCAGTGCGGAAGACGTCCAGCGCGGCGCCCGCAATGGCGCCTGAATCAAGGGCCGCCAACAGGTCCTCGTCGACCAAGATTGCACCGCGGCTGAGGTTGATGAGATACGCACCTTCGGGCATGGCGGCGAATTTTTCTTTATCAAGCAGGTTTTCGGTCGCCCCGGTGAGCGGCAGCAGCGAGGCCAGGATATCGGTGCGCCGAAGAAAGGGCATCAGGCCATCCGGGCCGTGGAAGCTCTCGACGCCTTCAACGGTCTTGGGCGTGCGGCTCCAACCGGCAACGGCGAAACCCAGATCGCGCACATGCCGCGCCGCCTCCGTCCCCAATTCCCCCATGCCCAGGATGCCGACCCGGCGCTCGGCGGTGTCGGGAAAGCGCAGCCGCTGCCAGTGCTTGTTGCCCTGGTCCCCGCCATAGACGTGATAATTACGATGATAGTGGATTACCCAATGGACGACATGGAGCGCCATGTCCTGGGCCAGTATGTCATCAACCAGACGCACGATGGGCACGCCTTCGGGCAGGTCGGGGTCGCGCAGAACGTGCTCGACGCCGGCCCCTAGCGACAAGATGGCCTTGAGGTTGGGATAATTCTTGAGATCGCCCTCGGGGTGCAGCCAGACCAGGGCGAACTCGATATCACCGGGATCGCCGGTGTCGGGAAAGACGCGGAACTCTTGACCGGGCACGCGTTCTTCCATCTGAGCGCGCCAGAAGTCCGCATCGCCGCCGGCGTAGCTGAATAGGATCGCCATGGTGTATTCCGTCCGTTTCCTCTTTTCCGCCGGCGGTTGGCTCCGCCTTCACGTATCGACAGCGCCCGTCTCGTCAGCCTTCATCTCAAAGGCCGCCGCCATCAAGGCCCGAGTATAGGTTTCCTTGGGATTGGCGAAGAGCGCTTCCGACGGCCCTTGTTCTACCACCTTGCCGCGACGCATGACAATCACGTCATGGGCCAGCGCCCGGACCACTTTAAGGTCGTGGCTAATGAACAGGTAGGCCAGGTTGTGGCGTACTTGCAGGTCGCGCAAAAGCTCGACGATCTGCGCCTGTACCGACATGTCCAGTGCGCTGGTCGGTTCATCAAGGACGATGAACTTGGGCTTCAACACCAAGGCTCGGGCGATGGAGATGCGTTGGCGCTGGCCGCCCGAAAACTCGTGGGGATAGCGTTCCTGCATCTCGGGCTCTAGACCGACCTCTTTCAGCACTTCGCCGATTAGCGCCCGGCGTTCGTCATCGCTGCCACCAAGTTCGTGGACGATCAGGCCCTCCTCGACGATGCGTCCCACCGAGAGGCGCGGGTTAAGGCTGCCGATAGGGTCTTGGAAGACAATCTGCATCTCGCGTCTGAGGGGCCGCAGTTCCTTCCACCTGAGGCTACGGATGGAGCGGCCGTCGAAGCGCACGTCGCCTTGGCTTCCTTCCAGGCGCAACAGTGCTCGGCCAAGCGTGCTCTTGCCCGATCCGCTTTCACCAACGACACCCAGCGTGTGGCCCTGGCGGACATGAAGCGTGATCCCATCCACCGCCTTGACGTGGTCGACGGTGCGCCGGATGAGGCCGCGCTTGATCGGGAACCACACCTTGACCGCGTCGGCTGCCATGATCTCGGGCGCGTCGGCGGGCCCGGGCTCGGGCCGCCCCCTGGGCTCGGCCGCCAAGAGCGCCTTTGTGTAGGCGTCGCTGGGGCGCTCGAAGACGTCGGCGGCGGCGCCTTGTTCGACGATGCGGCCCTTGCTCATAACCGCGACCCGATCCGCCATGTGGCGCACGATGCCAAGGTCGTGGGTGATCAACAACAGCGCCATGCCGAGCCGCGCCTGGAGATCGGAAAGAAGCTTCAGGATCTGTGCCTGGATGGTGACGTCGAGCGCGGTAGTCGGCTCGTCGGCGATCAACAGGTCAGGCTCGTTAGCCAGCGCCATGGCAATCATGACGCGCTGTTGCTGGCCGCCGGAAAACTCATGGGGCAGGGAGTGGAGGCGGTTCTCGGCCTCGGGCAGGCCGACCAGATGCAAAAGCTCAACAACCCGATCGCGGGCCTGACGCTGGTCCATACGCTTGTGGACGAAAAGCACTTCGGAGATTTGGCGCTCAATCGAATGCAGGGGGTTGAGCGAAGTCAGGGCCTCTTGAAAGATCATGGCGATTTGGTTGCCGCGCAGGTCGCGCAAGCGATCCTCGTTCGCTCCCAGCAGTTCCTCGCCGCCATAGCGGATGCTGCCCCCCGGGTGCCAGGCCGTGGGATAGGGCAAGAGTTGCAGCACCGACAGTGCGGTCACCGACTTGCCCGAGCCCGACTCACCGACCAGCCCGACGGTCTCGCCCTTGGCGATATCGAAGGAGACCTCGCGCACCGCATCGACCTGGCGGGCACCGCGGCCGAATGAGACCGAGAGGTTGCGCAGGCTGAGTAATTGTTGGCCCGCCATCAGTGCACCCCCGCCGCGGTGGTGGCCGACGGGGCGGCCAGCGCGTCCTCGGCCACCGGTGGTGCGTCGAAGGCTTTGCGCGGATCAAAGGCGTCGCGCACCGCCTCGCCGATGAAGATCAGAAGGCTCAACAGGACGGCGATGGCAAAAAAGCCGGTCAGCCCCAGCCACGGCGCTTGCAGGTTGGCCTTGCCCTGGGCCAGAAGCTCGCCGAGAGAGGCTGAGCCGGGTGGCAGGCCGATGCCTAGGAAGTCGAGGCCGGTGAGCACGGTCACCGAACCCGAAAGGATGAAGGGCAGGAACGTGAGTGCCGCCACCATGGCGTTGGGCAGGATGTGGCGGTACATGATCATGGTGTCGCCGACGCCCAACGCCCGGGCGGCGCGCACATAGTCGAAGTTGCGCACCTTGAGGAATTCGGCCCTGACGACGCCGACCAGGCCCATCCACGAGAACAAGAGCATGATGCCCAACAGCCACCAAAAGTTGGGTTCGACGATACTGGCCATGATGATCAACATGTAAAGGGTCGGCATGCCCGACCAGACCTCCATGAAGCGCTGGAAAAGGAGGTCGACCCAGCCGCCGAAATAGCCCTGGACGGCGCCGGCGGCGACTCCGATTACGGCGCTGACGAGGGTCAAGGTGAAGCCGAACAGGACCGAAATGCGAAAGCCGTATATTAGCCGCGCCACCACGTCGCGGGCTTGGTCGTCGGTGCCCAGCCAGTGTTCGGCGTCGGGCGGCGAAGGCGCCGGTACCGCCAGGTTCCAGGCTACGGTTTGATGGTTGTAGGGAACCAGGGGCTGAATCATCCATCCCTTTTCGTTGATCAGCCCGACGACGAACGGGTCCCGGTAATCGGCCTCGGTCTCGAACTTGCCGCCAAAGGCGGTCTCGGGATAGGCGGCGAAGACGGGGGCGTACCAACCGCCGTCGTAGTAGACGACGATGGGCCGGTCGTTGGCGATGAACTCTGCAAACAGGCTGCCGACGAAAAGCGCCAGGAAAATCCACAGCGACCAAAAGCCGCGCCGGTTGGCCCGGAAGTTGGCCAGACGGCGCGCCGTCAGGGGGCCGATTTGCATGCCGAGGAAGCGCTGGCGTTCCATGGCTCAGCCCTCCTGGGCTTCGAAGGTGATGCGCGGATCGACGACGTGATAGGCCAGATCACTGATCAGGCTCACGACCAGACCCAGTAGAGAGAAGACATAGAGCGTTCCGAACATGACCGGATAATCGCGTGCGAAGGCTGCCTCGAAGCCGAGGCGGCCGAGCCCGTCGAGGGAAAAAATGGTCTCGATGAAAACTGAGCCGGTGAACAAGATGCCGATGAAGGCGCCGGGAAAGCCGGCGATGACGATCAACATGGCGTTACGGAAGACATGGCCGTAGAGGACCCGGTTCTCGGTCAGGCCCTTGGACCGCGCCGTGACGACGTACTGCTGAGATACCTGGTCGAGGAACGAATTCTTGGTCAGCATGGTCAACGTCGCAAAACCGCCGATGACCATGGCCGTAATGGGCAGGACCATGTGCCAGAAATAGTCGAGGATAAGGTCGGGCCAGGAAAGCTGCTGCCAGTTTTCCGACACCAAGCCACGCAGGGGAAACCACTCAAGATAACTACCGCCGGCGAACAGGACGACCAGCAGGACGGCGAGAAGGAAGCTGGGAATGGCATAGCCGACAATGATGATGCCGCTGGTCACGGTGTCAAAACGGCTACCGTCGCGCACTGCCTTGATGACGCCAAGCGGAATGCAGATGAGATAGATCAAGATGGTCGTCCACAGGCCAAGCGATATGGAGACCGGCAACTTATCGATCACCAGATCGATCACCCTGCGGTCGCGGAAAAAACTCTCGCCGAAGTCGAATACGGCGTAGTCCCCGATGGTCTTTAAGAAGCGCTCGTGTAGCGGCTTATCGAAGCCGTACTGGCGTTCTAGCTCTTTGATGAACTCCGGGTCCAGTCCCTGGGCGCCCCGGTACTTGCTCTGCTGCGAAGTGGCGCCGGCGAGGTCTCCTTGCCGGCCACCCCCAAGGGTCTCGCCGCTGCCGCTGCGGGTGATGCGGTCCGTGATCTGCGCGCCTTCGCCGGTGATTTGGGCGATCGCCTGTTCGACCGGTCCGCCGGGCGCCAACTGGACGATGACGAAGTTGATCAGCACGATGCCCAAGAGCGTCGGCACGATGAGCGCCAGGCGACGGATGATATAAGCGAACATGATAAGGGTTCCTATCCCGACCGGCGGCCGAAGGCTTGGCGAACGACGACGAAGCCCACTACCATCAGACCCAAGAAGACCGCAATGGCGGTCCCGACACCCGGCGTGGCGCCGACCGCTGCTTCCTCATCGGTGGACTGGACGACTTGGCGTTCCTTCAATGCCGCGTCCTTGGCCGCATCGAACCACCAGTAGTCGAGGTTGGTGCCGTGGCGCGGTGTGATGGCGGGGCGGCTGAACTTGTCCCATGACGCAATGCGGTCGACGCGCACGTGCCAGTTGGGAATCACGTAGTGGCCCCACAACAACACCCGGTCCAGGGCCCGGGTGCGGTTCACCAAACTCTGGCGACTGGGTGCCGAGATCACCAACTCGATCAACTCGTCAACCACCGGGTCCTTGATGCCGATAAGGTTTTGCGCTGCCGGCGAAGCGGCGGCGGCGGAGCTCCAGTAGCCGCGCTGCTCGTTACCCGGCGATTCGGATTGGCCCCAGCCGCCGACGACTATGTCGAAGTCAAACTCGCGCATTCGGTTGGTATATTGGGATGTATCGACAAGGCGTACGCGGGCGTCGATGCCAAGGCGCGTTAGGTTGCGCTTGAAGGGCAGTACGACGCGCTCAAAGGTGGTCGAGTACAGAAGGATCTCAAACTTCAGGCGCTTTCCCGTCTCGGCGTTGACGAGCTTCATGTTGCGCACCACCCAGCCGGCCTCGGCTAGAAGCGCGAAGGCGCGGCTGAGGTTATCGCGCGGCCAGCCCGAGCCGTCGGTTTTGGGGGCTTTATAGACCTGGTTGAAGACCTCATCTGGAACGCGGCCGCGGTAACCTTCCAACACAGCCAGCTCTTCGCCCTTGGGCAGGCCCGTTGAGGCCAGATCCGAGTTGGAGAAATAGCTCTCGGTGCGCGTGTACTGGCTGAAAAAGAGGTTGCGGTTGCTCCATTCGAAGTCGAAGGCATAGGCCAGCGCCCGGCGCAGCTTACGGTCCTTGAACACCTGGCGCCGGGAATTCATGACGAAGGCCTGCATGCCGGTCGGGTTTTGGTGCCCGATCTTCTCCAGCTTCAGCCGGCCGTCGCGCACCGCCGGGGTGTCGTAATCCAGCGCCCAGGCCTTGGCCTGATTTTCCTCGCGATAGTCGAGCTTGCCGGCCTTGAGCGCCTGGCGCAGAACGGTCTCGTCGAAATAGTACTCGTAGCGGAGGCTGTTGAAATTGCTGCGCCCGCGTCTGACCGGCAGATGGGCGCCCCAGTAATCCTTGACCCGTTCAACCACGATGTGGCGGCCGGGTTCGGAGCCGGTGATGCGGTAAGGGCCGCTGCCGAGCGGCGGTTCCAAGGTGGTCTTGGTGAAGTCGCGGCCCTCACCCTCCCAATAGTGTTTGGGCAGGATGGGAATTTGGCCGGCGATCAGGGGCAGTTCCCGGTTGCCCGCCTCGGCAAAGGTGAACTTGACCTTGCGCGGTCCCACCTTCTCGGACTTCTTGATGCTGGCGTAATAGAAACGATAAAAGGGACGCCCCTTGGTTTTCAGAATGTCGAGCGAGAAGATCACGTCTTCGACGGTGATCGGCTTGCCGTCGTGCCACCGAGCCTCGGGCCTGAGCGTGAAGACGACCCACGAACGGTCCTCGGGCCACTCGAGGCTCTCGGCGATAAGCCCGTACTGGGTGAACGGCTCGTCCGCGCTCGACGTTAACAAGGTCTCGGTGGCGTCGCCGGCCCCGGCCACTCCCTTTGGGATGAACCGATTGAAATTGTCGAAGGTGCCGCGCACGCCGAGGCGTACAGAACCCCCCTTGGGGGCATTCGGATCGACGTAGTCGAAGTGCTTGAAATCGGGACCGTACTTAGGCTGGCCGTGCATGGCTATGGCGTGGGCGACGGTGGTCTTTTGTTGGGCCTCGGCGGCCGTAACGGCGAGAATGCCGAGCACCGCAAGCCTGAGGACGCTCCAACCCATCCGGGGCCTTTCCCTTCGTAGCCGTTCCGCCGACCGATAGTGACGGACCCCGGACCCCGGGATCAAGGGCCGAGTGGTCAACCGGCGAGCGCCGCCAGGGCCGCATCAAGGAGCCCGGCGTCTCCGCTGGCGACGACGCGGCCGTCTGATTTTAGCGTCAACGGCTGCCCTTGCCAGTCCGTCATGGCGCCGCCGGCCCCTTTGACCACGGGGACCAAGGCGCAAAAATCAAAGGGCTTGAGGTCGGCCTCCACCACCAGATCGATGAAACCCATGGCCAGCAGGCCGTAGGCCAGGCATTCGGAGCCGTAGACCGTGTGCCAAACCCGTTTGCGCAGGCGTTCGAAGCCAGTGAAATCGTTTCCCGCGAACATGCCGGGCGAGGTGGCGGAAAGCCACGCCTGCTCTAACGCACCACAGGGCCGGGTGGCGATCGACGTACCGTTGAAGGTGGTTGTCTGTCCCTCGATGCCGATCCAGCGTTCGTTCAGGATCGGTTGGTCCATGACGCCGAGCACTGGCAGGCCGCGGTGCGCCAGGCCGATCAGGGTACCAAAGGTAGGCTTTCCGGTTATGAAGGATTTGGTGCCGTCCAGGGGGTCGAGGACCCAGACGTATTCGGCGTCGATGCGCTGGTTACCGTATTCCTCGCCCAGGATGCCGTGGTCCGGTACCTCCGCCGCCAAAATGGCGCGCATGGCCGTCTCGGCCTCGCGGTCAGCCACCGTGACGGGGCTTGCGTCCGCCTTGGTCTCGACGGTGGTGGCGGCACGGAAATAGCGCCGGTGGATGGGCGCCGCCGCATCGGCTAGCTTTTCCGCGAGATCGACGAAGGCGCCGCCCCCGGTCATGGAAGCGGTTTGGGGGACTCGCTAAGCGAACGCAAATAGAGGATTACGTTGGCCCGGTCGGCGGCTTTCTTCAGCCCCGCGAAGCTCATCTTGGTTCCCGGCGCGAAGTCCTTGGGCTTGGTCAGGTAGAGATCGAGATCGTCATAGGTCCACGCGCCGCCCTTGCCCTTCAGTGCATCGGAGAACCGAAATCCAGGCCGCGCCGCCTTGGCTTGGCCGACAACGTCCCAGAGATTGGGGCCGACGCGGTTCTTTCCCCCCTGGTTCGTCGTGTGGCAGGCCTTGCACTTCTTGAACTGTTTGCCGCCCGCCTCGGCACTGGCCGAAGCCAGCAGGGCGGCGATGCCGGCCGGTGCTGCCTTGGCAGGCGCTTTCGATGCTTCGTTCGGTTCGGCCGTTACCGCGGCCACCTCGACCTCATCCACATGCACCAGGGCATTGCCAATGATGTTGCCGACCCAGATCAGCCAAAGGGTGATGACAAGGGCGGCGCCGAACATCTGCGGAAACGTAAATTTCATGCGTCTAGTTCCTCTTTTGCCATGCCGTGGCGTCGTGCGGGTGCGGCAATTTAGCCTCGCGCGGCGCCGCGTTCAACAGCCGCGCTTGCAAAAGCGGGTTCCGCCCACCCCCGCCCCGGTCTAATGTGCATGGACAAGTATTCGGAACAGTTCCCATGAGCAGGCCCGGCAATCCCGTTATCGTTATCCCCGCCCGCATGGCGTCGAAGCGCCTGCCGGGCAAGCCGCTGGCCGATATCCATGGCGAAGCGATGATCGTCCATGTGTGGCGCCGGGCCCGCGACGCCGACCTGGGACCGGTAGTGGTGGCTTGCGCCGAGACCGAGGTCGCCACCGCCGTCGAGGCGGCCGGCGGGCGCGCTGTCATGACCCGACCCGACCACCCATCGGGCTCCGACCGGGTGTATGAGGCTCTTGGCGCAATTGACGCCAAGGAACGCCATGACGCCGTGATTAATTTACAAGGAGACCTGCCGACCATTGAGCCCGAGGCGATCCACGCTGCCTTGGCACCCCTCGATGAGCCCGCCGTCGACATCGCCACCTTGGTTGCCGCCATCGTCGATCCGGCGGAGGCCCGCGATGAGGACGTGGTCAAGGCGGCGGTATCGTTCGGCGACGGCGCCCCAGTCGGCCGGGCACTTTATTTCAGCCGCCTGGCGGTGCCGGCCGGCGATGGGCCGCTCTATCACCACATCGGCATCTACGCCTACCGGCGTCCGGCGCTTGAGCATTTCGTCGCTCTTCCCCCCGGCGTGTTGGAGCAGCGCGAGCGGCTTGAGCAGCTCCGCGCCCTGGAGGACGGCATGCGGATCGACGCGGCCCTCGTTGACACCGTTCCGCTGGGTGTCGATACTCCCGCCGACCTGGAACGGGCGCGGCGGATGTTGGCCCCTTGACGGCCCCTCGCCGCCCCAAACACCATGGGGCGAGGCCAATGTCCGATCCGCAACAGACCATTGCTTTCCAAGGTATGCCGGGCGCCTACTCGGACCTCGCCTGCCGTCATGTCCATCCCGAGATGACGACCTTGCCGTGTCATACCTTCGAAGCCGCATTTGCCCAGGCGCGTGAGGGCCATGCGGCGCTGGCCATGATCCCGATCGAGAACTCGGTCGCTGGACGGGTGGCTGATATCCACCACCTGCTGCCCGCTTCGGGACTGCACATCATCGCCGAGCACTACCAGCGGATCGATCTTCACCTGCTAGCGGTAAAAGGGGCGACCATCGCCGAGTTGACCCATGTGCACAGCCACATCCACGCCCTCAATCAATGCCGTGACTTGATCCGCGAATTGGGGGTGGAGCCGGTGGTGCACGCCGATACCGCCGGGGCCGCCGCCGATGTGGCCGGCGATGGCGACCGGACGCAGGGCGCCATCGCGTCCGAACTCGCCGGCCAGACCTATGGCCTCGAATCGCTGCGGGCGAATATTGAGGACGACGAGCACAACACCACCCGCTTTCTTGTCATGGCACGCGACGCAGCCGTTCCCGACCCCGATTCAGGGCCTCTCATCACCAGTTTCGTCTTTCGTGTACGCAACGTTCCGGCGGCGCTTTACAAGGCCATGGGCGGCTTCGCCACCAACGGCGTCAACATGACCAAGTTGGAGAGCTATCTGGTAGGGGGACGCTTCCTCGCCGCTCAGTTCTACGCCGAGGTGGAGGGACATCCGGAACATGCCAACCTGCGGCTGGCCTTGGAGGAGCTGAAGTTTTTCTCGCGCGAGGTCACAATCTTAGGCGTCTACCCGGCCCACCCCTACCGCCTGGAGCAGGGCGGCGACGAGTGACACTAGTTGACGATCGGCTGCGATAATATCCACAAGCTGATCATCGTGTAGGCGACCATCAGCACCAGCATGGGGACTTGACTGCGAAGCGCCACTCCGCGTTCGGCAAACACCCGCATCGCCATGACGTGGGAAATATAAACGGCGAGCGCGTGTCCGACGACAATGGCCGTAACGGACACATACCAGATCATCTTTGCGTTGACGATTCCGATATCGATCCGGTAAGCGGCGGTGCCGAATAGGTCCCAACCGAGCCCGAACGGATCGGAAATCAGCGGAATTATGTACTGACCGGCGATCAACAGATACGAAAGATAATGAGAGAGGTGATAAGCGATTGCGATGGGCACCAGCGACAGCACGAAGTACCCGACCACGTCGCGGGTCGGAACGCGCCCACCTCCACCGAACATTGCGATCGCGTGGCTGAAAACCACGAAGACGACGATGAAGATGCCGGGAAGAACGACCAAGGCGATGGTTTTGATCAGGGCGATCAGGTCGACGCCAGCGTCCTGGAGTGTGATGAGGGGTACGCGCAGAGTCTGGCTCTCGGCAATCCGTTCCATGATTCCCGCCCACAAGGGGGTTTCCAGGATGCCGTCAAAAGTAACGGTAGTCAGTAAAAGCAACACAAAACAAACGGTTGAGATAGGGGCAGGGCGTTTGTTCAGGAGCCCGACCGCCGGAAGACGTACCTCCAGGCGGCCGGCCTTTCCGATGATCGGCGCGAACTTCGCCAACAAGCCATAGACAGCGGTAAAGACCTCGCCGTTTTTGAGCCATGTTTCGCGCCCATAAAGCGCCATGCCGGTCCAGGTAATGGCCGAGTAGGCAACAATCAGCAGGGCCAGGTTGCGGGGGTGCTCAGCCTGTCCAGAGATCAACTCCATCCAAGCGAAGGCCAGGAACAGCAATACCGCCGGCCAATGGCTGAGCCATGCTGGATAGGGACGGACAGTCCAAAAGCCGCTCGTTGCCCGTTCAGTCCAGGTAAACAGTATCTTCCACGGATTGACGAGATCCCAGAGATTGCCGACGAGGGCCGAGGTGAATGCCATCCCCACCCACCAGATGACCCACACGAATGTGGGCGCAATGTTCTTAAAAGGGTCCGGGTTGCCGAAGAGCCCGGCCGCCAGCAACAGTCCGAAGACAGCTACGGAGAGTCCACGTATGGCGATAATCATTACTGACCCGCCCAGCCAGCCAAGCCAAGATATGCTCATTAGGTCAAAGCGCAGGGCTTCCTCTGTTTCACCCCGGTGCTTTAGAAACCGAGCCATGATGATGAATGAGAGCGCCACGGCTGCGCCGGCACTGGTCAGGTAAAGCCCCAGCGGAAGCGGAAGATCGTAGCGGGTGCCGAAGGAATGGGCCGAGGCCGGCGAGGCGGTAAGAACCAGAACGGCCACCGTCCCGATCGCCGCCAGAAACTTGTTGCGCGGTCCCCCCATGGTCCTGTTTTAGCGGGGATGGACTTCCAAATACAGCAATGCACCATGACCGTGGCCAGTGGCCCCGTGGATGCCGATGGGAAATCGGCCAGCGGTATGGGCCTTGAAGGTCATCGACCCCGACGCGCCGCCTTTTAAATCCAAACGGAGATCGTAACCGTGGAGGTGCAGTGCCACCGTCTCGTCCGCCGTCCACTTGAGTTCGCCGCGGTCGCCTTCGGTCACGCGGATCGTCTTCTTGTCGGCCGAGACATGGCCGTCGTGAATGTCGAGGGCAAAGGATTGGTTTCTTCCCGTCTGTGCCCAAGCCGGGCGTGGGTCTAACAGCCACCCGGCCGCCGAAAATACCAGCGCGCCGGCATAGAGAAGGCTGGCACGGCGGGAAAAGGTGATAGGACGTCGATCAGCAGCCTTCGTGGCATTCATCCGGTGACGATCTCTAAACCGTCGACTTTGACTTTTGATATACGAGACGGACATTATTCTTGAACTATTCCAATTTCATTGTGGCTTTGGCGGTCCGAGTAGGGGTGATGGAAAGCCCTCTTGCCGAGTTAGATAAAAGGCTTTCTACCTCAACGGTTCGGCAAAGAATATAATTAGCCGACACGGTGAATTTGGGGAAGACTGAAAGGGAGAATAATCATGAAACGACAGGCTTTCCTTTTGGTGGGGGCACTGGTTATGGCCGTCATCATGCCCGGGGACGCCGACGCCGAAATCCTGGCGATGATGAACTACGAAAGCAAGCCGCCGGAATCGCTGAAGTCGTTCAAGCTTACGGGGGTACAGGAACGCAGGGAAGGCATCGCCATTGTTGATGTCGATCCTCAGTCTCCGAAATTCGGCAAAATATTGATGGATATTCCGCTGCCGCTCGATCTTGTGGCGCACCACATTTTCTATGACCGGGAAATGAAAAAAGCTTACGTGACGTCGCTCGGTAAATCGGAGATGCATGTCTTCGATCTGGACCGCTTCCCCTACCGGTTGCAGCGAATTGACATGCCGGATTGCAAGATGGGCGAAGACGTCATTTTCTCCGAGGATAATGCGACTTGGTACCTAACGTGTATGATGTCGGCGCGGGTCGTCGTTGGCGACGTGGCGACGGATAAGGTCAAGCAGATCATCGAGATTCCCAATTCCTATCCCCACGGGCTCGCCGTCATGAGCGATATCGACCGCATCTTGGTTACCAGTACGGTGAAAGGTGACCTTAGTGATCCGCACGATTTCATAAGCGTTGTCGAGGCGAGTACCGGACGTGTGCTGGGTGCGCATAAGATGTCCAACAAGAAATCGCCGTCCGGCGTTGCGCCCGTTGAGCTGCTTCGCGTTCCCGGCTCCAACCCGGCGATGGTCTACGTTACCAACATGTTTGGCGGCACTTTGTGGGCGGCCAACTGGAACCCGGCGAAAAAAGACTTCGATGTGTCCGAAGTCGTCGATTTCAACCAGACAAAGTCAGGCGTTCCGCTGGAAATGTACTTTAACAAGGCGGTCGATCGGCTTTATGTGACCACCGCCAAGCCCGGCAAGCTTCACACATTTGATATCTCTGTTGACCCGATGAAACCGAAGCTGATCAAGACCCTGCCGGCCGCCGATGGGGCGCATCACGTGGCGTTCACAAATGACGGCCGTTACGGCTTCGTGCAAAATTCACTTCTGAACCTGCCGGGCATGAGTGATGGCTCCGTCACCGTCGTCGATCTTCAAGCGCTGAAGGTGGTCCGGTCGATGGATACTCTCAAGAATATGGGTCTGAACCCCAATCTTATCGTCCTGTTGCCACAGTGGAACGATTTGGCCGGACATTGAAGCCATCGGCCAAAGTCAAATCGCCGGCTAGGACGGCTGACAAAGTGCAAAAGTAATGAAGCTCCTAAATCGGGTTTTCCCGTTGTGCGTTGCTGCCTGCTGCGAGGTCGGAATATCGATGTCGCCAGCGTGGGCCCATGGCGTGAACATGGGCGCCTCATCGGGTGGTTTGGGGCAAATGCTATTAATCGTGATAACAAGCATTACTTTGTTCTCTCTATTTGTGGTCTTCACGCACCCGAGGAAGGGCTGGACAGTGCTTGTGACGGGTGGCGGCGGATACGTCGGCAGTATCTTGGTGCCAAAGTTGTTGGGGCGCGGGCATAGGGTCACTGTTCTCGACTTATTTCCAGATGGCGATGACGTTTTCAAGAGCGTCCAGGGCTATGCGGATCTGAGACAGATAAAAGGCGACTTCAGAGACCGCCACACGCTTGAAGAGGCGCTCAAGCGGTGCGATGCGGTATTTCATCTTGCGTGTCCATCCAACGGATCAACGCCTGAAACCGATGCCTTTCAGCCGCTCGTCCGCGTGGCTAAAAAGGCGGGTGTTAAACGCTTTATCTATGCTTCGTCGTTCTGTGTTTACGGCGTCGAGGAGGGGCCCGAAGTCACCGAGGAGGCACCCCCGAAGCCGCTCACGGAGTATTCAAGGCTCAAGATGATTTGCGAGAAAGTCTTGGAAGAGGAACGCGCGTCGGGCTTCGTTACCTGCACGGTCCGACCCGCCATGATCTGCGGATACGCGCCCCGTCAACGTCTTGATCTTGTCGTCAACGCCCTCACCCACGACGCGGTAAGCAAGGGGCGTATCCGGATCTTCGGAGGTTCCCAAAAACGTCCCATCATACACATCGACGATATTACGGACTTGTACCTGCTCTTGCTCGACCAACCGGACGCAAGAATAGACGGCAAGACCTACAATGCCGGCTGTGAAAACCTGACGCTATTAGACATGGCAGACATTGTGAAGAAGGTCGTCGGTGCCCATCTTTTGATCGACATCCAGCCCGCGGACGACCTTCGTTCCTATCACCTATCATCCGATAGGACGCGCGGCGAGTTGGAATTCGAGCCCCGCCGTACCACCGAGGATGCCGTGCGAGATATGGTCGCGGCGTTTCGAAAAGAATAATATGCCGGTGTCCGAGAATGAAAATACGCGGCGTCTTTTCCCCCTGTCATAGAAGGTTGGAGAGCGAACCATAAGTCTTCCCATTCCCACCGTGTCATTCCCGACGATCAAGATCGTGGGATTGGATGAGCGCTTTCCGGCGCGTCGCGTCTACTGTGTCGGGCGCAATTACATCGACCATATTCGCGAGATGGGCAGCGACGAGCGGGAACCGCCGTTCTTTTTTCAAAAGCCGGCAGACGCTTTGGTGCTTGATGGTGGGGACTTCCCCTATCCGCCGCTTTCGGAAAATGTCCACTACGAGATCGAACTGGTGGTTGCCATTGGCAAGGCGGGCCGCAACATAGTACCCGCCGATGCCCTGGATCACGTCTATGGTTACGCGGTGGGTTTCGACATGACGCGCCGCGACCTGCAGGGCGTTGCCAAGGACATGCGCCGGCCTTGGGAAGCGGGTAAGGCCTTTGATCACGCGGCACCGTGCTCGGCGATCGTTCCGGCGACCGACATCGGACACCCGGAGACGGGCGCGATTTGGCTTAAGGTCAATAGAGAGACCCGCCAGGAAGCGGACCTGAGCCACCAGATCTGGAGCGTGCCCGAATCCATTTCCCACCTGTCAGAGCTGTTTGAGCTGGTCCCCGGCGATCTAATTTTCACCGGAACGCCCTCCGGCGTCGGCCCCGTGAAGCCGGGTGATACCATGGTAGGGGGCATCGAAGGCGTCGGCGAGCTCACGGTCCAGGTCGTCTAAACCCAAACCCGAGCAAGCGGGGCGGCCGCTTTAGATGTGAAAAACCCCGGCTCCTTTCGGAGCCGGGGTTTTGGTTGGCCTAGGCCGCCGATCGCCGTGATCGCTTGGCGTTTCCGCGGTAATGGTTGGGGCGCTTCTTTTTAGGGGCCCCATGCCTGGCTTGGCCATTGTCAAAGCCCCGGCGACGGCTTTTCGTGGCCGTTCCGGGGTCGTTTGCAATTTCCACCGAGTGGTAGGGGTGGTCCTCGAAGACCGGCACGCTCTGGCGGATCGCTTTTTCGATGTCGCGCAGGTAGGGGCGTTCGTCATGATCGCAAAACGAGATCGCGATGCCGCCCGCGCCGGCCCGTGCCGTACGTCCGATGCGATGGACATAGCTTTCAGGAATGTTGGGCAGTTCGAAGTTGATGACGTGGGTCACGCCCTCGACGTCAATGCCGCGCGCCGCTATGTCGGTTGCCACCAGGGCACGGAGGTTTCCTGAGCGGAAGCCCGCGAGAGCCCTTTCGCGGGCGTTCTGGGCCTTGTTCCCGTGGATGGCGTCGCACCGGATGCCGCGGTGAACCAGGTGTTTGGCAACCCGGTCCGCACCATGCTTGGTGCGGGTGAAGATCAGGACCCGTTTGATGTCCTTGTCATTCAGCAACTCACCAAGCAGGGCGCGCTTCTTGTCTTTGGGCAAGAACAGTACGCGTTGCTCCACTTTTTCGACGGTGGTTGCTCCGCGAGCAACCTCGACATGCACCGGTTCCTTCAGCAGGCCGTCAGCCAGGGATTTGACCAACGCCGGCATGGTCGCCGAAAACATAACCGTCTGGCGACGATTGGGCAGGGTGGCGGCAATCCTTCGCACGTCAGGAATGAAGCCCATGTCGAGCATGCGGTCCGCTTCGTCGAGGATGAAGACCTCGACCTGATCAAGCCGGACGTGACCTTGTTTCATCAGGTCCATCAGGCGTCCCGGCGTGGCGACTAGAACGTGCACGCCGCGCGACAGGGCCTGGATCTGGGGGCGGGCCGAGGTGCCGCCAAAGACGACGCCTGTGTATAACCGCAAATGGCGGCCATAGGCCTTGATGCTGGCGTTGATTTGGCCCGCCAGCTCACGGGTCGGGGCCAGGATCAGGGCTCGCGGCTGACCGCGATTAGGCTGCCTGGCATTCTCGGCCAGACGGTGCAGCAGGGGCAGCGCGAAGGCGGCCGTCTTGCCCGTTCCGGTCTGGGCGATACCCAGAAGGTCGCGTCCCTGAAGGAGGTGGGGGATGGATTTAGCCTGGATGGGAGTCGGTGTTGTATAGCCTTCGTCGTTCATGGCGCGAAGGATGGGTTGGGCCAGTTCGAGGCCCGAAAAGTCAGTCATGTTGTTTTCTTTTCTTTCTTGTTCAATAGCCGTGCCGCCCCACAAGCGGGACGGCGGGCGCGCAGGCACAATGCATGCATAATCGACGCGGTCCGCCAATGGCGGAAACCCGTCTAACGAAACGCCCACTATGTCGGAAAGAAACGTGGCCGGCCGTGCCGGCAAGCGATCGAAATTCGACCTTGAAGGAGTGACGCTGGCGCCCCTAGTGCACCGCAATAGGAAAAAAGTCAAGTTAAAGTCGTGAATTAGTGATTCCGGCACGCTAGTTGCCGGCAATCTGGTACGCTCGTTCCAGAGCATACTATTCGCCGTCGTCACCTTCCTCCAACCAACGCGCGATCAACCAACTGGCGATGGAGCCGCGGCGGGGAAAGTGGTAGCCGTCTTCTTCGAAGCGCCGCAGCTCATCACGGGTGAACCACCGCGCGTCCTCGATCTCGTCTTCGTTGACCGTGATTTCGTTGGTCTCGGCGCGCGCCCTGAAGCCGAGCATCAACGACGCCGGGAATGGCCAGGGCTGGGAGCTAAGGTAGCGCACGTCGGAGACCCGGACGGCGGTTTCCTCCAACACCTCGCGGGCGACGGCGGCCTCCAGGGTCTCGCCCGGCTCGACGAAGCCAGCGAGGGTGGAATAGCGGCCGGGCGGCCAGGTCGGCTGGCGGCCCAGAAGGCATGCGCCACCGCCGTTGCCGTCGTCACGGGTAACCAGCATGATTACCGCCGGGTCCGTGCGCGGATAGTGTTCGCGCCCGCAGGCGGCATCGGCACAGGTGCGTTGATGGCCGGCCTGGCTGCTTTGCGTGGGGCCGCCGCAGCGGCCGCAAAAGCGGTGGTTGCGGTGCCAGTGAATGATGCCCCGGGCATAGGCCAGCATGGCGCCCTGGCTGGCCTCCATCAGGGGGCCAATTTCGCGCAGATCGACGAAATCGGCCTCACCGATCTGGGGTGTCAGGGCCGCGTGATCGCAGGCCGACACGTCGACGGCGAAATAGGACATCTCTCCGTCAATTCCCAACAGCGCCGAGTCCGATGCCATGTCGACCAAAGCCCGGCCTTCGGCACCCGAGACGAGGACGGCCTCGGGATTGTCGCCGGCGACCACCAGGCTCTTGTCGCGCCACACCGGAACGACAAAAGCGCCGTCACCGGCCCGGCGGCGCTTGACCCAGGCCGCGTCGTTGCGTTGGATGGCGGCCCGATCCAGGGTGCCACCGGTATAGTAAATTCGATTAGGCATAGACTCTTACCCTGGCATAGGGCCCCGAACCAAGCAACGTCTGAGCCGCCGGGAATGCCCTAAGGGCAAGAATTCGCTTGGTATTTTCGGGCGCCCTTGGTACCTTTTCATGGGTTTTACCGGACCCGCGCGACCACCTGCGCCGCGTGGCCGGAGAGGGGGGATGATGAACGCATTTCGCTGGTTCTTGTATCCGGCCGCGGCCCTGGTGCTGGTGGCCTGCGCGGTGAGCAACGGCGTCTACACCGAGTTCGGCGCCAAATGCATTGCCGACGGCGCCGGGCGGGTGGCCAAGGTCGGACTGGCTGGAGGCGGAAACCGTCGACCTCAGGATTCGCCAGGGCGCTTACACGCCGACCATCATCCGGCTGCATCAGGACAGCCCCTATGTACTGCGCATCGCCAATGGCGACGATCGTAACCGCGTCTTCCGGGCCAACGAATTCTTCGGCGCCATCGCGCTTGCCAAGGTCACCATGGGCGAGTTTGAATCCGAAGCGCCGTGCATCTCGGCCATCGTCGTACCGGCCATGGAAACCGCGGAGGCGCGTTTCGTCGCGGTACGCGACGGCCGTTACGAGTTCGAGGACAACCCCTTCCTCTATGCCAAAGCCATTGCCGGTTACGGCAGCGGCGTCATCTCGATCAACGGCACCCGCGCGATCAAGTGACCGCTTCGTGGCGGACTTCCACGGCGCATGAACGCCTGTTATAGTGGTTGGTGGGAGGCTGGCGGCGGACGGGCCGCTCGCCAACCCGGTCAGATCCGGAAGGAAGCAGCCGTAACGAGTTCCGGTTCGGGTCGCCGTTCCAGTCTCCCACCTTGCCGGCCCGAACTGTCTCTTGTCGCCGTTACCGCCATGGCCCCGGGCACCCGATGACCGACCTAGACACCCCCGAGACCACCGCCGATCACGCTCCCTACCGCGTCCTCGCCCGCAAATACCGGCCCGCCTCCTTCGACCAGTTGATCGGCCAGGAGGCCATGGTCCGCACCCTTACCAACGCCTTCGCCTCGGGACGGCTGGCCCACGCTTTCATTCTGACCGGCGTTCGCGGCGTCGGCAAGACAACGACGGCACGCATCATCGCCCGGGCGCTCAACTGCGTCGGCCCAAGCGGCGACGGTGGCTCCACCATTGATCCGTGCGGCCAATGCGAGCCCTGCCGCGCCATCGCCGAAGACCGCCACGTGGATGTCCTTGAGATTGACGCCGCCAGCCGCTCCAAGGTCGACGAAATGCGGGAACTCCTTGACGGCGTGCGCTACCGGCCCGCCTCGGCCCGTTTCAAGGTCTATATCATCGACGAAGTGCACATGCTGTCGACCCATTCGTTCAACGCGCTTCTCAAGACCCTTGAGGAGCCGCCCCGGAACGTGACCTTCATCTTCGCCACCACCGAGGTGCGCAAGGTGCCGGTGACGGTGCTGTCGCGCTGCCAGCGCTTTGACCTCAGGCGCGTCGATGAAGAAGAGTTGAGCGCCCATTTCGCCACCATCGTAGAGGCCGAAGGGGTCTCGGTCTCGGCGCCGGCGCTTCATCTCATTGCCCGCGCCGCCGACGGCTCGGTGCGCGATGGCTTGTCGCTGCTCGACCAGGCCATCGCCCAAGGGGACGGTACGGTGGGCGAGGATGAGGTGCGCCGCATGCTGGGCCTGGCCGACCGGGGGGTCACCTTTGATCTCTTGGACCGGGTGATGGAAGGCGACATCGGAGCCGCTCTCGGCTTGATGGCGGAGCAGTACGGCGCCGGCGCCGAACCGGCGGTGGTGATAGAAGATATGCTTGACCTCATCCACTGGCTGACCCGCGTCAAGGTGGTGCCCGAGGTTGCCCAGGGCCCCGGCGTGCCCGAGGCCGAGCGGGTGCGCGGCGGCAACATGGCGGACCGCCTGTCGATGGCTGTTCTGGCGCGCGCCTGGCAGATGTTGCTCAAGGGCCTTGGCGAGGTGCGTATAGCCCCGATGCCCTTGCAGGCGGCCGAGATGGTCTTGGTCCGTCTCGCCTATGCAGCCGACCTGCCGACGCCGGCCGAGGCCGTGCGGTCGGCATCGCAGGCGGGTGGAGGGCCGCAGCAAACGGCGCTCAAAACAGCACCCGCCACAACACCTGCCGCACCGCATTCGCCTGACGCTACCCCGCCAAGTGGAGCCACCGCTCCCGTCGCCCACGCCGCCGTTGAGCCCGCCGCGCCTCCGGTACAAGTTGAGCCCACCGCGTCTCCGGCGCAAGTCGAAGACGCCAAGTCCGATCCCAAATCTTTCGCCGAGGTCGTGGCCCTGGCCGAGGACAAGCGCGAGGGTCTGCTGTGCGCCAATCTTTACAACAACGTTCATCTGGTCGACTTCGCGCCTGGCCGTATCGAATTTCACCCTGGCGACCACGCGCCCTCTGATCTGGCCCACCGGCTATCTCAGTTTCTGAACGACAACACGGCGCGGCGCTGGGTGGTCACGGTGGTGAGCCAGGCTGGACAGCCGACGCTCCGTCAACAGGCCGACGGCGACGCCGCCGCCGCCAAGGCCGAGGTCGCGTCCCATCCGTTGGTCAAGGCGGTGATGGAGACCTTTCCCGGCGCCACCATCGGAGCAGTGAACAAACTCGATTCGAGTGCGGGATTGGCGGGCGGTGAGCCCGGCGAGGAGGAGAAAACATGACAAACCTTGGCCAGATGATGAAGCAGGCGCAGGAATTCCAATCCAAGATGACCGAGATGCAGGAAAGCCTGGCCAATTTCGAGGTCACCGGTTCGGCGGCCGGCGGCATGGTGCAGGCAACCCTTAACGGCACGGGTGAGGCGCGCCGGGTCAAGATCGATCCAAGCTTGGTCGCACCCGACGACGCCGAAGTCCTGGAAGATCTGATCGTCGCCGCCTTCAACGATGCCAAGGCCAAGGTGGAGGCCCACAGGGCGGAAAAAATGGCTGAGATCACCGGCGGTCTCAGACTGCCGCCGGGCATGTCGTTGCCCTTCTGAGGCCCAAAACACCCGGAAGGTGCCATGTCCGACATCGACCAACTGATCCAGTTGCTCGCCAAGCTGCCCGGGCTGGGGCCGCGTTCGGCCAGGCGCGCGGCACTCCATTTGATCAAGCGCCGCGAATCCTTGCTCGTACCCCTGACCGGCGCCTTGGAAGACGCGGCGCGCAACATCCGCGCCTGTTCGACCTGCGGCAATCTTGATACCCGCGACCCCTGCGCCATCTGCACCGATGCGCGCCGCAACGAGGCGCTGATCTGCGTCGTCGAGGACGTGGCGGACCTGTGGGCTCTTGAGCGCACGGCCGTGTTCCGGGGCCGCTATCACGTGCTTGGCGGCACGCTTTCGGCCCTCGACGGGATCGGACCCGAGGACCTGAATATCCAAGGTCTCGTCGCCCGCGCCCGGGCATCCGAGGTACGTGAGGTCATCTTGGCCACCAGCGCCACCGTCGACGGCCAGACCACGGCGCACTACATCACCGACCGCCTGGCCGATTGCTCGGTCATCGTCTCGGGCCTGGCCCACGGAGTGCCGGTGGGCGGAGAGCTCGACTACCTGGACGACGGCACGCTCAGCGCGGCGCTGAAGGCGCGGCGTCCGGTGTGAGGGACGGCCGGGCCCGGCGTTCTATGTCTGGTCGGGCGGCGCCAGTTCCTCAACCGGCTGTTCGTCGTCGAGTTCCATTTCTTCGATGCGCTCACCGCGACTGACGATCTTCTCCGACGAGATACGAATTTTCTGTACATCCTTGCCGGCAAGGTCGAAATGCGTTTGCAGGCTGGTTACCCGCTGGTTCAGCCGATCAACGTCTTCGAGGATCTTGTGGACTTCCCCTTGAATCAGGTGGGCTTGCTCGCGCAGACGCACATCGCGCAGCAGGGCGCGGATCGTATTCAAGACCCCCCACATGGTATTGGGCGAGACGATGGCGACGCGCAGCCGGTGGGCCTCATCGACGACGGCGCGAAAATTGACCTGAAGCTCGGCGTAGATTGCCTCCGAAGGCAGGAACAACAACGCCCATTCGGCCGTCTCTCCCTGGATTACGTACTTTGCCGCGATGTCCTTCACATGTTTGAGCACATCGGACCGAAAGGCGGTGGCGGCGCGCCTTTGCGCCCCTTCGTCCATTTCTTTTTGGAGGGCCAGATAGGCTTCCAACGGAAACTTGGCATCGACCGCAATGGGGCCCGGCGGGTTGGGCAGCTTGAGCAGGCAGTCCGCTATCTTGCCGTTGCTCAGCGTGACCTGGAGATCGAACGCCGTCGCCGGAAGACAATCCTGGACCAGGTCTTGCAGCCGAACTTCGCCGAAGGCGCCGCGTGCCTGCTTGTTGGACAGGATGTCTTGCAGGCCCCTCACCTGCTCGGAAAGGTTGGTGATGTTCTTCTGCGCCGCGTCGATGACGGCCAGGCGTTCGTGAATACCCTTCAGGGTCTCGCCGGTCTTCTCCGTCTGCTCATTCAGGCCTTCGCCGAGACGTTTGGTGAGTGTGTCGAGGCGCTGGTCCATGCCTGTCTGGGCCTGTTGCATTCGGCCCGCCAGTTCAGATTGGGCGGTGCTCAACTTTTCGGCGGTCTCGGCGAGGCGCGCCATGTCAGCGGCGGTGGTACCGGTGCGGCTGCGCTCGCCGCGGAGCAAGAAGAAGACGACGGCGACCACCGCCACCGCGGCAATGAGGGCAATAAGCGTCGTCGTCTCCATGGTTCGGGTCCGTTGCTGACGGCACCAAGACCATAAACCAGCCATGCCCGCCTGGCCAATCTTGTCGGTGCCCTGTCTTGACGGCGGCGCCGGGACGCAATATCTGGACCCCAAGAAACGAACAAGGAAAACCCACGTGGCCGTTTTGCCCGTCATCATCGCCCCGGACCCGCGCCTCAAGGTGCGCTGCCAGGCGGTCGAGCGTATCGATGCCGAGGTGCGCCGGCTCATAGACGATCTCTTCGACAGCATGGGCCCCGCCAAGGGCATAGGCCTGGCCGCTCCCCAGGTCGGCGTCACGCGGCGCGTTATCGTCATCGACGTCCACGGCGAGGACGAAGAGCCCAATCCCCTGGCCCTGGTCAATCCCGAGATCATTTCGGCCTCGGACGAGGTCATCGTCAACGAAGAGGGCTGCCTGTCGCTACCCGAATATTATGCCGAGGTGCGCCGAGCGGCGGCGATCCAGGTGCGCTATCTGGATCGTCAAGGAAAGGTCCGCGAACTGGCGGCGGAAGGCTTGCTGGCGACCTGCATCCAGCACGAGATGGACCATCTGGACGGTGTCCTCTTCGTCGATCACATCTCAGCGCTGAAGCGCAACATCATCTTGCGCAAACTGACCAAGATGAAGCGAGCGGCCGACGAAGCGGCTGATTAGGGGGTTTTAATGTTGATAAGTTACGGCACCAGCCCGCTCCCCCACCCGGCCACCCAATGTAATTGTACGCTCGGGGTGGCCGGGTGGGGGAGCGGGCTGGTGCCGAGCATACAAAAAAAGCCGTAGAGATGGTTCCGTTGCGCCTGATTTTCATGGGAACGCCCGACTTTGCGGTGCCGACCTTGGATGCCCTTGTAGACGCCGGCCACCACGTCGTTGCTGTCTATTGCCAGCCGCCCCGGCGCTCCGGGCGCGGCCAGCGGCTCAGGCCGTCGCCGGTGCAGGCGCGTGCCGAGGCGCGGGGCTTGGATGTGCGGACACCTGTGAGCCTGAAGGGCGCGGGCGAACAAGCCGCCTTCGCCGCCTTGGACGCTGACGCCGCCGTGATTGCCGCCTATGGCCTTATCCTGCCCAACGCCGTCCTTGATGCGCCCAGGCTCGGCTGCGTCAATGTTCATGCCTCGCTGCTACCGCGTTGGCGCGGCGCGGCACCCATTCAGCGCGCCATACTGGCTGGCGACAGCGAGACCGGCGTTACCATCATGCAGGTGGTCGAAGAGGTCGACGCAGGACCGATCTTGCTCGCCCAGACGATCCCGATCGGCCCCCGCGCCACGGCTGCTGAGTTGCACGACGAATTGTCGGTGCTTGGCGCTCGCCTCATGGTCAAGGCCCTGGAAGGATACGCGGCCGGGCACCTGACACCGACGCCCCAGCCGGTCGATGCCATAACCTATGCCGCCAAGCTTAAGCCCAAAGACGGACGCCTCGACTGGCGGCGTGGGGCGACGGAGTTGGAACGCCAAGTGCGCGCCCTCTCTCCCGTGCCTGGCGCGTGGTTCGAACACGCGGGCCAGCGCATCAAGGTACGGGAAGGCGAAGTGACGAATGTTGCGCCCGGTACCGCGCCCGGTACCGCGCCCGGTACTCTCCTCGATGACCGCCTCACCGTTGCCTGCGGTACCGGTGCCTTCAGGCTGACCAAGGTGCAGCGGCCGGGCAAATCAGCCGTCAGCGCCATAGCGTTCCTGCGCGGCTATCCGATGGAAGCCGGAACCCGACTCACCTAACGTTCCGCGCGCCCCATTGCCATCAGGGCGAAGGCTTGGGCCAGGGCGACTTCATTGAGCTTGTCGAAGCGCCCGGCAGCGCCGGCGTGGCCGGCCTTCATGTGGGTCTTAAGCAATAGTGTGTGATCGTCGGTCTTGAGGGCCCGCAACTTGGCCACCCACTTGGCCGGCTCCCAATAAGTAACGCGGGGGTCGGTCAGCCCGGCCACTGCCAGGATCGGCGGATAGGCCTGGCGGACCACGTTGTCGTAGGGCGAATAGGACAGGATGGTGCGGTAGGCTTCCTCGTCCTCGATCGGGTTGCCCCATTCCGTCCATTCCGGCGGCGTCAGGGGAAGCGAGGTGTCGCTCATGGTGGTCAGCACGTCGACGAAGGGGACCTCGGCGATTACGGCGCCGAACAGCTCGGGCCGCATGTTGGCCACCGCGCCCATCAACAAGCCGCCGGCGCTGCCGCCATGGGCGACGATGGCGCCGGCCGACGTCAGCCCCTGGTCGATTAGGTGTTCGGCCACCGAGATGAAGTCGCGAAAGGTGTTCGGCTTGTCCATGAGCTTGCCGGTGCGGTACCACCGATAGCCCATCTCTGTGCCGCCCCGCACATGGGCGATGGCATAGGTGAAACCCCGGTCGATAAGGCTGAAGCGGTTGGCGGCGAAACCGGCCGGCGTGGAGAAGCCGTAAGCCCCATAACCGTAAAGCAGCACCGGTGACGACGGGCCCGCCGCATGATCACGGCGTTGCACAAGAGTGACGGGAATGGGTTCGCCTTCGTGGCCGGCGGCGAAAAGGCGGCGAACGGTGTAGTCCTTTGGATCGTGGCCGCTCGGGATTTGTTGTTCCTTGAGAAGCTCACGGGTGCGCCGGGCCATGTCGTAGTCAAAAACCCTCTCGGGCGTCGTTGGCGATGAATAGGTGAAGCGCAACTTCGGCGTGTCGAATTCGAACCCCGATACCAGGCCGAGCTCGAAGGCCTCCTCTTCGAAGGTAATGTCGTGTTCGGCACCGTCGGCGATGTGCCTGACGACAATGCGGGGCAGGCCGTCGGCGCGTTCCAGGCGGACCAGGTATTGGCGAAAGACGAGGATGCGGCGGATCAGGATGTCGCCGCGGTGCGCCACCAGGTCGCGCCAGTCGTCGCGTCCGGGCGTTGTGACCGGTGCCTCGACAATCTTGAAGTCCTCGGCGCCGTCGGCGTTGGTAAGGATGAGAAAGCGGTCTTCGTGGTGGGCGATGCTGTACTTGACGCCGTCGTCGCGCGCCGCCATAAGACGCGGTGGCTGGGTGGCGTCGTCGGCGTCGAGGACGCGCACCTCGGACGTGGCGTGGTCGTTGCCGGTAATGATGATAAAGCGGCCGCTCGCGGTTTTTTCCAAGCTCAGATAAAAGCTGGCGTCGGGCTCTTCGTAGACCACGGCATCGGAGGCCGGGTCATCGCCTAGACGGTGGCGGCGGATCCGCGCCGGGCGGTGGTTCTCGTCGAGCACGGTGTAATAAAGCGTGGGCCCGTCATTGGCCCAGGCCATGTCGCCGTGGGCGTCGTCAAGGCGGTCGTCCAGAGTCGCGCCGGAGTCCAGATCACGGAATTGAATGACGTGGCGTTCCGAACCCCGGCGGTCAACGGCATAGGCGAGAAAGCGGTGGTCGGGACCGTGCCGGCATTGGCGGATGCGGAAAAAGGCATCGTCGCTGGCTTCGGTGTCGCCGTCCAAGATGACCTCCTCGGCGGTCGGGCGTGCCGTCCGGCGGCGGCAGAAGTGAGGGTGCTGACCGCCGGCGACGAAACGGCGGAAATAAGCCCATTCGCCGTCAGGGGCGGGGACTGTCTCGTCTTCTTCTTCGATGCGCCCCTTGAGTTCTTCGAACAAAATATTGCGCAGCGCCGCGAGGGGCGCCAGCGTGGCATCGGTGTACGCGTTCTCGGCCTCCAGATAGGAGCGGATTTCAGGGTTGAGGATCTCCGGGCGCCGCATGACCTGTTGCCAGTCGGGGTCCTTCAGCCAGGCATAAGGGTCCTCGCGCGTGTGTCCGTGGCGGACGAAGCGGGTTATTCTTGTCGGTGCTTTGGGCGGCATTGCGATCCTTTGCGTGGCGCTCACTTTCCCTATAATGCACCGAATTCAGCCGCGATAGGAGGATCTGATTCTTTCCCCCGCCGGCGTCCCTTTGAAGCGAGCGCCATGCCCCGTTTTAAGATCACCTTGGAATACGACGGCGGCGGTTTTGTCGGTTGGCAGCGCCAGACCAACGGCTTTTCCGTCCAACAGGCACTCGAAGAGGCCATCGCCGAATTTTCGGGCGAGACGGTCCCTGTTCTCTCCGCCGGGCGCACCGATTCCGGTGTCCATGCCTTGGGCCAGGTGGCGCATTTCGATTTGTCGGGTCCGTGGGCGGCCGAGAAAGTGCGCGGCGCGCTGAACTTCCACGTCAAGCCGGCGCCGGTGGCGGTGCTCGCCGCTGAGGCCGTGGACGACACCTTCCACGCCCGCTTTTCGGCCACGAAGCGGGTCTACCGCTACCGAATTTCCAACCGCCGTGCCCCATTGGCGTTGGAGCGCGACCGCGCCTGGCGCGTACCCGTGCCCCTTGATGCCGAGGCCATGAAGGAAGCGGCGCGCCACCTGATAGGAAAGCACGACTTTACCTCGTTCCGCGCCACCCGGTGCCAGGCCGAGTCGCCGGTCAGGACCCTCGACGAGCTCACCGTCCGGCGCCTGGACGACGACATCGTCATCGACGCCCGGGCGCGCTCTTTCCTCCACCATCAGGTGCGCAATATAACGGGCAGCCTGAAATGGGTCGGCGAGGGTAAATGGACGCCCGACGATATGAAAAAGGCCCTGGCCGCCCGCGACCGCGCCGCCGGCGGTCAAACGGCACCGGCGGCGGGGCTCTACCTGGTCGAGGTGATGTACTAAAGCCGGC
>JASLZL010000122.1 GCA_030754885.1 Rhodospirillales bacterium | reverse complement strand
CCATCGCAACGTCATCGAGCGCATGTTCGGACGCCTCAAGGACTTCCGACGCATCGCCACGCGCTACGATAAGAACGCCGTCAACTTCATGGCGGCCCTATGCCTCGCAGCACTCATCTGTTACTGGATTTGAATGAGTCTTGACCCTAATGTTGCTTTCTACCCTTACAGCAACATTTATTCATTTCTTTATAGTTATCCTTGGTACAATGGCAGTGATCTTTAGGCACGCATCTAAGGACTGGTTAATAAATCTAATAGTATCACCAGCAAATATTGATAGGGTTTTGTCTGCACTTTCTTTAACGACCATTCTTGCGTTTTCGATTATCAGCATCTTGTTAATCGCGGCAATTTCGTTCGCGGTGATAGGCGATATCTTGGCACCCATATCAGAGGGTCTTTCGAAAATCAATATCGGAATATTACACGCAGTTGGCTACTTGTGAGAGATTGCCGAGCATTGGTTTGCCCCACATACAAACCAACATTCAAAATATGTCGGGCGTCGTTGTGGGGTTGCCGCGTTGCAATCCGGCTCAGATGAACCAGTAGCGGGCAATACAAACGATCCGCCCACCGCCTCGCGCCGCTTGGCTTTTGCGCCGGCGGGCTTTCGTGTAGGATGCCGCGACTCCGCTTGAGCGGAGCACGACATTCTATCGTCGAAGGGGGCTGCATGACGGACACCGCATCGCTGATGGCAGGCAAGAAAGGCCTCGTCATGGGCGTCGCCAACGAACGCTCCATCGCCTGGGGGATCGCCAAGGCGGCCCACGCGCATGGCGCCGCGCTGGCCTTCACCTACCAGGGCGACGTGCTGAAGAAGCGGGTCGCGCCCCTGGCCGAGCAGCTGGGCTCGGAGATCGTCCTGCCCTGCGACGTTACCGACGAAGCCTCCATGGACGCCGTCTTCGAGACCATTGCCGAACGCTGGGGCAATCTGGATTTTCTGGTTCACGCCGTCGCCTATTCGGACAAGGAGGGGCTCAAGGGGCAATACGTCGATACAACGCTTGAGAACTTCTCCAAGACCATGAACATCTCGTGCTATTCGTTCACCGCGCTGTGCCGGCGGGCGGCGCCCCTGATGAATGGTGGTGGCAGTGCCTTGACGCTGACCTACTTCGGCGCCGAACGCGTGATGCCCCATTACAACGTTATGGGGGTGGCCAAGGCGGCGCTGGAAACCAGTGTGCGCTATCTGGCCGAGGACCTGGGCCGCGACAAGATTCGCGTCAACGCCCTTTCGGCGGGGCCGATGAAGACCCTCGCCGCCTCGGGCATCGGCGACTTTCGCTATATCCTGAAATGGAACCAGTACAACTCGCCCTTGCGGCGCAACGTCACCATGGACGATGTCGGCGGCGCCGGGCTCTATCTCTTAAGCGATCTCTCGGCCGGTGTCACGGGAGAGACCCACCACGTCGATTGCGGCTACAACATCGTCGGCATGAAGGCCGTGGACGCGCCCGACATCTCGGTGGTTTAGGTCCAGAAAGGACGGCCATGTCCGCCAACAGCTTCGGCCATTTGTTCCGCTACACCACCTTCGGCGAGAGCCACGGCCCGGCCATTGGCTGTGTCGTCGATGGCGTGCCGCCACGCCTGGAACTGTCGGCCGACGACATCCAGGTCTATCTGGACAAACGCCGGCCCGGCCAGTCTCGCCACACCAGCCAGCGCCAGGAAGCCGACCGGGTCGAAATCCTGTCGGGGGTCTTCGAGGGTCAAACCACGGGGGCGCCGATCGGCCTTCTGATCGTCAACCAAGATTCCCGATCAAAGGACTACGACGCCATCAAGGACGTCTTCCGGCCCGGCCACGCCGATTTCACCTACATGCAAAAATACGGCATCCGTGATTGGCGCGGCGGCGGACGTTCCAGCGCCCGCGAGACCGCCATGCGCGTCGCCGCCGGCGTCATCGCGCGCAAGGTCTTGGGGGCCGACATCTTGGTCCGGGGCGCCCTGGTCCAGATGGGGCCCCACGCCATCGACCGCCAGCGCTGGGATTGGGCAGAGACCGCCAACAACCCTTTCTGGTGCCCCGACGCAACCGTCGCCGCCGAGTGGGAAAGTTACCTCGACGGCGTGCGCAAGGCCGGCGTTTCCACGGGCGCCGTCGTCGAGGTGGTGGCGTCGGGCGTGCCGGCCGGTCTTGGCGCGCCGGTCTATAACAAGCTCGACGCTGACGTCGCCAAAGCGCTAATGGGTATTCCGGCAGTCAAAGGCGTCGAGATCGGCGCCGGCTTCTCCGCCGCCGAATTAAGCGGACCCGAGAACTCGGACGCCATGCGCATGAAGGACGGCCAAGTGACGTTCCTCGGCAACAATGCGGGCGGCATCTTGGGCGGCATCTCCACCGGCCAGGACATCGTCGCCCGTTTCGCCATCAAACCGACCAGCTCGGTCTCCGTTGCCCAGCCCACGGTCAACGCCCAGGGCGAGGACGTGGAAGTCGCAACCTTGGGCCGCCACGACCCCTGCGTCGGCATCCGCGCCGTGCCGGTCGGCGAGGCCATGCTGGCCATCGTCCTCGCCGACCACCTGCTGCGCCACAAGGCTCAGTGCGGAGATTGATGCCACCGGCAACACCGGAACACTAACGGAGTCCGCCATGCCGCAACCCGATCACATCGTCAAGGTGCCGCTGCCCGACGAGGCTGAACTGGACGGCGGCATCAAGAACTTCTACGCCAAGGACCGTTAGACCGATGCCGGTTCGCATCCTCGGCATCGACCACGTCGTGCTGCGCGTTGCCGACATGGAACGCGCGCTGCGCTTCTATTGCGACGTCCTTGACTGTGCTGAGGAGCGCCGCGTCGAGCGAATCGGCCTGGTGCAATTGCGCGCCGGACGGTCGCTGATCGATCTGATCGAGGCCCTCAGGGACGCCGACGATCCCTTGGCCGAGGGGGCCCGCAACATGGACCATTTCGCGCTTCGCATCGAACCCTTCGACGAGGCCGCCCTTAGAGTTCACTTGGAGGCGCACGGCGTCGAGATCGGAGAAACAGTCGAGCGCTATGGAGCCGAAGGAACCGGACCGTCGGTCTACATCCGCGATCCCGACGGCAATACCGTCGAACTCAAGGGTCCAGCCAAAGGCCAAGGAAGGTCGCCATGAAATTCGATCCCATCGTATTGGAGATTCTCAACAACAAGGTCGCAGCCGCCGCCGAGGAAATGAAATCGGCTCTGCAACGGACGTCACGCTCCATGTTCGTCAAGGAAGCAGCCGATTTCGGGGTTGGCCTGGTTGGCCAGAACGGGCTTATCTTCGGCTATCCGTCGTCGGCCTCGACCCAATTCGTCATCGACAGCGACTCGAGCGCAACAATTAATGCCGTGCCGAATTTGGAACCCGGCGACGTCATCGTCACCAACGACCCCTACCTCTCGGAAGGGTTCGCGACCCATCTTCCCGACATTCAGATGCTCAAACCCTATTTCCATCAGGGCCGCATCGTCGCGTGGGGGTGGTGTTTCGCCCACTTTACCGACATTGGCGGACGCGTGCCGAGTTCCATCTCGCCGACCAATAGCGAGCTATTCCAAGAAGGCCTCATCATTCCGCCTATGAAGATCGTCAAACGCGGCATCTTGAACCAGGACTTCGTAACCGTCTTCACCGCCAACAGCCGCATCCCCGACATCAACATGGGCGACGTGCACGCCATGCTGGGGTCGCTCTCCATCGGCGACCTGCGGGTCGCTGATATCATAGAACGTCACGGGGTCGACACCTTCGTCGCCGCCCAAGGCGCGCTCTTGGATTACTCAGCCAACAAGGCCCGCGACGTGCTTCGGATCATCCCCGACGGCGAATACGAATTTAGGGACTACATGGACGACGACGCGGTCAGCCCCATCCCCGTCCGTGTTCGCGTCCGCATGGTGGTCAAGGACGGCCGGGTCCTGCTCGACGTCTCCGACACCGATCCCCAAGTCGGCGGAGCCTACAACGTGCCGACGTTCGGGCGCCGCAATTATTGGTTCACAATGCGCTTCACCAACTTCTTGCTCACCCACGACCCGACCATCGCCCAGAACGCCGGCATGTATCGCCACATTTCGGTGATCAATCCACCGGGGACCATCATGAACGCCGAGTTCCCGGACCCCGTCGGCATACGCCAGGCGACGGCGCGGCGTATCAACGATGCCATGGTGGGCGCGCTGTTGAAGGCGGTGCCCGACAAGATGTGCGCGCCGTCATGCGGCGCCTCAGCGCCCTTCGCCCTGGCCGAGTACAACGACCAGGGCAATACGCGCGACGTCAAAGTGATCGAGCCCCTGCGCGGCGGCATGGGTGCCACCAAGGGGCAGGACGGGGTGGATGTCCGCGACGTCACCAACACGAACATGAGCAACCACCCGATCGAAAGCGTCGAGGTCGAGGCCGGCGTCATCATCCGCCACTGGGACGTGCGCCCCGATTCGGCCGGGCCCGGCACCTGGCGGGGCGGCGTCGGTCAACGGCTCACCGTGGAGTTCCTGCGCGACGGCGGCACCATCTTGGCCCGCGGCATGGACCGTCTGCGCTTCCCGGCATTCGGCGTTTACGGGGCCCGGCCGGCCCAACCCTTCCGCGCCATCTTCAATGCCGGGCGCCCGGACGAGGTGGAAGTCGGCAAGCTCGACGCCCTGGCGGTCAACGCCGGCGACACCATTACCTTTTTAACGCCCGGCGCCAGCGGCTACGGCGACCCTTATCTGCGCGATCCCGAAAAGGTGCGTACCGACGTCGAGCTGGGCTTCGTCAGCCGCGCCGGCGCCAAGCGCGACTATGGCGTGGCGATCACCGACAGCGGTGTTGACGCCCGAGCGACCTCGGCCCTGCGCCGAGCCCGGGTCAAAGACAACGTACACACCGATTTTGATTTCGGACCCGAACGCGAAGCCTGGGAAGCGGTGTTCGACGACAAGACCATGCGCACCCTCAACCGCCGCCTGGCGGCACTGCCCAAGTCAGTGCGCAAGGATAAACGCCGCTGGATTTTTGAACACACCATCCCTGGTCTTCCAAAACCCGGCGGCAGGCCGCTGGCCGAGGTGCTGGCCGATCCGGACGCCGTTCGCGTCCGCCTCAAGGCCGCCATGGACACCGCCTTCGGCTAATCCGCGCACCGGGCGGCAATGAGGAATTCCTTGTTGCCACTGGGGCCGGTTAACGGGCTTTCGGTGAGGCCAAGAACGAGCCAACCAGATTGTGCCGCGAGCCACGCCTCGATACCTGCGCATACCTCGCGGTGGAGGGCCGGGTCGCGCACCACGCCACCCTTGCCAACGCGCCCCTTGCCAACCTCGAATTGGGGTTTGATAAGGGCAACGAGGAAGGCGCCCGGCGCCGCAAGGGCCATCGGCGCCGGCAGGATGGTGGAAAGGCCGATAAAGCTTGCGTCACAGACCAAGATATCGACCTCCTCTGGCACATGGCCACGGACCAGGCGGCGTGCGTTGGTGCGTTCCAGCACCACGACTCGGTCGTCATTGCGCAGTTTCCAGTCTAACTGACCACGGCCCACATCGACCGCGTAGACCCGCGCCGCGCCGCGCGACAGAAGGACATCGGTAAACCCGCCGGTCGAGGCCCCGACGTCGAGACAGATGCGCCCGGCAGGATCGATGGCAAAATGTTCCAAAGCGTGGGCCAGTTTGACGCCGCCTCGCGAAACCCACGGGTGATCGGAACCTTTGAGCGTCAGCGGCGCGTCGGCGGCCAGGCTGAGCCCCGGCTTGTCGAGGCGCCTATCGTCACTGAAAACCTTGCCGGCAAGCACCAACGCCTGGGCCCGCGTCCGGCTTTCCGCCAAACCGCGCTCAACAAGAAGCTGGTCTAGGCGCTGTTTGGTGGATTTTTCGGGGAACCGTGCCATGCCGCGAACGCCTCTGACACAGATTGAAACCGGGACCTTGAAGCCGGCGCCGACCGTCTAACCTTCGCGCCGGCCCTCACGCCCGCTTGGGCGTTTCAGCTTTCTCCGGTCGGCCGAGGGCGGTTAGCGCTGTCGCCACGATGTCGGTCGACGTTAAATGCACGGTCTTGTACTGAGCGGCCGGCGCGTCGTGATCGGTGAAGGTGTCGGGCAGGACCATCGGGCGTACCTTGAGGCCGGCGTCCAACAGCCCTTCGGTCGCCAGGAAATGAAGTACCTGGCTGGCAAAGCCGCCGATGGCTCCCGCCTCAATGGTGATCAGCACCTCGTGTTCGTTGGCCAGGCGGCGGATCAGGTCTTCGTCCAAGGGTTTGGCGAAGCGGGCATCGGCGACGGTGGTCGACAGGCCGCGCGACGCCAGTTCGTCAGCCGCCGTCGAGGCCTCTGCCAAACGGTCGCCGAACGACAAGATGGCCACCGCCGATCCCTCACGCACGATCCGGCCCTTGCCGATCTCCAACACCGTGCCCTTGTCCGGCAGGTCCAACCCAACCCCCTCGCCGCGCGGATATCGGAAGGACGATGGCCGGTCGTCGATGGCAGCCGCCGTCGCCACCATGTGCATAAGCTCCACCTCGTCGGCCGCCGCCATGACGACGAAACCGGGCAGGCAGGACAGATACGTGGTGTCGAAGGAACCGGCGTGGGTGGCGCCGTCGGCGCCCACCAAACCGGCGCGATCCATGGCAAAACGGACTGGCAGCCGCTGGACGGCGACGTCGTGGACGACTTGGTCGTAGGCCCGTTGCAAAAAGGTCGAATAGATGGCAACGAAGGGCTTAAAGCCCTCGGTGGCGAGGCCGGCGGCGAAGGTCACGGCATGCTGTTCGGCAATGCCGACGTCGAAACAACGCTCCGGGAAGACCTCGGCAAATTTGTCGACCCCGGTGCCTTCGGGCATGGCGCCGGTGATGGTGACGATGCGGTCGTCCTCTCTGGCTTCGGCGATCAGTCCCTTGGCGAAGACGCTGGTGTAGCTTGGCGCGTTGGACTTGGGCTTGTGCTGTTTGCCGGTCACCACGTCGAACTTGGCCACGCCATGGTACTTGTCGTCCGATTCCTCAGCCGGTGGATAGCCGTGGCCCTTGCGGGTCACGACGTGCAGCAGTACTGGGCCTTCTTCTTTGTCGTCGCGGATGTTTTTCAGCACCGGCAAAAGGTGGTCGATGTTGTGACCATCGACCGGACCGACGTAATAGAAGCCCAGTTCCTCGAACAACGTACCACCGGTGACCAGCCCACGTGCGTACTCCTCGGCACGCTTCGCCGTTTCCGACAGGCGGCGCGGGAACCTTTTCGCCACCTCGGCGGCGTAATGGCGGATCGACCGGTAGGGCTTGGACGATATGAGGCGCGACAAATAGGCGCTCATGGCGCCGACAGGCGGCGCAATGGACATGTCGTTGTCGTTGAGAATGACGATGAGGCGCGACGCCTTGTCGCCGGCGTTGTTCATAGCCTCATAAGCCATGCCGGCGCTCATCGCGCCATCACCGATGACGCAGATCACGTTATTGGCGCGCCCGTCGAGATCGCGCGCCACGGCCATTCCGAGCCCGGCCGAAATCGACGTTGAGCTATGCGCCGCGCCAAAGGGGTCATAGGGGCTTTCCGAACGCCGGGTGAACCCCGACAACCCGCCGCCTTGACGCAAGGTCCGGATACGGTCGCGCCGCCCGGTCAGAATTTTGTGCGGATAGGCCTGATGCCCGACGTCCCAGATAAGGCGGTCGTCGGGCGTATCGAACACGTGATGCAGCGCCACGGTCAATTCGACGACGCCCAGGCTGGCGCCCAGATGGCCGCCTGTTACGGAAACCGCGCGAACCGTCTCGTCACGCAACTCGTCGGACAGTTGACGCAACTCTTCGGGTGAAAATTCCCGGGTATCGGCGGGAATGTTCACCGTATCCAGCAGTGGCGTTTCGTGGTCTTCGCTCATCGTGTTTCCTTTTTTACACCGCCGGCCTGAAGACGCGGGCAAACGCTGCCCTGCTCTCAGGTTCGCCTCTCTATAACGAATCGTGCCAAGTCGCGCAAAGGGTCGGCCTTTTCGGCGAACAAATCAAGGTGTTGTATGGCCTGGTCGGTAAGCATGCGTGCCTGGCCGCGTGCCCTTTCGACCCCGATCAGCGAGACGAAAGTCGCCTTGCCGGCGTCGTGGTCCTTGCCGGTCTTCTTACCGACCTCCTTCTCGTCGCCTTCCACGTCCAACAAGTCGTCGGCGATCTGGAACGCCAGGCCCAGGTCATGGGCGTAGGCGTGAAGGGCATGGCGCACGGATTCCGCCGCCTTGCCCAAAATAGCCCCCGATTCGCAGGCAAACGCGATCAGCATGCCGGTCTTCATCCTTTGCAGACGGGTCACTTCCGGCATCTCAAGAGCTTGTTGCTCGGCCACCAGGTCGAGCATCTGCCCCCCTACCATGCCATCGGCGCCAATAGCGCGAGACAATTCGGTGACCAAATTACACCGCACCGCCGGGTCCGAATGGGTGGCGGGATCGGCCAGAACCTCGAAGGCCCGGGTAAGAAGCGCGTCGCCGGCCAGGATGGCCGTCGCCTCGTCGAAGGCGATGTGGCAGGTTGGCTGGCCACGCCTCAACGCATCGTCGTCCATGGCGGGAAGGTCGTCGTGCACCAGGGAATAGCAATGCACCATTTCGACCGCCGCCGCCGCCCTCAGCGCGCAGGTCTCGGCAACATTGAACAACCGCGCGCTGCTAAGCACCATGAACGGGCGGATACGCTTGCCGCCGCCCAGGGTCGCGTAGCGCATGGCGTCCATAAGTCGCGCTTCGGGCCTGCCGTTCTTGGCCAGCAGATCGTCGAGGACCCGCTCGACGGCTGTCGCCGACCGGCCAAGAACATCGGTAAATTCCGTCATACTCGATCCCGGTCTCAGTCCGGGTCCTCCGGCTCGACGCCGATGGTTCCGTCCGGGCCACGGATAATCTTATCGACCCGCGCCTGGGCCTCTTGCAGCTTGGCCTCGCAATGACGTTTCAGAAGATCGCCGCGTTCATAGGCCTTGATGGCGTCGTCGAGCTTGCCCTCGCCGTCCTCGAGATGGCGGACGATCTCTTCCAATTGGGAAAGAGCGTCCTCGAAGTTCAATTTGGCGATGTCGGGCGGGATCTTGTCGCCGCTCATAGGGGTCCCCCTGGTTCGGGCCGACGATCCTAGGCGCGCCGATCGACCAGGGCAAGGAAAAGCACTCGATAGAGCTTCACCCGTCCATCAGGACGGCGACGTGGGCGGCGACGCTGGCGCCGAGCGCGTCGAGGTCGTAGCCGCCCTCCAGGGTCGAGACGATGCGTTCCTCGCAATGCTTGCCGGCGATCGCCAGGATCTCGCGCGTTGCCCAGGCGAAATCGTCCTCGGTCAGGTTGAGCTGGGCCAGGGGATCGCTGGCATGGGCATCGAAGCCGGCCGAGATAAGGATCATCTTGGGCGCGAAGCCGTCGAGGGCGGGCAGAATGCGCTCGCCAAAGGCGTGACGGAACGCCTCCGACCCCGAACCCGGCGGCAGTTCGGCGTTGACGATGTTGCCGACCCCGGTTTCCGCCTCCGAACCGGTTCCCGGATAGCACGGCGATTGGTGGCTAGAGGCGAACAAGAAATCCCCGTCGCGTTCGAAGGCGGACTGAGTGCCGTTGCCGTGATGGACGTCGAAATCGACCACCGCCACGCGTTCAAGACCGTGTGCGGCGTGGGCATGGCGGGCGCCGATGGCGACATTGTTGAACAAACAAAACCCCATGGCCCGCGCCGCCTCGGCGTGGTGACCGGGCGGCCTGACGGCGCAGAAGGCGTTACGCGCCTCGCCACCGAGGACCGCATCGACGGCGGCGCACAACGCGCCGGCGGCACGCAAACCGGCCTCGCCCGACCCCGGCGAGAGGGCCGTGTCGGGGTCCAACGAATAATGCCCCGACGCGGGAACGCTGCCTAGGATATGGCTCACGTAGGCGGGATCGTGGACGCGTTCGATCTGCTCACGCTCGGCCCTGGGCGCCTGGCGACGCTGCAGCGCGGCAAAAGCCTCGGCTTCGAGAACGGCGACAACGGCGCGCAATCGGTCGGGGCGCTCGGGGTGGGAGAAACCGGCGTCGTGCTCGATACAATCGTCGTGGGTGAAAAGAAGCGTGGTCATGGAAGTTCGAATTAGCCCATTGGCTGGGGAAAGGAAACACCCAGTTCATCGCCGAGCTTGCTCAAGGCATCCACGTCCTTGGGATTGAGCGGCAGGCCCGAGGCGCGGTATTCGTCTTCCAGACGGGCACCCCGTTCGCCAGCGACGCGGACCTCGTCGAAGCCCTCCGCCGGCTCTAAATCCTTGATCTTGTCGATCAAGGTGTCCATGCGCTGGGCAAAGGTGTCGCTGGACATGAAGGCTTCCACCTTGAAAGCCATGTGGAAGTTGCCGCTGTGACAAGGGCGCTCAAAATTGGTCATCGAGCTAAGCACACGGCCACCGAACTCAGCGCCTGAAAGCACGCCACCCAAGATGTCGACGAGCATGGAAATAGCGGAACCCTTGGCGCCGCCGAAGGGCAGCGAAATACCGTCCCGGGCCGCCGCTGCATCGGTGGTCGGACGGCCTTCGGAATCTAGTGCCCAGTCCCCGGGGATGGGACGGCCGTCGCGCGCCGCCTCGAAAATCTTACGCCGCGCCACGGTACTCGTCGCCATGTCCATGACGAATGGCGGATGGCGCCCGGCCGGAACGGCGACCGCCAGCGGATTGGTGCCGAGGAGTCTCTCGGCGCTGCCCCAGGGCGCCACGCTGGCCCCGGCGTTAGCCATGGAGATGCCGATGCAGCCCCCTTCTCGGCCGCCATCAGCGGATAGACGCAGGCGGCGCCGATATGGTTGGTGTGGCGCACACTGGCCACCCCGATGCCGATTGTCTGGGCGGCTTTGAGAGCCACCGCCATGGCGCGGGTGGCGGTCACGTGGCCGACGCCGTTGTCGCCATCGACGCTAATCGCCCATGGCATCCGTGATTCGATGAGGATTTCGGGGCGAGGGTTGTAGCGGCCCTCGCGCAGACAAATGGCGTAGTTCGGAATACAGCCGAGGCCGTGGGTCGAGAAACCGCGCAACTCGGCCTTGATCAGGCAACCGGCCGCGACGGCGGCGTCGTCGGGTTCAAGCCCCAGGCCCACGTAAAGCTTCGTCGCGAAGGCATCGAGCGAATTGAGGGAATAGCGCGGCGGCATGACACGGTTTCCGTTGTGATGGCGGAGCATTGTCGGCGAAAGCCACGCCCCTTGCCAAGGGTCGTATTCGGCTTCATCCAGTTAGCTCCGGTCTTTTCCTATCGGTCTTGTGATCGCCGAACCTATTGATCGTCCGCCCACTTCACCATACATAGAGCGGCACATGACGGAGGTTCTTGCCGTGCACAAGATGCGCCACTTCGTTTCCACCCTTGGCCCCGTGGCCATTGTCGCGGCGGCTTTGCTTGCATTGGCGGCCGGACCAGCCGCCGCTCAAGGATCCCGTGCCACCCCGGTTGGCGTGGATGCGGTACTGAGTGAACCCCTGAAACAAACGGTGCCCGTGATCGGCCGCTTGGTGGCGCGCCAATCGGGTGTGGTGGCGGCGCGTACCGGCGGCGCCGTGGCCGAGATCAAGGTCACCGTCGGCGACCGGATGAAGAAGGGCGAAGTGGTCGCCATCCTCGACCGCGACCGTGTCAGAGCGACCCGTGAGTTGCGCGCCACGGAAGTTGCCCAGGCCGAAGCCGCCATTGCCACATCGAAAGCCCAATTCGATTACGTGACCCAAGAGATGAAGCGCCTTGAGGGCCTGCGCCGTTCGGCCGCCTTTAGCCAAGCGCGATTCGAAGACAAGCGCCAAGAAGTGGTCAAGGCGAAAAGCGCCACCGCCGAGAAGCAGGCGGCCCTGTTGCGCGCCCGGGTCAATTTGAAAATGGCCGATATCGAACTCAGGGATTCCGAAATCCGGGCACCCTATGCCGGGGTGGTCTCTATCCGCCACATTGAGGTCGGCGCCTATGTTGGGGTCGGACAGTCCGTTATCACACTGATCGACGACGAGCACCTGGAGATTGAGGCCGCCGTGCCGGCCGAACGTATTTCGGGCCTGGCGCCGGGCACACCGATCGCCTTTCAGCTTGTCGGCACCTCTTCGGCCGAGGCCGTCGTGCGCGCCGTTGTTCCCGAGGAAAACCCGTTGACGCGGACACGGACAGTGCGCTTCACGCCACGCTTCAACGGCGACCACAAATACCTGGCGACCAATCAGAGCGTCACCTTGCACATACCCGCCGGCCCCACTCGCACCGTGGTCACGGTGCACAAGGACGCGGTGCTCAACCGTTCCGAAGGCGCCCTTGTCTTTGTCGTCGTCAATGGCGTGGCGCGCCCCCGACCGGTCCGCCTGGGCGAGGCCGTGGGCGGCCGCTTCGAGGTCATTGACGGTCTCAAACCCGGCGAGAAGGTGGTGGTGCGTGGCAACGAACGCCTGCGGCCGGGGCAAAAGGTGCGCGCTGGTCGGCCGTCCTAAATGAATCTCATCCGTCTGGCTATCGAACGGCCCATCGCCATCATGGCGGCGGTATTGATGATTGTCATGTTCGGCCTGGTGGCGCTTAAAACCATTCCCATCCAGCTTACTCCGGACATCCGCAAGCCGGTGATCTCCGTCCGCACGGCGTGGCCAGGCGCCGCCCCGGCCGAAGTCGAACGCGAGATCGTCAATCGCCAAGAAGAGGTCTTCCGCGGCCTCGAAGGCTTGGAGAGCATTATCAGCCGGTCGCGTGACGGCCAGTCCAACGTGACTTTGGAGTTCAACCTCAACCAGGACATGAACCGGGCCTTGCTGCTGGTCGCCAACCGGCTTGACCGGGTTTCGGGCTACCCGGACGAGGTCAAGGAACCGACCTTGGATACCGCCGGCAGCGAGGATCGCGCCATCGCCTGGTTCACCCTCAGTCGCCTGCCTGGCAACCAGCGCGACATTCAGACCTACCGCGATTTTGTCGAGGATACGGTCCAGGACCGCCTGGAACGGATACCGGGGGTTTCCCTCGTCAACGTTTTTGGCGGCACGGCAAGCGAGATGGAGGTGATTGTCGATCCGGCCCGTATGGCACGCTACGGCCTTACCGTACCGGCGGTGGCACAGGCGTTGCGCACCGCCAATTCATCGGCCTCCGCCGGTGACGTAGAAGAGGGCAAGCGGCGCTATGTGGTGCGCACCGAAGGCGAGATCACCACCATCGAACAGGCCAAGGCGGTGGTCTTGCGCAGTGTCGGCGAACCCGGCTCGGGCCGCGTTGCCCGCGTCACCGTGGGCGACATTGCGGACGTCAGATTCGGTTTCAAGCAAGCCACGGCCACCATCCGCCAACTGGGCCAGCCGACCCTGGTGATGAACACGGTCGGCGAGGCGGGGGCCAACGTCATCGAAACGATGGCGGGCATCCACGAGGCGGTGCGCGAGCTAAACCATCAGGTCCTGCCCGCGGCCGGACTGATCTTGGAGCAAGTGTACGACGAGACCGACTACATTGAATCCGCCATCGACCTGGTCAAACAGAACATCTATATCGGCGGAACCCTGGCGGCCCTCGTCTTGCTCCTTTTCCTCAGATCGGGTGCGGCGACCCTGATCGTCACCCTGGCCATCCCTGTTTCCGTCATCGGCTCCTTTGTCGTTATGGCGGCCCTCGGTCGGTCCATCAACGTCATATCCCTGGCCGGCATCGCCTTTGCCGTCGGCATGGTGGTGGATGCCGCCATCGTGGTGCTGGAGAACGTCTACCGGTTGCGCCAGGAAGGCCGATCCGCCGGGCAGGCCGCCCTCGAAGGATCGCAACAGGTGCTGGTCTCGGCGCTGACCACGGTCATGGTCTTCGCTCCTATCTTGGTCATGCAGCTTGAGGTCGGACAGTTGTTCCGCGATATCGCCGTGGCTATCTCAGTGGCGGTGATCTTGTCCTTGATCGTCGCCATCACCCTCATTCCAGCCCTTGCCAACCGACTCCTGCAAGGGGTTCCCGCCGGGACAGCGGGACGGCGCCTGCCGGTCATCGACTTCCTGGCTCACGGCTTCACCGAAGGCGCGCTTGCCTTCACTCGGCGCGTCGTAGGAAACCGCCTCCTCGCAGCCGCCGTGGTCACCGCCGTTTGCGGCACCGCGGCGGTTGCGACGTACCAGTTCTTGCCCAAGCTGGAATACCTGCCCGAGGGCAACCGCAACCTGGTCATCGGGGTCCTGTTGCCGCCGCCGGGCTATAACCTCGATACCACCACCAAGATCGCCGAGAGTGTTGAGAAATCCGTGCGCCCCTTATGGGCCTCCGAAACCGGCCCAGAGTCCAAGAAGGGCGCGCCGCCCAAGATCGACCGCTTCTTTTTCGTTGCCCGCAGCGCCACCACCTTTGTCGGCGCCATGAGTGTCGACGAACAGCGCGCCGCCGAACTTATCCCGGTACTCAGGAAGCCCGTCTTTCGCGAGCCCGGGACGTTCGGCTTCATCACCCAGCCGTCGTTGTTCGGGCGCGGCCTCGGCAGCGGCCGCTCCATCGATCTCGACATATCGGGACCGGACCTGGGCCGGGTGCTCGACGTGGCCCTGCGGGCGACCGACATGATTGGCTCGCTTTTACCCACCGAGGACGGCAATCAGTTTCGTCCCAAACCGGGGCTGGAACTGGGGGCACCGGAAGTAAGGATCATTCCCAATGCCATGAAACTGGCCGACAACGGCGTCACCGCCCGGGAATTCAGCGAAACCGTCGATGCCTTCAACGACGGGCTCCGGGTCGCCGAAATCACCGTCGGCGGAAAACGCATCGACCTGACCCTGAAGGGGCCGCGTCACAATATCCGCGAAACCCAAGGCATCAACAACTTGCCCGTAGTTACCCGCGCCGGCGCCATTTTGCCGGTCAGTTCCCTGGCCGACGTGTTGGTGACCTCTGGACCGACCGAGATCCGCCACCTGGAACGCGCCCGCACGGTCACCCTTGAAGTGCGTCCGGCCCCTGCCCTGCCCCTCGAGGCGGCCATGAATATTTTGCAGTTCGAGGTTATCGACAAGCTGAGCGGCGCCGGCCTGCCACCGGGAATTGAATTGCGCCTGTCCGGGACCGCGGACAAGCTTACCCAGACCTGGAACCACATGGTGTGGGACCTGGCCATCGCCATCGCCATTGTCTACTTGGTGATGGCGGTCCTGTTCGAAAGTTTCGTCTATCCCCTGATCATCGTTCTCGCAGTGCCTCTGGCGACGGCGGGCGGCGTCGGCGGGCTGGCGGTACTCAACCTCTTCGTTCAGCAGCAATTGGACATGCTGACGCTTCTGGGCTTTATCATTTTGGTCGGTATCGTGGTCAACAACGCCATTCTGCTTGTCCATCAGACGCTCTATCACCTGCGCCACGAGGGTTTGGCCTTCGAAGACGCCATCGTCGCCGCGACGCGCCACCGTATCCGCCCCATCTTCATGTCGACCCTGACCAGCATCTTTGGCATGCTGCCCCTGGTCATATTCCCGGGTGCCGGTTCGGAACTCTATCGCGGGCTCGGCTCGGTAGTGGTTGGTGGGCTGGCGCTCTCAGCGCTATTGACCCTGACCATCATCCCGCCGCTGCTCGGCTTTGTCATAGGGCCGCTGGAAGGCAAACGGGCACGGCACGGTGAGGTTCAACCTTAAGAGGGGCTATTTATGGATTGCGACTTCCTGATCATCGGCGCCGGCATGGCCGGTGCGTCGGCGGCCTATGAATTGACCGGCCCCGAGGGTGCCCCAGGTGCCAAGGTGGTGGTCGTGGAGCGCGAGGATTTCCCCGGCTATCACACCACCGGGCGCTCCGCCGCCATTTACACGTCATGCTACGGTCACCCGTTGATCCGTGCCCTATCCGCCGCCAGCCGACCGTTCTTCGACGCCCCGCCGGCGGGCTTCTCTGAGCATCCCCTGTTGACCCCGCGCGGCATCCTGTTTGTTGGGCGCACCGACCAAGAGTCGGCCGTTGAGAATCTCTACGCCGAATGCCGCGGCCTCGCCCCCGGGCTGCGTCTGATCGACGGCGCCGAGGCCGAGGGCCTGGTCTCCGTCCTCGCTCCCGGCTACACCGGCTCGGCGATGTTCGAGCCCGAGGCCATGGACATGGACGTCGACGCCATCCTTCAAGGGTACCTGAGGGGCTTCAAGGCGCGCGGCGGCACCGTCGTCACCGACGCCGAGGTCCAAGGCCTGGACCGACGTCCGGGCGGTGGCTGGCGGGTGCAAACCCGGGTCGGCGAGTTCACCGCCGCGACCGTGATCAACGCTGCCGGCGCCTGGGCCGACGAAGTGGCGCGGCTGGCCGGTCTGGCGCCTCTCGGCCTGGTCGCCAAGCGGCGTACCGCGGTCGTCTTCGATCCCCCGGCCGGGGTCGATTGTGGATCCTGGCCGGCGGTCATCGACGTCGACGAAAGGTTCTATTTCGCACCCGACGCCGGACGCATCCTGGCCTCGCCGGCGGACGAGACGCCGATGCCACCCTCGGACGTGCAGCCCGAAGACATCGACGTTGCCGTCGCCATCGATCGGGTCGAGCGGGCGACGACGCTCAAGGTCGCGTCCATCGGGCGCAAGTGGGCCGGGCTGCGCAGCTTCTTTCCCGACAAGGTGCCGGCGGTGGGGCCGGACGCCGCCGAAGACAGCTTCTTCTGGCTGGCCGGGCAAGGTGGCTACGGCATCATGACGGCGGCGGCCATGGGACGCTCTGCCGCGGCGCTGGCCGCAGGACACGACCTGCCGGACGATCTGCGGGACCTGGGCCTCAAGCGCCAGGACTTGGCGCCGGCACGACTCAGCCGATCTTTCGAATAGTAATCGTATAGACGCCTTCGGCCTCGACGCTATCCATCAGCTCATGGCCCGTGGTTTCGCAAAAGGCGGCGAAATCGGACGGCGCCGCGGGGTCGGTAACCAGAACCTGGAGCACGTCGCCGGCCATCAGCCCCTTGACCACCTTATTGGCGCGCAGCACCGGCAGTGGACAATTGTGTCCCTTCACGTCGAGGGTCGTAGTAGCCATGGCGTCTTCCTTTCGGGCAAAAACATCACCGGAAACCCAGGCTGTGGCAAGGGGTATCTCGGAAACCGTAGCCTTTGACAGTATCGGGAATCCATGTTTTATTTATATTCACAAACACGAATACACGTAACGGAGCCAGCCCCTCCGGGCAGCGAGGAGACTTTAAGTGATGCGGATGGAACTGGAGATGCTTCAGGACAGGACGGCTGTGGCGAGCAAGTTGCTCAAGGCCATGAGCAACCAGCACCGCCTGATGATTCTGTGCCAGCTCGTGCAAGGGGAAAAGTGCGTAGGTGAACTGGAGGCCGTCGTCGGGCTCAGCCAGTCGGCTCTGTCCCAGCATCTGGCGCGGCTGCGGCGCGATGCAGTGGTCAAGACACGCCGTTCAGCCCAGACGATATACTATTCCCTCGCCGGCGAAGAGGCGGGTGCCGTCATCCGAACGCTCTACAACCTCTACTGCGACCCCCCAACCACAATTTCACAGGGCAACGGGGCCTCAAAATCCGTCGCCGCGTCTTGACCCCCCGTTCGGGAGGACACGGATGATCTTTCGCCAACTCTTCGACAGCGTTTCGTTCACCTATACCTATCTCTTGGCCAGCCGCCGGGGAGGTGAGGCCCTGCTTATCGATCCCGTTATCGACAAGGTCGATCACTACCTCCGACTCCTCGGCGAACTTGACCTAAAACTGGCCAAGGCGGTCGACACCCACGTCCACGCCGATCATATATCGGGGCTTGGGGCGCTGCGCGATCACACTCGCTGTGTCACCGTCATGGGCAGGAAAAGCGGCACCGATGTGGTTTCCATGCGGGTCGACGAGGGCGATAAGATCGAGATCGGAAGCATCGCCTTGGACGTCCTTTATACGCCGGGTCACACCGACGATTCCTATTGTTTCGTGATGGCGGACCGCGTGTTCACCGGCGACACCTTGTTTATTCGCGGCACAGGAAGGACCGACTTCCAGCATGGCGATCCACGCTTGGCTTATGATTCGCTGTTCAACAAGGTGCTTAAGCTGCCTGACGACATGCTGGTCTATCCGGGCCACGACTACAAAGGCGACACGGTCAGTACCATCGGCGAAGAAAAGGCGTTCAACCCGCGCCTTCAAGTCACCTCGGTTGAGGAATACGCCGACCTCATGGACAACCTCAACCTACCCAACCCCAAGCAAATGGACGTGGCGGTACCGGCCAACCTGAAGCTTGGCTTCTCGCCGCCGGGTGAGACCACCAAGATCCGCACCCTGACGGCCGAGGATGCCGGCCGGCAATTGGGACGCGACGACGTAATCTTCGTCGATTTGCGCGAAGCCGGCGAGCGCACACGCGACGGCATCATCCCCGGATCGGTGCATATGCCCTACGGAGCCATCGACGAGCACATCAGACCGGGCGGCCTGCTCAATGTCATCACTTGGCAGAGCGGCAAGGGCCTCGTCCTCTACTGCGCCTTCGGCGAGCGCTCGGCCCTGGCCCTGGAGGCCCTCAGCGAGGCCGGCATCGAGAACGTCCGCCACCTGGGCGGCGGCATCGAGGCCTGGGTCAAGGCCGATGGTGCGCTAGAGAAGACTTAAACCCGCATTGCCCAGATGACCGTGTAATTTGACGACAGCGCACCCGGATTCTGGTATAAGAATCATAACATTATAGGCGGATTTGGGGTGCTGACATGGCTCACCCGATGGGTGAAAGGGAAGCAGGGGTTCTGAGGCTCGGTTTTGACCGTCGGCTGAAGCTGGAGTTTCATGGCACCAAGGTCTCTTCCGACGCCGGGCTGTTGCCGTACCGAGAACTCGATGATGCGGTTGGACTGAGCGAGATTGCCGGGGACGCACTCACGGACAGCC
>JASLZL010000121.1 GCA_030754885.1 Rhodospirillales bacterium | reverse complement strand
ATCTGGTCGAGGGGATCGACCTGCGTGGATTGGGCCATAACTCGGCAGGCTACATTCACGCGTTGGCCGAGGCGATCAAGCTTGCCGCCGCTGACCGCCATGCCTACTTCGGCGACCCACGCTTTGTCGACGTGCCTATCGATGAACTATTGTCAAAGGACTATGCCGAGAAGCGCCGGGCGATGATCCGGCCCGACCGTGCCTGGCCAGAGATGCCGCCGGCTGGTGACGCCGGTGGCGATGCTTGGCCCGCAACGGAAATGACCGCCACCCCGATCGGCGACGCCGGCTTCCGCGAAGGCGCTTTTGACACCTCGTACCTCTGCGTGGTGGACAAGCATGGCAACGCATTTTCGGCGACGCCCAGCGACGGTGGCCGTTTCGCGCCGGTGGTGCCGGGCACCGGGCTGGTGCCTTCGGTGCGCGGCAAGCAGAATTGGATGGATGGCGACCATCCGTCTTCCATCGCACCCGGAAAAAGGCCGCGCTTGACGCCCAATCCGGCCCTCGCCATCGAAGATGGGCGGATGGTCATGCCTTTCGGCACGCCCGGTAGCGACGTGCAGACCCAGGCCATGCTGCAGGTCTTTCTTAATATGGCGGTATGGGATCTTGGGCCTCAGGCAGCGGTCGAAGCGCCGCGCTTCGCCACCTATTGTTTCCCGTCGTCGGACATGCCCCACGACTATGTGCCGGGGTTAATGAAAATCGAATCACGGGTCGACGGCGCGGTGGGTGATGAACTGAGCGCCCTTGGCCACAAGGTGGAATGGTGGCCGGACCGGTTCTGGAGCGCCGGTTCTGTCTGCGCCATCCGAAAGGACCTGGAGACCGGCCTGTTGTGCGCCGGTGCCGACAACCGGCGCACCGCCTACGCCGTCGGGTGGTAGCGGGACTAGAGCGGTTTTCCGATCGCTCGCGCTCACGAAGGATGCTCTAACATATTGATTGTAAGCGAATTCGTCGTCGTTAACGATTCCGTTTGCTCGGGATTTGCTCTAGCGGAACATATCGGCCATTGACTTGCCGACCAGCCGGCTGGCCGCGAAGACAAGCGAAATGGTCAAGATGATGGCGATCGATCCGGTGGCCGTCGCGTATTCGATCTGATCATCGAGCAGCTGTTCGAACATCAAAACAGACATGGTCTGCCAATCGGCCGAATAGACCATGATGGTGATGCTGAGTTCTATGATCAGGGTCGAGAACACCAAAATACCGCCGGCCAGCATTCCCGGCGCCACCAAGGGTATCGTCACCCGGCGCATGGTGTAGCCCCAAGCGGCACCGCAGATGGTGGAGGCCTCGTCGATCTTGTTATCGACCTGACTGATGGCAGCCGAAACAGCCCGGAAAATATAGGCCAGGCGGCGAACGAAATACGCCAGCATGATAATCGAAGCGGTCCCGGTAAGAATGAGGATACCGGTATTGAAGGTGGTCAGGAATGCCACTCCGGTGATGATCCCCGGCATGATAAAAGGCAGCATAATCGTCATGTCCAGCAACCACTTGCCGAAGAACTGCTTGCGCTGGGAAATATAGGCGGCGAGGGTGCCGAAAAAAACGGCCAGAAGGGTTGCCCCGCCGGCCAGAAAAATGCTGTTGAAGATGGGCTCGGTAAGTTCCGTCAAAACGTGGTGGTAGTTGCCCCAACCCATGCGTTGCGGCCATAGCGATCCCGCCCAACGTTCGGCGAAGGAATAAAACAGCACGATGATCTGGGGCATCACGGCCAGGATGAACAGAGACCAGACGTAAGCGTTGCCCGCAATCTTGGCGCCCCGGCCCGTGTGCCTTTTTGCGGCACGTGTCGTACTGGTCACGGTAATGAAGCGCCGGCGGCGCTGGATGCGGGCCAGGAAGAAGACGGCAATCAAGGTCAGGGCAACATTGGCGAGCGCGATCGCCGACGCCGCGTTGAGATTGAAATAGCCGTTTACCTGATAGACCATCAAGGTCGTCAGGACCATGTATTCCTTGCCCAGAACGGCGGGCACGCCAAAGTTGCCGAGCGTGCGGACAAAAACCAGCACGGCGCCGGCGCCGATGGCGGGAATGACCAGAGGGAAAGTGATTGAGCACATAATCCGGGAGCGCGGCGCTCCCATGATGTGAGCGCTTTCTTCGATAAAAGGATCGGAGGCGGCCAGCGCCCCCTGGGTGAATAGGAAGACGAATGGGAAGTAGTGCAGCGATAGCGCCAAGACGATGCCGAACGGCCCGTAAATCGTCGGGATATCGATGCCGAAAAGGATGTCGAAGTAGCGTCTGATCATCCCCTGGTTACCGAATAGGATGATCCAGGAGTAGGCGCCAATAAAGGGCGGGGCGATCAGAGGAATGATCGAAAACGTCAAGAGGAAGGTGCGGTATGGAATATCGATACGCGCCACGGCATAGGCCGCCGGCAGGGCGAGAACAACCGTGGCGACCGTCGTCCACGCCGCTATGGTGATCGAGTTCTGGAGCGCGTCCGTATACAGCGGCACTTCGATAAAGTTGCGGAAATTGGCCAGTGTCAGATTGCCGAACGTCAGATCGTCGTCAAGCAAGACGAAGCTGTAGAGCGTTGTCTTGCCGATTGGGTAGGCTAAGAAGACGACCAAGATGATGCCGCTCAAAATGGCTACGACATAAGGAAACCAGTCGATGCCCTTCTTCGGCCCGCGGGCGTCCACGGTGGCCGTGACCGCGTCGCTCATGAGCCGTCCCCTTTATGGAACAACCGCGCGTCGGCTGGATGAATGGTCACCGACGCTTCCGAACCTTCCTCGATCCCCGGCACCGCGCGTGGTGAATCGACGATTACCTCTTGGGTCGCGTCGGAGCACTTTCCGATATAGCGGATGAAGCTGCCCAAGAACTGGATGCGCCGTACATGGCAGTCGATTTCTCCTTTTCCTGGCTGCCCGATCTCGACGTGTTCGGGACGCACCATAAGCGTCGCGTCGTAGCCGTCCACGATGTCTGCCTTTTCGGACTCGCGGACCTCAACAAGACGGCTCAGGGCCAGCTCTTGTCCGCTGTTCAGGGAAACCTTCGCCCCCGTTCCGTCGCGGTTTGTCACGTGGGCCGGGAAGAAGTTCGCCTTGCCAATGAAGTCGGCGACGAACAGGGATGTCGGATCGGCATAAACCTCCTCGGGATGGCCCGCCTGCATCAACTGACCCAGGTTAAATACCGCCAGACGGTCAGAGACCGACATCGCCTCCTCTTGGTCATGGGTCACATAGATCGACATGATCCCAAGTTCTTTTTGAATGCGCCGAATTTCTTCGCGCATATCGACGCGGAGCTTGGCGTCCAAGTTGGCCAGCGGTTCGTCCAACAAAAGCATCCCGGGTTCATAGACCAGGGCACGGGCAATCGACACCCGCTGCTGCTGGCCCCCCGAAAGATCTGCCGGATAGCGCTCCGCCAGTTCATCCAGACCCAAAAGAGCCAATATTTCCGCGACCTTCTTCTTGATCAAGTCGTTATCGAGGCCGCGAATGCGCAACCCATAGGCCGCGTTCTCAAACAGCGTCATATGCGGAAACAGCGCGTAGGACTGAAAAACCATTCCGATATTGCGCCGGAACGCCGAAAACCGGGTGAAGTCCTCGTCGTTGAACAGGATCTTTCCCGCCGTGCTCGTCTCCAGGCCCGCGATCATGCGAAGGGTCGTCGTCTTGCCGCACCCCGACGGTCCCAGCATGGTGAAAAACTCATCCCCCCGGACATCGAAGTCGACTTTGTCAACCGCCGTGATCGGACCCCGATCGGTTGAAAAAACCTTGGTCAAGCCCTGAAGCGTCAATACGTGGTCAGGCACTTACTTCCCCTTATATTCAACGATCAATATTTTAATCTTGATACTGAACCGGTCGATCCAATGGTACGCCAAAGGCCGATCCAACAAATGTCTTCTTAGCGAAGGGTTGGGAGGGCAACCGCGCGCCGCTTGGCTTTAATTTACTTTTCCCAATCCTCGGGGAAATACTTGTAGTTTTGCCACTGGGTCATCTTTACGTCCTTGGGATCAATCTTGAGTTCCTTGGCGACAAACGCCTGCATGAGAGGGAGATCCACCTGGGTAAGCCCATAGTTGGCCGGCTTTGAAAAGCGCTTTCGGTTCTCGAACCATAACTTGGTGATCTTGGCTTCCAGCTCCGTGATCACAAACTCGGAATATCGCGCGTCCCAGATGCCCTCGGTCAGCTTCAGGCGGAGCGGACTGTCATCCTTGCCATCAAGCGCATAACGGGCCTTGGCGACGAATTTTCCGGTTCCGGCCAGGGCCTTGTAGGGGGCGGCGAGAAGGAAGGCCTCGACGAATTGGACCCCGTCCTCTCCTTGAACGCGCACGGCAGCTTTCAGCGCCGTATAGACCCGAGAGACGACATCGGTGACCGGGGCGTAAATGTAAACCGCCCGCGCGGTCCGGGTCTCTCCTCCCTCGGTCCTGGTGGTGTCCCGCTTATCGACGATCTGATATTCAACGGCCTGTTCCATCGACGGCAGCGCCGCCTTTTCTTCACCACAGGCGACCACGGAAAGGGCCAAGACGGCCATCAATGTTGAGCGTAAAAACCCCATCATTCGGGTTTCCCTATTCATAAATTCATAATTGCGATGCAACGCAAAAGAAAGGTTGGGGGGCTCCCGTCAAGCAAGAGAACCGAAAGCCCCCCAAAACGCAAGGGGATGACGCGCCGTCATCCCCTTCCGCCGCTAGACACGGCGGAAGTGGACGAACGGTATGTGCGTCAGCTGCCCTTTTTCTGCTTCTTGTAGAAGAACTCGTCGAAGATCTTCACCCAGGCATCGCGATTCTTGACCGTTTCGTCGACGTTGACTTTGGGGTTGAGCTTCAACTCGGAGAACGGCGCCAAACCGCGCGGTGCATCGGCGTCCTTGCGGGGCGCGCGACGATTGCGGGTGGCGACGTTGATGTTGTGGCCTTCGCGTGAGTTCATGAACTCGGCGAACAGACGGCCGTTTTCCATGTTAGGCCGGTTCTTGATCAGGCCGATACCGGCAACCGTCGGCACCACGCCCTCGTCCGGATAGATCACTTTCACCGGGAAGCCCTTATCGGCCAAGCCCCACGACTTGGTCTCTTCGACCAGGCCGAAGGCCGTCTCGCCGCGTCCGACGTTCGCCGGAACCAGGTTGGTCTTGGGCATGAAGGTGCCGTTCTCGACGTATTTTTCAGCCCCTTCGCGGCCGTTCATGATGTACATCTGCGAGAAGGAATAGTAGCCGGCCGACGAAAGTGCCGGGTTGCCGACCATGAACTTGCCCTTGTACTTGGGTTCCATCAGCTGTTTCCACGACGTCGGCGCGTCGCCGATCTTCATGACGTTGGTGTTGACGACGAAAATCTGGATCGAAACGTTGTAGCCGTAAGCCATGATCTTGTCGCCGACCATCATCAACGACCACGCTGGAAACGCGTCGTGATGTTTGGATTTGTAGGGCTCGAAATATTGGTAGTTGTTGATTAGCGAGTTGGTGTCGCCGTAAATGACGTCGCCCTGCGGATTTTCTTTCTCCGCCTTGATGCGGGCCAAGGTCTCGGTGCCCTGTCCGGTGATCACCTTGACTTTGATGTTCGGGTAAATCTTGTTGAAGGCCTTGATGGTGGCGGGAATCATTGCTCCCTTATAGCCGTAGTAGGTGACTTCACCGCTTTGCGCCAAAGCCGCCGTCCCACCGCCGAAAACCATCGCCGCGGTAAGCACCGCGGCGCTGGCGGTTCCTAACTTGGATAACCTATTCATAGATCAATCTCCCTGAGACCGTTCGTATATGATTCCACCGGCGACGTGGGGCGAACGGCCGACCTCCCCTTTGCCGCGGCATTCCTGGATGGAGGAAATTTCCTCCGAAGACTCCTATAGGAGCGAGGCCGCTTCTTTTCTCACGCCAACAATTTTTTTGGCTTGAATCGATCCGAATGATCAAGCGGAACGCATTTAACCCCTTGGAATTAGCGTGGGTCAAGCCTCAATACGCAAGATTCGGTGCGTTAGATGGCCCAGCAGGTTACCGGCCAAGCGCGTAGGCTGGGCGGCGGGGATCAGCGGCAGCCACTTTCACTCCGGTCTTTGGATCACAAAGGATGGCGCAGGCGCCGTTGATATCCTGAGAGATGTATGCTGGGCCACGCTCGGGCCACCACTCGATCTGATGGCCGAGCGCTCCCAATGTGTCGGCCAGTCCCTTATCCATTCTTCCCTCAAGATAAAGGCTAGCGGGTTCGGATGGATGAGGGTCCGTGGTCGAAGGGAAACTGTGTGTTGCGACGCGTGGCGCCTCGACTGCGGCCTGCGGGTCCATGGCGAATACAAAGATGTTGAGGAACACCTGCAACATGACCTGTACCTGAGTGTCGCCGCCCGGCGTGCCAAAGGGCATGATCAGCCCGTCGTCGCGGACGGCGAAGGCCGGGTTGGGGGTCAGGCGCGGCCGCTTGCCAGGCGCGATACAAGCGGCATGATCGGGATCGGCCCACGACTGACGGCCGCGCGGCGAAATCGCTATACCGGTTCCCGGTACGACCTGCGCCGAGGCTGCCCCGTCACTGGGCGTCGCCGAGACCGCGTTGCCGTGGCGATCGACGACACATATGTAGGATGTATCCACCCGGTCCGGATGGCCTGGCAGGTCAAAGGTTTGTCCTTCCTGGGCCGGGGTCCGCAGTGCCGGGCTTTGACGATCCGCCATCACCCCGGCCGGCGGCATATCGGGCCAAGCCTTGTCGGGCCGGATCATGGCCTGCCGCTCGGTCGCGTAGTCCTTCGACAAGAGAGCCTCCATCGGCACGTCGACGAAGCGCGGATCGCCGTAATAGGCGTCCCGGTCCGCCGCCGCCAATTTGATTGCCTCGATGAGGGTATGGATGTAAGCCGCTGAATTGTGTCCCAAGCCGCGAAGGTCGATCCCTTCCACCAAATTGAGCGCTTGCAGCAGCATCGGACCTTGACACCACGGACCGCATTCGTGGACCACGGTGTCGTGGAACCGGGTTTGCAAGGAGGCCTCGATCTCGACCCGGAACTCGGCCAAGTCCTCGGCCGTTAGCAGGCCGCCGTTCTCACTTTGGTGGCGGATGATGCTTGTTGCGATATCGCCTCGGTAGAAGGCATCGCGCACGGCGCCCAGACCAGCGGCGCGACCATCGCCGGCGTGGGCCCCCTCTTCATCGGCCAGGAACTGAAGCGTGCGTCCAAGGTCGCTTTGTACGAATAACTCGCCGGGGCGCGGTGCGTCTCCACCGGGAAGGTAGATCTCCGCATTGCTCGCCCATTTACGGGTGTTCTTCGCAAAATGCTCTATGCGTTCGGCCATCATCGGATACATAACAAAGCCCTCGCGGGCCAAACGCGTGGCCTCGGCCGAAACCTCGCCAAACGACATCGTGCCAAAGCGTTCGAGCGCCGTTACCCAGGCGTCGAGTGCGCTGGGAACGACAGACTGCAACACGCCGAGAGGAATGGTGCCGCCGTGATGGGTGTTAAAGAACTCACAGCTTGCCGCCTCGGGCCACCACCCCAGACCGCTGATGGTTACAACCTCGCGGGTCTCAGCCATAAAAACCATGATCGGCGCGACGCCGGCGATGCCGGTCATGGTGCTTTCGACCACGTTCAGGGCCAAGCCACCAGCGACGGCCGCGTCGACCGCGTTGCCGCCGGCCTCTAGTACCTGCATCCCCGCCTGGGCCGCCAGGTAGTGGCCGGCGGAAACGCAGTGGCGGGTTCCCACAACGGCCGGGCGGTACGGTTGATCCTTCGATGTGAAAAATTCCCTCATGGTCAATTCGGCCCCATTGTTCTGAAAATCGGACGAATGAGTTCTTTATTTTCCGATGGCGGCCTTGACCCTTGGTAAGGCATTAACGCCTTGACATCTCTCCGGGTCAAGCCTCAAAACGGGGGACGCGCCACTGCTTTCGGTGGCACTGAACAACATCTAGGGGGAGGACAAAATGGCACCGAAACCGCAGACGTCGCAGGCGATGCGTCCCGATATTCAGGCGACCCGCCACGTCGTCGCCGCCGGCCATTATATGGCGGCCCAAGCCGCTATGCAGATTCTCGAAGGTGGCGGCAACGCCGTTGATGCCGGCGTTGCCGCGGGCATCGCGACCGGGGTCTTGGAGAGCGAGTTCGTCAGCTTCGCCGGCGTCGCACCGATCATCCTCTATATGGCAAAAACGCGAAAATTAGTCACCATCAGCGGGCTCGGTGTCTGGCCCAAGGCGGCAAGCACCGAATATTTCCAGAAAAACCACGGCGGTAAGATTCCACGCGGCATTCCGCGCTCCGTCGTTCCCTCGGCCCCCGATGCCTGGATCACGGCGCTGGAGAAATTTGGAACGATGTCGTTTGGTGAGGTTGCCGCCGCTGCCATCCGCTTCGCTCGCGACGGCTTCCCGATGTATCCGACCATGGCCGGGCTTTTGCAAGAAAAGAAGGATCTTTACAAAGACTGGCCGTCCAGCGCCGCGGTCTACCTTAAAAATGGCGAGGTGCCCGAAGTCGGGAAATTATTCGTCCAGGACGATCTTGGCAAGAGCATCCAATACATGGCCGACCAAGAAGCGGCACAGTCCAAGAATGGTCGGGCGGAGGGCCTTCAAGCGGCCCGCAACGCCTTCTATCGCGGCGACATCGCGGCCGCCATCCTCAAGTTCCATGGCGAAAACGGCGGCTTGTTAACGGCCGAGGATTTCAGTGAATTCCGCGTCGCTATTGAACCGCCGGTGCAGGCCCGTTTTGGAAACATTGACGTCTATGGGTGCGGTCCTTGGTGCCAGGGTCCCATGATGCTACAGGCCCTCAGCGTGCTGGACGGTATCGATCTTCAGAAAATGGGTCACAACTCGACCGCCTACATCCATACCTTGGTCGAGGCGATCAAACTCGCCGCCGCCGACCGGGATGCCTATTACGGCGACCCGCGCTTCGTCGACGTGCCCATGGATGTTCTCTTGTCCAAGGAATACGCTGACGCACGTCGCCCCATGATCCGTCCCGACCAGGCTTGGCCGGAAATGCCGGCGGCGGGCGATGTGGGCAATGGGGGGGTCCCATGGAAGGGCGCGCCCATGGGTGACGAGGGAGCCGCCGAAAGCGACATGGATACCTCGTACCTTTGCGTTATGGACAAGGACGGCAACGCCTTTTCCGCCACGCCCAGCGACGGATCACCCAGCGGCCCGGTCGTGCCGGGAACCGGCCTTGTCTCTTCGCCGCGCGGTTCCCAGTCCTGGGCCGATCCCAATCATCCGTGTTGTGTCGAGCCGGGCAAACGGCCACGGCTCACGCCCAACCCGGCCATGGCGATGGTCGAGGGCGAGATGATCATGCCATTCGGCTCGCCGGGCGGCGACGTCCAGACCCAGGCCATGTTGCAGGTCTTCCTCAACATCTTCGTCTGGGGCATGGACACGCAAGCGGCGATCGAAGCGCCACGCTTCGCCACCTACAGTTTCCCGGCGTCGTTCGAGCCGCATGACTACCAACCCGGCCTGCTTAAGCTGGAAGGGCGGATCGACAAATCCATCGGCGATGAACTGGCCAGCCTGGGTCACCGTATCGAATGGTGGGCGGATCGGGTGTGGATGGCTGGGTCCGTCTGCGCCATTCATAAGGATCAGACTTCGGGTGTCATGCGTGGCGGTGCCGACATTCGGCGCACCGCCTACGCTGTCGGCTGGTAGGCACGGCACCGCGCGCGAAACAAGAGGGCGGGGTCAGTCTTTTCATGAAGTCGGGCCCCGCCCTATCGACCCTTACCGAAACGCCGAACACAGTTAGGGGCATGGGGCTGGTCGCGTTGTCGGCCCTGTCGGGTACCGTTGCCAATGCCATGGTTCGCCATCTCACACTTGAAATGGATTCATTCGAGATTGCCTTTTTCCGCGCTCTCATCGGATTGATCTTGCTGTCAACTTTGTTGGTCCGTTTCGGCTTGGCGCCGCTGAAGACACGTCGTTTGGGGCTTTATGCCGTGCGCGGCGTCCTCGTTGCCACTTCCATCGTGCTTTTTTACAAGGGCCTCGGCTTGGTTCCCTTGGCCAAGGCCACGGCCCTCAACTTCTCGGCGCCGTTATTTGCCACGGTGCTCGCCGTGATCGTGTTGCGTGAACCCATTCGCGCCCGGCGTATCGCTGCTCTTGCGGTTGGCTTTGTCGGAATGTTGGTTGTCTTGCGGCCTGGATGGGGACCCTTGGCGGTGGGAGATCTCTATATCATCGCCTCGGCGCTGGTGTTCTCCATCATCATGATCCTTTTGAAAATTCTGGCGCGCACCGAATCGACCCTTACCATGACCCTCTACGCTGGCATCTTCATGACCCCCGCCACTCTCGCCGTGGCGTTGCCGGTGTGGCAGACGCCGACACTTACGCAGTTGGTGTGGCTGTTGGGGGTCGGCGCCTTCAGTGTCCTGGCCCAGCTTTTGTTCGTTCAGGGTCTTAGGAATACCGAAGTGACGGCGGTGACGCCCGTGGGTTTCGTCCGCCTGCTTTGGGCGGCGCTCATCGGCTATCTCTTCTTCGCCGAGATACCCGACGCTTGGACCTGGCTCGGCGGCTTCATGATCTTCGTCTCGGTGACCTACATCGCGTGGCGCGAACGACGGGTGCAAAGGGCAAGGGCGGAACCGGCGGATGGGGCGGCTCACCGCCTTTTGGATAACTAAGGTGTCTCACACCCCGCTTTCTTTTCTGACCCGGCCGAGTACGCTCAGGGGCATGCTGTTTATGCTGTTGAGTGCCTTGGCTTCGGCAGGCATGAACGGCTCTGTCCGCCACATATCCGGCAGCCTCGATCCCTTCGAAATCGCCTTCTTTCGGGTGTTTTTCGGATTGCTCGTGTTCGCGCCCTTGTTGGTGCAAGGCGGCATCGGGCGGTTGAGGACAAAACGCCTGCGCCTGCATGCCTTGCGCGGAGGTCTACAGGCCGTTGCCATGTTGCAGTTTTTCACCGGGCTCAGCCTGACGCCATTGGCCAAGGCGGCGGCGCTACAGTTCAATATTCCACTTTTCTCCACCCTCCTCGCTTTTGTCGTGCTGCACGAGACCATCCGTCTAAGGCGCGTTTCGGCGCTTATCATTGGGTTTGCCGGGACCGTAATCATCCTTAGGCCGGATATCGGTGGCGTGGACCTGGGATCCATCCTCGTCGTGACCGCGGCGGCAACCTGGGCCTCTGCAATCATCGTCATCAAGCTTCTGTCGCGCACCGATTCAAGCGTCACCATAACCATTTACGGAACACTTTTCATGTTGCCCTTCACCCTGATGGCGGCCCTTCCCTATTGGCAAGTGCCGACGCTGGAACAGTTGGCTTGGCTGGTCGCGATTGGCGCCCTGGCCAGCACCCATAATTTGTTTGTCGCCCAAGCCCTTCGGGATGCTGAGGTGAGCGTTGTTATGCCGTTCGACTTCACCAAGCTCATCTGGTCGGCGATCATCGGATATTTGTTTTTCGCCGAGGTGCCGACGGTGTGGACCTGGATTGGCGGCTTCACCATTTTTGCGTCCGCGACCTATATCACCTACAGCGAGTCCCGGTTTAAAAAGGGAAGTTCCGTTCAGGACGCCGCCGCCAATCGCCGGGAGGGCTAGACACTGCGCTCCTTACTAACCTTCGTCACCTTACTTCAGGGGCTGATCCTTGCCCTCGCCGTACTGCCGGCGGCCATTGCGGAGCCCGTCGATCTGGAGCTGGTGCTGGCCGTCGATGTTTCGCGCGGCATCGACGCCGACGAGGCAACGCTGCAACGCTACGGTTATGCCAATGCTCTGACCGACGACAGGATCCTGGGTGCGATCCGCCGTGGCCGCCTGGGGCGCATCGCCGCGACCTATGTGGAGTGGGCCGAGGTCCAGACCCGCCAAGTCGTCGTCGGGTGGACCGTGATCGATGACGAGACCAGCGCCCAGGCCTTTGCCTCAAAAATAACCGAGGCGATTCCGACCCTTGGCTTCTATACCTCGATCAGCGGTGCCATTGAGTTCGCCCTTCCGATGTTCGATGACAATGGCTTCGAGGGACGGCGCCGCGTCATCGACATCTCGGGTGATGGCGCCAACAACAACGGCCGCCTTGTGACCATCGCCCGCGACCAGGCGATAGCCGCCGGCATCACGATTAACGGCCTGCCCATCATCAACGACCGACCGAGCCCCGGGGGCTGGCCGCCGACGGCCAATTTGGACCTTTACTTCCAGGACTGCGTTATCGGCGGGTCGAGTGCCTTTATCGTGGTCGCCGAATCCTTCGCCGCCTTCGCCGCCGCAATCCGCAGGAAACTGATTATTGAGATCACCGACCTTGCGCCGCCGCGCCGGTCGCTGTTGCACCAAGTTGCATTGCGACGTCAGGCACCGCCGTGTGACATCGGCGAGCAACGCATGCGTCAGCGCCGTTTGGGCACCGATGATCTAAACTAAGAGGTCTGTTCCGCCACCAGATATTCGAGCGCGGCGGTGAGGCCGCCCTTGTTGTACGGCACGCCGGCCAGGCCAAGGCCCATCTCGACCCCGGCCAGAGTGCCGGCCAGCATGAGTTCGTTGTAGTCGCCCAGGTGCCCAATGCGGAAGGCCTTACCCTGAAGCCTGCCCAAGCCGTTGCCCAGCGACATGTCAAAACGCTCCAACACCACCTTACGGAAGGCATCGGCGTCGTGTCCGTTGGGCAGAAAGACGGCGGTCAACGCGTTGCTGCGCTGGGCTGGATTGGCGGCCACCATCTCCAGGTCCCAGGCGGCGACGGCGCACCGCGTCGCCTCAGCCAACCGGGCATGGCGGTCGAAGACAGCGTCCAACCCTTCTTCGAGCAGCATGTGGACGGCCTCGCGCAAGCCGAACAGCAGGTTGGTCGCCGGGGTGAAGGGGAAGTAGCCGCTCTCGTTGCTGGCCACCATGGGTTCCCAGTCCCAGTACGAGCGCGTCAGGCGCGCCGTCTTGGCGGCGCTGAGTGCCTTGTCGCTGACGGCATTGAAGCCAAGGCCAGGCGGCAGCATCAGGCCTTTTTGTGATCCTCCGACGGTGACGTCCACGCCCCATTCCTCGTGGCGATAGTCGATGGAGGCGAGCGATGAGATGGTATCGACCATAAAGAGCGCCCCATGACCGGCGCGGTCGATGGCATGGCGGATTTCGGCTATGGGAGAGGTGACGCCGGTGGATGTTTCGTTGTGGATCACGCAAAGCGCCTTCACGGCCCCTTGCCGATCATCGGCGAGGTGTGCTTCGACCGCCGCCGGATCGACACCGTGGCGCCAGTCGCCGGGAACGAATTCAACCTCGAGGCCAAGGCGCTCGGCCATGGCGTGCCACAAGGTCGCGAAGTGGCCGGTCTCATACATGAGGACCCGGTCGCCTGGCGACAGGGTATTGACCAGGGCGGCCTCCCAGGCGCCGGTGCCCGAAGACGGATAGACGATCACCGGTCGCGAGGTCTGGAAGACTTGCTTGACGCCGTCCAAAACTTCGCGGCCAAGGTGTGCGAACGCGGGCCCCCGGTGGTCGATGGTTGGCTGCTCAATGGCCCGCAAGATACGCCCAGGTACGTTGGTCGGCCCGGGGATCTGTAAGAAGTGACGGCCAGCTTTTGGGGTGTTGGATGTGGGCATGGACCAGGGTCTCTCCAATGCCAAGGGAAGCATGGTGAAAAAGGCCACGGCATTAATGCATTGATGGTCATCTTGCACAAGATAGAGCGCCATCCACGACGAGCGTGAAATTGACATTTCGCTGTCCCCTGGCCTACGGTTCGCCACAAGATCGAAACCGTGCACAAGACGGACTTGAACCACCACTGAACTCAGGAGTGAGAAAGATGAAATTCTCGCGCGCAATCGCCTTGGCCGCTACGGCCGGCCTACTGACCCTTGGCACTGCCGGGGCCGCCGAGCCGATCAAGATCGGCGTCGTGCTGCCCTATTCGAGCGTCTATGCCACCATCGGCAATGACATCACCGATGCCATGCGCCTTGCCTTCGACGAATTGGGCGGTAAGGTCGCCGGGCGCGAGATCGTGCTCATCAAGGAAGACTCCGAGGTCAAACCGAATGTCGGCTTGGCCAAGGCCAAAAAGCTGGTCCACCAGGCCAAGGTGGACCTGTTGGTCGGCCCGGTGGCCAGCCACGTCGCCGGCGCCATGGCTCAATTTGTCAATCAGGCCAAGATTCCGCTCTTGATCCCCAACGCCGGCAACAATCTGCTGACCGGCGAACAGTGCAGTCCTTTTGTGCTTCGCACCTCATTCTCCAACGATCAGTTCGTGCGCATCATGGGGCCGTGGCTCAAGAAGAAGGGCTATAACACCGCTTTTCTCATGGCGTCGGATTACGCCGCCGGGCACCAGATGATGGACGGCTTCAA
>JASLZL010000120.1 GCA_030754885.1 Rhodospirillales bacterium | reverse complement strand
GGGGTCGGGTTGTTGCTGACGTGGGCCGCCACGATCCCGGCGGTCAGGTCGAGTATTTCGGTATCGGGTGTCTCTGCCATGTTCGTTCCCTCATGTTGGCTGCGGGCAGCCTAGCCCAATTCCTGACCGCACGAACATACGTCGCATCAATAGCCCTGTGCGGATGCCTTCAGCCGGACCGAATATCGGCCAACCCAAGCCCCGTAGGGCGGCCTAATAGACGCTTCTCGGCCTACAATGCCCCGAAGCAGCCTGATAAGGGCGACGGGATGAGAACGTGCTTCTAGGGGATCGAGCCGTGTCGCTGCTTGTCCGGGGTTTGTTCAAAACGCTCCCAAAAAAATTATTTTTTATTTCAGATGCCCCGCGTGAAATTTGCCGTCGACGAGAGGCGAGATGAGTATGTAGGTCAGGATATAGGGGTCCCATATGCTGTCCGGGGGTACCCCCTCGCGAAATGAGGGTTGGGCCGGTAGGACCCGGGATTGCTGTGAGTGCCTGGTGTCATTTCAGCCTGTTCAACGCTTCAAACAGGACAGTTTTGTAACCCATTTGTAACCCAAAACGAAACAAGGGGTTAGAGATTTCTCTCTAACCCCTTGTTTTAATTGGTAGGCGCGCGGGGATTCGAACCCCGGACCCTCTGATTAAAAGTCAGATGCTCTGCCAACTGAGCTACGCGCCCTTAGGCCGGAGTGCGGACCATAGAAAGCACCTTGGGACCGGTCAATCCCTTTGGCCACTATGACTCCGGCTGGGGGCCAAGGCCGCTGCTTGTTGCCACACAGGTGTCATTTCGCCAAGATAGGCCGCCGAACGGGGGAACCATGGCACAGGTCGGATGAAAGGGAATCCAGCCGGTGCCGTCCAGTGTCGCTTTGGTCTTGAACGACGGACCGCGCGCTTGGAGCGAGAGAGCACCGGTTAACCCATGAACCTTCACAAGGTCAACATCGTCGCCGGCCTGATCATCGCCAGTTTCGTTCTCACCCACACCATCAATCATGCTCTTGGGCTGTGGTCGCTTGAAGCGGCGGAGGACGCGCGACAGCTGTTCGGGCTGCTGTGGCGCAACCCGATCGCAAGTTGGGCGCTGGCCGGGGCGCTCATAGTCCATTTGGGCCTTGCCTACTACGCCGTCTTTCGGCGCAGCCACTTGCGCCTTCCCGCCGTGGAGTGGACACGCCTGGCCTTCGCCTTCCTGGTCCCTTTCGTCCTGGTTCGCCACGTGACCCTTTCCGGCATCATTCCGCGCGTCGAGGGCGTTGCGGCCGACTATCCGTCCATCATCGCCAGCATGTGGCTGATCGACCCGACGGCCGTGGTGTTACAGGGCCTGCTGTTGATCGTCGTTTGGGGCCATCTTTCCATTGGTTTTCACTTCTGGCTCCGCCATCGAGCTTGGTACGTACGATCGTCGCCCTACTTGCATACGATCGCGGTAGGGCTCGTTCTCCTATCTCTTGGGGGGCTTGCCCGCTCGGTGGCGACGGTCGATACGTTGGCGCGCGATCCTGGCTGGTTCGATGGGTTGAAGGAACTTGCGTTTGATGGTGTCGACCGCGTGCGGGCCGGCGCACTTGCCGAGACCCCGCCCACCGTGATCGGCGGCCTATTGGTGCTTCTTGGCGCCGTGCTCCTAGCCCGCTTCGCCCGGCGCTGGTACCGCACCCGGCACGGCCGCATTCGAGTCTCTTACGCCGGTGGGCGGACCGTCGTCATGCCCGTCGGCGCGACCCTCCTTGATGCGAGCCGGACAAACGGCATCCCACATGCCTCGCTATGCGGCGGACGGGGCCGATGCTCGACCTGCCGGGTCAAGGTAACCATCGGTCTTGATGACTTGGATCCACCGGAGGCACAGGAGACCCGGGTGCTAGCCGGAATCAAGGCGGACGCGGATGTCCGGCTTGCCTGTCAGTCGCGTCCCAGGCGAGACGTCTCGGTGGTACCGCTGCTTCCCGCCAACGCAACGGCGCGAGAAGCCCGACGCCCGGGCGGCCTGGAAGGACGAGAGCAGCGCGTTGCCATTCTTTTCATCGACCTGCGCGGTTCGACCCGATTGGGTGAGCGGCGACTGCCCTATGACGTGGTCCATATTCTCAGCCGGTTCTTCGCTGAGATGGCGGAGGCCCTGATGGCAACCAAGGGTCACTACGCCCAATTCAATGGGGATGGTTTGATGGCGCTCTACGGCCTGGAAGAGGGGTTCGAAGAGGGATGCAGCCACGCCATCCGAGGCGCCACTGAGATGTTGAAGCGTGTCGATAATTTGAACGAGACCATGAAGTCGGAACTTAACGAACCCCTGCGAGTGGGAATCGGTATCCACGGCGGCGAGGCGATCGTCGGCATCATGGGGCCGCCGACAACCCCAATCATCAGCGCCATCGGCGACAACGTGAACGTAGCGGCCCGGCTTGAATCCCTGACCAAGGAATTCGGCTGTGCCATCGTCATCTCGGAGGCAGTGGCCCAAGGCGCAGACGTCGATCTGACACGTTTCCCGCGCCATGAGGCCGAGACACGTGGGCGGACGGCGACGATCCCGGTTTATGCCATCCCCCAGGATCACGGGCTTGAGCCATAGAAGACGCCGTGTCGCCCGCCCCAATAACCGCTATAAAGTCTCCAGTCAGAAACGGGAACCGACGGGTCCATGGACGAAGAGAGCGCGCGCGAGACCTTCCACGCCGCCATCGAGCACCAACGCCGGGGTGATTTGGACGCCGCCGAATGCCTTTTTGAGGAAGTGCTGCGGGCGCTGCCGGGCCATCCGTCGAGCCTCCACAACCTCGCCCTCATTTACCAGCACGGGAACCGACACGCCGAGGCGGTGGCCGTCTTTCAACGCCTAGCCGACGATACCCCCGACGATATGGTTGCACGCTTTGCTCTGGCCTCGGCCCTGCAAGCCGCCGGTCGCTTAAGCGACGCCGAAATGGTGCTGCGCGAAATTGTCGGCCACGAGCCGGAGATGGTGGATGCGCTCATCAACCTGGGCCTCGTGCTCGGCGAACGCGGCCTGAGCGAGGAGGCAGGCGAGGTCAGCCGGCGCGCCGTCGATCTGGCGCCGGAGCGCCCCGATGCGTACTTCGCCCATGCCATGGCCCATCACTTTTCAGCCGGCGAACCGGAAGTCGAGGCCATGAGCCGCCTCGCATCGTCGGACGCCATCTCCGAGGAACACAGGACCCTTCTGGAGTTCGCCCTCGGCAAGGCCCACGATAATCTGGGCGACTACGACGCGGCCTTCTCGTGGTATCGGCGGGCCAATCTTCACAAGTCTCAAGGAACACGTTTCGTCGCCGCTCGCCATTGGGGCGAGATTGCGGCGATCAAGGCCGCCTTCTCCGCGGCGAAATCGTCGCTGGCCGCACCAGCGGATGGCCCGGTTCCTCTCTTTGTGGTCGGGCTGTCGCGTTCGGGCAAAAGCCTGATAGAAACCGTGCTGGCGCGCCATCAGGCAGTCTCGGGGCTGGAGGAACGCTTTGGCTGGCACCGAACGATGCGCTCAATATGTGACAAGCACGCAATTGATGCGACCTTCCCCGACTGCATGGCGGACCTACCGGACGCCCGGGTGGCGGAGATGGGGGCCGCCTTTCAAGAAGCCGTCGAAGAAGCCGCCCCGAATTCTCGCTTTGTCATCCACACCCGGCCTGACAACTACAAATATCTCGGCCTGATTCTTCGTGCCCTGCCCTCGGCAAAAGTAATCCATTGCCGTCGTGACGCGATGGACACCTGTTTGCGCATCTATTTCAAGCTCTACAAAGCAGGCAATGAATACGCCTACGACCTCGACAACATTGCCGCCTTTCACGACTCCTACGCGGATTTGATGGCCCACTGGAAAGGCCTCTTCGACGAGCGCATTCTCACCATCGATTACGAGGCGCTAACGCGCCAGCCGATCGACAGCATCGGGCACATCCTCGGCTTCTGCGGCCTGGACGGCGACCCCCCTGCGGCGTCGATGACGGTGGACGAAGTGGAGCACTGGAAAAACTACGCCCGACAGCTGGAAGGGCTGCGCAGCGCGCTATCAGCGACGTCCCTCGGCCAAGCGGACGGCGTCCGGGTGGGCACGCAACCGTCCCATGGCCCACACCCCCAGGAAGGGACCGATAGCGAGTGAAGCGAAGGCATAACGCCATCCCAGGCCGTCCACCAGATATGGCATAAGGTGTATGGTGATCAATGTCAGGAGAAATCCGGCACAGGTCTGCACCGTCAACATGGTACCGACAAGGGACGCTTCGGAGAGTTCCGCAACGCTGGCCGAGAACTGCGCCGAATCGGCGACCACCGTGATTCCCCAGACAATACAGACAACCCCAAGGATTACCGGCGAACCACCGAAAAGAAGGCCGATGACCAGCGCGCAGGTGCCGCTCATCGCCATCGCCCCCATGGTCAACCACGTACGCCCGTAGCGGTCCGCCAACAGTCCGCCGACCAGGCATCCCACCATTCCCCCGATCCCCATGGCAAGAAACGTCGTGAGGCGGGCCCAGAAAGCAGGGTCTCCACCGCCCCCATTAAGGCGAAAACTAGCGTCGAGAAAAACGCCGAGCCACGCCCACATGGCGTAGAGTTCCCACATATGGCCCAGATAGCCGAAGTTGGCGAGCCTGAGGGACGAAGATGAAAACGCCCGGAACAGATTGCGGGGCTCGAAGGGGGGAGAAGCCGCCAATTTCGGCCCCAAGCGGATCAAATTGATAAGCCCTGCCGCACCAATCGCAACCACCGATGCCGCGGCGATTGTGAACCGCCAGTCAATCCCGCCAAAGGCGTTAAAGAGATGGGGCGAGGCCGAGCCAAGCGTCAGGGCGCCAACCAGAACGGCGACAAGAAAACCCATGTCGCCTTTTGCCCAGGTCGTCGCCATCTTCATACCGACGGGATAGACTCCCGCCATGCAAGCCCCGGTGACAAAGCGCAGGATAAGGACCACGGGCGAGGTCGGGGAAACCAGCAAGATGGCGGCATTCGCAGCGGCGGCGACAAGTGTCGAGATCATGAAGAAGCGGCGTGGATCAATGCGGTCGGCCAAACCCAGGATGGCACTGGTCAAGGTCCCTAAAACGAACCCGGCCTGAACGGTACTGGTAAACAGCGACGCCTGGGTCGGCGTCAGTGTGAATTCGGCGGCGATGGAAGGCACCACGGCCGAGGCGGAAAACCACAGCGCCATGGCCGCCACTTCGCAGATCGCCAAGACCGCCAAGGAAACCGCTTTTGTGTCCATAACGTTCCTTGTGCCGGGGACTTTTTCTAACCCCCCTCGGCAAAGCGCTTGACCAAGCGCTCGCGGACACCCGGCGAGACGAAATGGCCGACCTCGCCGCCCAGGCGCCCGATCTCCTTGACGAAGCGCGACGAGATGAACTGGTGGCGGTCCGAGGCCATGAGAAACACGGTCTCCACGTCCGGATTAAGCCGGGCGTTCATGCCCGCCATCTGAAATTCGTACTCGAAATCCGAGACGGCGCGCAGGCCGCGCACGATGACTCCCGCTTCCACCGAGGCCATGAAATCCATGAGCAGGACATCGAAGGGGCGCACCTCAATGGGGCTGCCGTCGCCGTTGGCAAGGTTGGCAATCTCATCGGTCAACATGGCCAGCCGTTCGTCGACGGAGAACAGCGGCTCCTTGCCGGCGTTAGCGGCGACGGCGATGATGAGGCGATCGACGACCCGCGTCGCCCGCGAGATAATGTCGAGGTGACCATTAGTCACCGGGTCAAAGGTGCCCGGATAAACACCGAGGCGATCCGCGCTCATGATTCTGCACCCTCTTCAGCGTCAGCATCGGCGACGCCATCGTCTTCGGACTCTTCGTCGCCGTTACCGACCTCGGCCAGTCGCGTGACCGAGACCATGCGTTCGTCCTCGGCCAGGGTGAAAAGTGTCACTCCTTGGGTCCGGCGGCCGGCAATTCGGATATCGCCGACCGGGCATCGAATGATCTGTCCACCGTCACTGACCATGACGATTTGGTCATCTTGATCGACCCAGAACGAGGCAACGACCTGGCCGTTGCGCTCCGACGTTTCGATATTGGCGATGCCCTGGCCACCGCGTCCGGCAATTCTATATTCGTAGGCCGACGTGCGTTTACCGAAGCCGTTTTCAGTGACCGTGAGAATGAACTCCTCGTCGCGGGCCATGGCCTCAAAAGTCGGCTCATTGAGGCGCGCCGCCAGCGTCTCGTCGCGGTCGCGTTCCTCTTGCTTGTCGGTGTAGTCGGCACTGCCCAAGCGGCGCTGGGCACTCACGGCCTGCAAAAACTCGTCGCGGGTGGCCGCATCGGCCTCGACGTGGCTGAGGATCGACATGGAAATCACCTCGTCTCCCTTGGCGAGTCTAATACCGCGAACGCCGGTCGAATCCCGGCCCTTGAAAACACGCACGGCGTTGACGGGAAAGCGGATGCACTTACCACTGTGCGCCGCCAACAACACGTCATGATCCTCGTCACAAGCGAGCACGTCGACGAGACGGTCGCCATCATCCAGTTTCATGGCGATTTTCCCGTTGGCCATGACGTTGACGAAGTCCGATAGCCGATTCCGCCTAACGCCGCCGCTGGCGGTCGCGAACATAACGGACTGCGCCTCCCAGGCGGCCTCGTCCTTGGGCAGGGGCATGAGGGTGGAGATGGTCTCCCCCTCCTCGAGCGGCAAGATATTGATCATTGCCTTGCCCCGGGTCTGAGGCGTGCCCGACGGGAGGCGATAGACCTTGAGCTTATAGACGATACCGGTCGACGAAAAAAACAGCACCGGCGTGTGGGTGTTGGCGATGAAGACCCGGTTGACGTAGTCCTCTTCGCGGGTGCTCATGCCGGTCCGGCCCTTGCCACCACGGCGTTGCGCCCGGTAGGTCGAAAGCGGCACCCGCTTGATGTAACCGGTGTTGGTCACCGTGACGACCATGTCCTCGCGCTGGATTAGGTCCTCGATATCGTGCTCGAATTCTCCTTCCTCGACTACCGTGCGGCGCGGCGTGGCGAAGCGTTCCTTCATCTCCACAAGCTCGGAACGCAGGACGCCGAACAGCCGGTCCCACGAGCCAAGGATATCTAAGAGGTCCTCGATCTCGGCACCAAGTGCCTTCAGATCCTCGGCGATTTTGTCGCGCTCAAGGCCGGTCAGACGGTGCAGGCGCAGATCCAAAATGGCCTTGGCCTGAACCTCGGACAGCCGATAGCGGCCTTTCACGACTGGACGGTCCGGCTCGTCGATCAGTTTGATCAGGGGCGCCACGTCGGACGCCGGCCAGGCGCGCTCCATCAACAAGGTCTTGGCGGCAGCGGGATCGCTGGCGCCGCGAATCAGCTTAATGACGTCGTCCAAGTTGGCGACGGCGACAGCCAGGCCGGCCAACACGTGAGCCCGGTCGCGCGCCTTACCCAGTTGGAAGACGGTGCGACGGCGGATCACTTCCTCGCGGAAATCGACGAAGGCGACGATGATTTCCTTCAGGTTCATCATCATCGGCCGGCCGCCGTTAAGGGCCAGCATGTTGACGCCGAAGCTGATCTGCAATGGTGTGTAGCGGTAGAGCTGGTTGAGCACCACTTCGGGCTCGGCGTCGCGCTTGATCTCCACCACCACGCGAATGCCGCTGCGGTCCGATTCGTCGCGCAGGTCGCTGATGCCCTCAATTTTCTTGCTGTGCGCGTGCTCAGCGATGTTCTCCACCATGCGCGCCTTGTTCACCTGGTAGGGAATCTCGGTAATGATGATGGCTTGGCGGCCCTTGCGCACTTCCTCAATGGCCGCCCTGCCGTGCAGGACGACCGAGCCCCGACCGGTGTGAAAGGCGCTGTGCACGCCCGTCTTGCCCAAGATGATGCCGCCGGTGGGAAAATCAGGCGCCTGGACATAGTTTTCGATCATCTCGTCGATGCTGATCTCGGGATTTTCGATATAGGCGCAGCAGGCGTCGATGACTTCGCCCAGGTTATGGGGTGGGATATTTGTCGCCATACCCACCGCGATGCCGCCACCGCCGTTTACCAGCAAATTGGGAATCTGGGCCGGCAGAACCACCGGTTCCTGGACTGTTTCGTCGTAGTTGGATTGGAAGTCGACGGTTTCCTTGTCGATGTCCTCGATCAGGGCATGGGCGGACCGCGCCAGACGGGCCTCGGTGTAGCGCATGGCGGCGGGGCGATCGCCATCCATGGAGCCGAAATTGCCCTGGCCGTCGATCAGCGGCAGGCGCATGGAGAATGTTTGGGCCATGCGCACCATCGCGTCATAGATGGCGGTATCGCCGTGCGGGTGATACTTGCCCATGACGTCGCCGACGATGCGTGCCGACTTGCGATAGGGCTTGCCGGCGTCGTAGCCGCTTTCCTTCATCGAATAGATGATGCGCCGGTGCACGGGCTTCAGGCCGTCGCGCACATCGGGCAGCGCGCGGCTCACAATGACGCTCATCGCATAGTCGAGATACGAACGCTGCATCTCGTCTTCGATGGTGACGGGCGTAATGTCGTAACTGGGCGTCGGGGTCGGCGAGTCGGGGGGTGCGGTCAAAAGAAAATATCCAATCGATTCAGGGACTTAATCCATCCCTGTCGAAGCCGATCCTGGCCCGAGGCGGGATGTGGAAATCTAGCACTTCAGGCCCCCGTGCGCAACCGGAGGGCTGGATTTATTGGGAGCCCTTGCGCGAAGAATTGTTTATCGGCCTGGGGACTGCCGCGTACTATGATTTAGGCGCGAGGGATACCCTCCTTCGTGCGGCGTCACTCAGGGGACGGAGGAAAAACATGGCGGCGTTTACGCAATCCCAGTGGACAAAAGTTAACGGCCTGCTCGCCGCCGAAGGGGACCGCTTCGGCCTGCCCCGGCGGCGCGCCGACTCGGTGGTCCTGGCGTCGTTCAACATCCGGAAACTGGGCCAGAAGGCGAACAAGAGCCCCGGCGCCTGGCGCTTCCTCAAGACCTTTTGCGAGCGCTGCGACCTCATCGCCGTGCAGGAAGTCCAGGACAACCTGGAAGGGCTCGATCACCTCAAGGGCCTGCTCGGCGACAAGTACGGCATGGCCGCTTCCGACATCACGGGCGGCATCGCCGGCGAGCGAGCGATGGTTGAACGCCTCGCCTTCCTGTTCCGCTGGGACCGGGTCGAGCGCACCGCGGTGGCGTCGGACATCACCATCGACCGCAGCGCCGTGCTGGAAACGCTGTACACCGAGCGCCAGGACTTCCTCGCCGCCTTCAAGGACCGCATCGAGGACCTGAAAGGCTGGCAGGCCACCCGCGACGCCAAGCTCGCCGGATGGAAGACCAAGGTCGCGGCGTGGGAAGCGGGCGGCGCCGGGGGCAAGAAACCGAAAAAACCCACGTCACCGAAGAAGCCGCCTTTCGTGCTGCCCCATTTCCTGACCTTCATTCGCACCCCCCACTGCGTCTCCTTCCGCGTCAAGGGCGGCGCCGGGGCCCGCCCCTACGAGTTCCTGGCCGTCAATGCCCACTTGCTTTACGGCGACAAGCGCAAGCAGCGCGAAGAACGCGAGCGCGAGTTCTTCGGACTCCTGAAGTGGCTGGTGGAGCGCGCCCGCCAGGCCACGCGGCTCTACCACAAGGACATGATCCTGCTCGGCGACCTCAACCTGGATTTCCGTCAGGTGGACGTGCGCCGCGCCGCCATCGAGGACGCGTTGAAGGCGCTCAACGGCGGCGCGCTCAAGGGCAAGGGCCGGGCCGTGGTAAACTTCCCGTTTTTCGACGTCCACCCCAAGGCTACGAAGGTCTTCCGCTCGACCGCCCGGCGTACCGAGACCTATGACCAGATCGCCGTCTTCAGTCACGACAAGCGGCTGCCGAGGCCGCCCGGCAACGCCAAGGCCGGAACGAAAGCCAGCGGCTTCGATTACGGCGTTTTCAATTTCTCGGACCTTTTCGCCGAAGCGCTCCACGGCAAGCCGCTGCTGAAGCTCACCAAGGCGCAGCGCAATTCACTGTTGGAGAAGTTCGAACACGACGTCAGCGATCACATGCCGATTTGGATGCGCCTGCCCAAGCCGTAGCCGCGCCAGCGGGACGCGCACCCGACGTTAGAAGGGGATATCGTCGTCCAGATCGCCGCCGCCCGGGGCCCCACCGCCCGGACCACTACCGCCGTCGGCCGCGGGCGGCGGACCGCCATCGGAAGCGCCGTAACCGCCCCCTCCGCCGCCACCGTCGCCGCGCGTATCCAGCATGGTCAGTTCGCCGCGATAGCGTTGCAGAACGACTTCGGTAGAATATTTCTCCACCCCATCGTTACCAGCCCATTTGCGGGTTTGAAGCGCACCCTCGACGTACACCTTGGAGCCCTTGCGCAGATACTGTTCGGCAATCTCGGCCAGGTGCTCGTTGAACAGAACCACCCGATGCCATTCCGTTTTCTCGCGGCGCTCGCCCGTGGATTTGTCTTTCCAACGCTCCGACGTAGCGATGGAAAAATTGACGATCTTTGTCCCGTCCTGGGAAAAGCGCACCTCGGGGTCGCGCCCCAAGTTGCCGATGAGAATGACCTTATTGACGCTGCCTGCCATGGGTGCCCCCGCTGAATTCCGTTCTTCGCACACTTTAACCGCAAACCCGACGCAGGTGCCAGCCCGCTTTTGCCCCCGATGCTAAGTCACCACCCGCACCGGCGCACCGTCGAGCCAGGCGCGGATGTCCTCGACCGTTTGTTGATAGAAGATGCGGTAGGTCTCGGCGGTGACGTAGCCGATGTGCGGCGTGACGACGGCGTTGGGCAGCCGGCGCAGGGGATGGTCCTCAGGCAGGGGTTCTTGGTCGAAGACATCAAGGCCTGCACCGGCGATGGTGCCGTCCTTTAAGGCCTTGATCAGCGCCGCCTCATCGACAATGGGACCGCGTGACGTGTTGACCAAGGTGGCGCCGGGTTTCATCAGCGCCAATTCCTCGGCGCCGATCAGGCCGCGGCTGCGCTCGCCCAAGACCGTATGGATGGTGACCACGTCGGCGCGTGCCAGCAACTCCTCCTTGCTCACCAAAGTGACGCCGATCTCGGCGCAACGCTCCACCGTCAGGTTTTGGCTCCAGGCCAGGACCTCCATGGCGAAGGCCTTGCCATAGCCCGCCACCCGGGCGCCCTGGGTGCCAAGGCCGATCACGCCCAGCGTCTTTCCGTCAAGGCCGGTGCCCAGCGTCGTCTGCCATTGGCCTTCACTGACGCAACGACATTTTTGGGGAATGCGCCGCGTAGCCGCCAAAACCAGCCCCCAGGTTAACTCGGCGGTTGGATACTTGAGGATCTCGGTACCTGAGACCACGACACCGTGTTCGGCCGCCGCCGTAACGTCGATGGAGAGATTGCGTATGCCGGTGGTGACCAAAAGCTTGAGCTTGGGCAGCTTGTCGAACAGCGAGCGCGGAAAGGGCGTGCGCTCACGCATGATGGCCACCACCTCGAAATCGGCCAATGCCGTAGCCACCGCCGCCTCGTCGCCAAGATGCTCGGAAAAGACCTGTATCTCAATGTCGGCGGCAATCGCACTCCAATCGGCGAGGTCCAAGGCCACATTCTGATAGTCGTCTAGAATGGCGCAACGCATCAACGGTCTCTCCCCTTAGATTTTGGCATCAACCGTCCGGCCGACGGCGCGTTGGTTGGCACCGTGTCCCAACAACAAGGTCAGCAGCGGTGGAATGATAATCAAGGTCAACACGGCCGACAGCGACAATCCGCCCACAACCACCGACCCCAGTCCCCGATAAAGCTCGGAACCGGCGCCGGGGAACAGAACCAAGGGCATAAGGCCGAAAACGCTGGTCAGGGTTGACATGAAGATGGGCCGGATGCGTGTGCGTGTCGCCGCCTGGATAGCCTCGGCTGGGGCCAGCCCTTCGGCGCGCAGGTAATAGAGGGTTTGGTCGACCAAGAGGATGGCGTTGTTAACTACGATGCCGATCAAGATGACGAAGCCCAGCATGGTCAGCATGTCGAGCGCCTGGAAGACGTAAAGGTTGAGAATCGCCAGACCTCCGATGCCGCCGGCCATCGCAAGCGGCACTGAGAGAAGGATGATCAACGGGAATAGGAAGCTCTCAAATAGGACGGCGATCACAAGATAGACGACGATGACGGCCACCAGCAGGCTGAACTTCATGGCGTCCCAGGTCACAGACAGGTCATCAGCCGCCCCCGACAACCGCATTTTGATGCCCGCCGGAAGCCCCTCTTGCTCCAAGGGTTCGACAACACCGTCCCGAATGCGCTCAATCGCCACCTCGAGCGGCAGACGTTTGTTGGCGCGAATTTGCAGAGTCACCGTGCGGGTTCGGTCCAGGTGACGAATTTCCGTCGGGCCCGAGGTGACCACAACGTCGGCAAACGACGACAGCGGCGTAATGGTTCGCGACGGCGTCACCACCGGCAAGTTACCGATCCCCTGTGTCTGACGCACGTTTTGATCGGGGCCGCTCAGTGTCAGGTCAATGCGCCGTCCGCCAACCGTAATCTCGGCCACCCGGATACCGTCGTTGAAGGCATCGACGGTAAGGCCCAGTTCACGGGCTGTCAGGCCGGCGTTGGCAACCCGCACGGGATCGGGGATGATCCGAATTTCCGGCGCTCCAAGTTCCAGGCCGGGTCGGGGGCGAACCTGATTGCCCTCGCGCGGCGGCAGGACGCGACGCAATCGGTCATCGGCGCGTTGCGCCACATCTATGATTTCTTCCAAGGTGTCGCCCGAAATATCAAGATGGATGGAGCGCGATCCGCCGACGCTGCGGCCGAACAGCGATGATTGGTTGAAGAAGCCTCTGGTGCCGGGTTCACGAAAAATGGGCCGGCGCAAGATGGGCACCAGTTCGCCGGCCCGCGTCGGATCGACGGCACTGGCCCCGACGAAGGTTTGATTGCGCCATGAAACAAAGAAGAAGTTTCTAATTTTGGGCGGTTCGTCCAGCGCCGAGTCCGGTCCGCTCACCGAAGCCCAAAACGGCCGCACCGCAGTCTCTATACTTTCCGCCACCTTATTGGATGCGGCAAGGTTGTATCCAGGCGGCGGCTGGATACGTCCGGCAACGAAGTTGCGGTTGCCGTCGGGCAGGTAATCAAGTTTGGGAAGGAATGCCCAGGTCGCCAAGCCGGTCGCCCCGCAGACCACAACGACGACCCCGAATGCGATGCCGCGATGGCCGGAAACGAAACGTACGAAGGCCATGATAGCGGAGAAAGAGGCCCGCGCGATTCCATCGACGAGCGGGACCCCAAAACGCTTTGACGACACCGCGCCAGATCCCCCGAAAAGGCGGTTCGACAGGGCCGGAATCAGCGTAATCGAAACCAATAGCGACAATAGGACGGAGACCGAAATGGCGACGGCGATGTCGCGGAAAAGCTGTCCCACCTGAAGGCGCAACAACAACAGCGGAACAAACACCACAACAGTCGTCAATGCCGAGGCAAGAACGGCGCCCCACACCTGCTTGGTCCCCTGGTATGCTGCGTCGCCGGCGCTCTTTCCTTCCTGGCGGTGACGATAGACGTTCTCCAACACCACAATGGCGGCGTCCACCACCATGCCGACGGCGAAGGCGATACCGGCTAAGGATATGACGTTAAGCGAACGGCCGAAGGCGGCCATGGCAACGAAGGTGCCGATCACGGAAATGGGGATGGCCACCGATACCACCAGGGTTGCCCTGAACGAGCGCAGGAACAGAATCAAAATAAGCACAGCCAAAGTGCCGCCGACGAAGATGTTCTGCTGCACCAGATCGATGGCGGAACCGATGTAGACCGTCTCGTCATAGATGATCTCCATGCGCAATCCCTGTTGCGGCATAACCGTTTCGCTCAATTCGTCCACCGCGCGGCGCAGGCCATCCATGGTCTTGATCACGTTGGCCCCCGTCTCGCGGATGACGTTGAGCGTGATCGTCGCCTCGCCAAGGAATCGCCGCCGGCTGGTCGCTTCCTTGAAACCGAACTCGACGGTCGCGATGTCGCCCACGGTGACGCGGCTAAGACGGCCGTCCGCGGAGTCCCGAGAGGTCCGCAGGACGACGGCGCGGGTTCGCTCGACGGTCGTCGTCTCGGATTCGGTGCGCACCACGTAGCGGCGCTTGCCCTCGTCGACCGAGCCCGCCGAGATAGAGGCATTGGCATCCCTGAGCGCGTTCATGATCTCGCTCACGCCAAGGCCGTAGCGGGCCATCTTCTCGGGCGCGATGACGACGCGCAGCTCGCGTTTGCTGCCGCCCCACAGATCGACCTGGGAAACGCCGGTCACCCGTTCCAGGCGGTCGGCAAGGACATCGGTGACGAAGTCGCCGTAGGTCTCAATGTCGCGCGTGTTCCCGGCCACGCGGCGGATGCCGATGCGCGCGATGGGACGATCATCCGAGCCCGAGGTCCTAAGCGCCGGGTCGCTGGCCTCGGACGGCAGGTCGGAAATACCGCCAAGACGGTTGGACACCAATAAAAATGCCCGGTCCAGGTCCTGTTCGACGGTGAACTCCAGGGTAATCCGGGACCGCCCCGCGTGGGAGGTGCTGGTCATCTCGGTGACCCCCTCTATGCCCGTCAGTTCCTCCTCAAGGCGGGTCGTGATCTCGCGTTCGACCTCGGCCGGTGCCGCACCGGGCCAAGAGGTGGTGACCTGAATGACGGGACGCTGCACGTCGGGGGTAAGCTGGATGGGTATGGTCTCGAGCGCCACCACGCCGAAGGTCACAAGCATCAAGACGGCAGCCATCACCGTCGTCGGACGCCCAATCGCCATGCGAATGAGGTTCATCGTCGCCTTGTGCCCTTATCCCACGTTCAGCCTTCGAACCCTGAGTATCCTGAATAATGGGGCCTTAGGCGCGGTCAGACAATAGCATCGCAGCCGTCATCGCGCGCCACGCTTTACAGCCGCCTCCGCGCCCTATATCTGTGGTCGCAACCGTCGCCCAGCCCGGACCGATCATGCAGACGATAAGCGTACGCCGTGCCCGCGAGCACAACCTCAAGGATATCGACGTCGATATTCCGCGCGATTCTCTGACCGTGATCACCGGGCTGTCGGGCTCGGGCAAGTCGTCCCTCGCCTTCGATACCATCTACGCCGAAGGCCAGCGGCGCTATGTCGAATCTCTTTCCGCCTATGCCCGGCAGTTCCTGGAACTGATGCAAAAGCCCGACGTGGATTCCATCGAAGGCCTTAGCCCGGCCATCTCTATCGAGCAGAAGACGACGTCGCGCAATCCGCGCTCCACCGTCGGCACGGTGACCGAGATCTACGACTATATGCGCCTGCTCTGGGCCCGGGTCGGCACCCCCTACTCACCCGCCACCGGCCTGCCGATCGAGAGCCAGACCGTAAGCCAGATGGTCGACCGGACAATGACCATGAAGGAAGGGACGCGGCTCTATCTTCTGGCCCCCATCGCGCGCGGCCGCAAGGGCGAGTTCAAGAAGGAAATCCAGGGCCTGGCCAAGCGTGGATTCCAGCGCGTCAGGGTGGACGGCACGCTGCATGACGTCGACGACGTGCCGGCACTCGACAAGAAGATCAAGCATTCGATAGAGGTCGTGGTCGACCGCCTGGTCGTACGCGCCGGAATCGAAGGGCGTCTCGCCGACAGCTTGGAGACGGCGCTGGCGCTCTCCGACGGTCTGGTCTTCGCCGAGGACGCCGACGGTGGTGAGCAAACCACGTTCTCCGCCAAGTTTGCCTGCCCCGTCTCGGGCTTCACCATCGACGAGATCGAACCCCGGCTGTTTTCGTTCAACAACCCGTTCGGGGCGTGCCCGGCCTGCGACGGCCTGGGCACCGAGATGTACTTCGATCCCGGTCTGGTTGTCCCCGACGACCGGCTGTCCCTGGACGAAGGTGCCATCGCGCCCTGGGCTTCCACGTCGTCCCAGTATTACGCGCAGACCCTCGAAAGCCTGGCGCGGCATTTCAAGTTCAAACTCACAACGCCATTCCGACGCCTGCCCAAGGCGGTGCGCGACATGGTCCTCTACGGATCGGGATCCAAACCGGTGACCATGCGCTATGACGACGGTCAGCGCGCCTATGACATAAAGAAACCCTTCGAAGGCGTTGTTCCCAACATGGAGCGGCGCTGGCAGGAAACCGATTCGTCGTGGGTGCGTGACGAACTTAGCCGCTTTCAAACCATCACGACCTGCGCCACCTGCACCGGCTTCCGCCTCAAACCCGAGGCCCTGGCGGTCAAGATCGCCGATCTTCACATTAGCGAAGTGGCAAGAATGTCGATCGACGGGGCGGCCGAATGGTTCGGTTCGCTCGAAGACCACCTGAGCGCGCAACGCCAGGAGATCGCCCGACGAATCCTGCGCGAAATCAACGAACGGCTGGGATTCCTCAAGAACGTCGGGCTGGAATACCTGACGCTGTCGCGTGCTTCGGCGACGCTGTCGGGGGGCGAGAGCCAGCGCATTCGCCTGGCGTCGCAGATCGGCTCGGGACTGACGGGGGTGCTCTATGTCCTCGACGAACCTTCCATCGGCCTTCACCAGCGTGACAACAACCGGCTGCTGGCAACCTTGATCAGGCTTCGCGACCTGGGCAACACGGTGATCGTCGTCGAGCACGACGAGGATTCCATCCGCAACGCCGATTACCTCATCGACATGGGTCCCGGTGCCGGCATCCACGGCGGCCATGTCGTGGCCAAGGGCACGGCGGCCGACATCATGGCGTCCCCCGACAGCCTGACCGGACAATACCTTACCGGTATGCGTCAAATTCCCGTGCCCGGGCGCCGGCGTAGCGGACACAAGAAACGCAGCCTTTCGGTCATCGGGGCCAGCGGCAACAACCTCGCCGATATTGACGTGCACTTTCCCCTCGGCACCTTCACCTGCATCACCGGGGTGTCGGGCGGCGGCAAGTCGACGCTCATCGTCGAAACCCTGTATAAGGCGCTGGCGCGGCGCCTGCACGGGGCACGCCTGCACGCCGCCGACCACGAGCGCATAGACGGCATCGAAGCGATCGACAAAGTGGTCGATATCGACCAGTCGCCAATTGGCCGCACACCGCGTTCCAACCCGGCTACCTATACCGGCGCCTTCACCCCCATCCGCGACTGGTTCTCATCGATCCCCGAGGCCAAGGCCAGGGGCTACAAGCCGGGGCGATTTTCGTTCAACGTCAAGGGCGGGCGCTGCGAGGCCTGCCAGGGCGACGGCGTCATCAAGATTGAGATGCACTTCCTGCCCGACGTTTACGTGCAGTGCGACGTTTGCAAGGGTAAGCGCTATAACCGGGAGACCCTGGAGATTCACTTCCGCGGCCGTTCCATTGCCGATGTCCTCGACATGACCGTCGACGAGGGGTTGGATTATTTCAAGGCGGTGCCCGCCATCCGCAATAAACTGGATACCTTGCAGCGCGTCGGCCTGGGTTACGTCCACCTTGGCCAGCAGGCGACGACACTGTCGGGTGGCGAGGCCCAGCGCGTCAAACTGGCCAAGGAGCTGTCGCGGCGTGCTACCGGCAAGACGCTTTACATCCTCGACGAGCCGACGACGGGGCTCCACTTCGACGACGTGCGCAAGCTCCTCGACGTATTGCAGGCCCTGGTTATCGCCGGCAATACGGTGATCGTCATCGAACACAACCTGGAAGTCATCAAGACCGCCGACTGGATCATTGACCTTGGTCCAGAGGGCGGCGACAAGGGCGGCCGCGTGGTCGCCGCCGGCACCCCCGAAGACGTGGCGGCGACGCCCGGCAGCTACACCGGCGAGTACCTGGCCGCCTATCTAGGCCGCGGCAAGGAAAAGAAGCGGGCTTAAGAGGACGCCGGCTGGGTCTCGGTCTCCATGGGATGGTTCATGGCGCGCCAGCGGTTGAAACCGCCCTTGACGACCGAAATGTCGGTGAAGCCGGCCTTTTTCAAGGCACGGGCCGCCGTCGGAGTGCCTTCCTCGTTGCGCGCAATGATGAACACGGCATCGTTCTTATAGGGTCCAAGTTTTGAAGTGATTTCGTGCAGCCGCCCCGAAAGCTCCCGCAGCGGCACGTTCACCGCGCCCGCCGCATGGCCCTTGGCGCCGACGAACGCGCGGGCGCTGCGTATATCAATGATCACCACCGAGTGGCCGGCTTCAAGGCGGAGCTGCACCTCTTTGGCGCTGACGAAGGGAACACCCGCCAACAACCGTGGCAGCAAGCGGATAAGCACGAAGCCCGTGCCAACCATGATGACCATGGTCAATGTTTGGCTGTCAAATTCCATGGCGGTTTCTCCTGGTGTTCCGAATTGGACACTTAGGTTCCATACCTCCGATCCATAACATTATTGACCGAACCCCAGGATACAAAGACCGAGGCCCCTCTGTGAAGTCTTTGCGGCAAGCATGACCTGATTATCGATAGTATGTCCATGTAACCGATTCCTCCGATGGTGTGTTATACTCCGATTCGTGCTGGACGTGCCGTTCCTTGCGGCGTCGCTGCCATCGAGTTTCAAGGCTGCCGGAATTGGGGGCGCTTCGATGGTCGAAACAGGGTTTCATGAATAGCACCGTTTCCCGATCCAAGCCGCCAGTCATCGAGCGGTTCATCATAAGGGCCTACACATTCGTGGCGGCCATCGTCGTCGTGGCGTTGATGGCCGGCGGGACGGCGGCGCAGCAGACGGCAAGCGGTGAGGGATCGCCAGCGGCGACGAAGCAGCTCTTCAAGGCCGTGCACGACAATAACCTGGCCGCCGTGCAGATTAGCATCGCCGCCGGCGCCGACGTGACAGCAACCAACGAACTGGGCCTGATGGCGATCGACGTAGCGGTCGACCGGGGACACTTCGAGGTCGCCCATTTCCTCCTTTCGATTCGTAATTTCCGGCGAACAAAACAAGCCGAGACGGCACCTCCACCACCCCTTAGCGTCGTTCCGCCGGCCCCTGCCGCGGCGGCACCCGTGAAACAACCCGAACTCGCCACTTCGCCACCCGCCGCCGTGCCACCAACCGCTCCCTGGCCAGCCAACAAGCCTAGTCCGTTTGACGCCGCCACGACCGACCCGTCATCAAACCTTCCCCTCATCGGTCCTGTTTACGGCCCGGAAAATGCGCCGCCGCCCGTTGCCGCACCGAATAGCGCCCAGGCACCCCCGCCCGCCGTTGAGACACCCTCAAAATCAGAACCGGCCCAGCCCGGATTCTTTAACCGATTGACCGGCATGTTCCGCTCGGGCGAAGAAGAGCCGCTCGAAACGAAGGTCACCCGGCCAAGTAACGCAGCTCTGGATACCAGCGTCCAAGAGACCGAACCCCAAGTGGAGACACCCCGGCCCGCTACCGGAAATTCCTTTGATTCCGAGGACGCGGTTACAGACTCGACACCTCCCGTCACCGGCGCCGTCCAGGAAACCGCCGACGCACCGACGGTTACGGCTGGAGAGACCGACACGGGTGCGGCGGCAAAGGACATGGATACCGCCGCCGGTGGCGCAGATATCAAGGAACACCCAACGGCAGATCCCGGCTTCTTCACCCGCTTAACCGGGCTCTTCAAGGGCGAGGTTGAGAAGCCGGCGGACGTTGCTGGATCGGCACCAGCCCAACCCGCGCCAGTGCCGCCGGCCCTTTCCCAACCACCGACCGAGAGCCCGCGGGAGGTGGACATCGCATCGTTACCCCGGCCAGCGGCCGTAGAACCGGCCGTAACAGAGGCGCAAACCGAGGCCACCTCCGACGTGTCGCCGGCCGCCACGCCCTCGTCCAACCCATCTTCGGAACCTACCATCGACGCCGTGCAAGAGCCCATTGAACGCACGCCTTCACGGGGCTTCTTCGAGCACCTGTCCAACCTCCTCAAGCCCAATGAAGCGGTGCCGCCGGCCGCCGTTGAATTGACCGGTGCCGAGGCTACTTCGGAACCCGATCAACCGGAGGCAAGTACCGCCATCGCAGAGCGACCAGCCATCGATCTCCCTCCCGCGCCGTCGGAACCGGCACTTCCCAACCGCGAACCGCCGACACCGGCGGCGGACACAACGGCCAGCGAAAACAATCCGTTCAGCCGCGAAACGCGACAACAAGTCAACATTCCCGTCATCGGTGAGATTTACGGACCCGGATCGTCTTTGCCCGAGCCTGAGCCTTCGCGGTTGGTCGAACCCGCTCCCGACTCAACACCCCCGGTCGAGGTGGCTGAGGCGCCAACGGCGCCACCGGCACCGGTCAAGGAGACCCCGACGGTGAGCGAGGAGTCGGCACCGCCGCCCGAGACCCTTTCCCTGGCCGAGACGGAGAAAGCCAACGAGTCGCCGGGGATACTGGACCGCCTAAAGGGACTGTTCAGGCCCGCCGCCAAAAATTTGGAAAAGACACCACCCAGCCCGCCGACCCAAACACAATCCATGCCGGCGCCAATTGAGCCGCCTTCATCCGTCCGACAAGCGGACCAGTCGGTGGCGGAGAAGTCAGCAGATAATGCACCTCCGACGACCCCGGTAGAACCAATGCAGACTGCCATCACGCCATCGGAATCGGCGCGTGACGCGACCGACGAGCCGGCCACGCCAGCGAGCCTATACCAAAAGTTAGCGCGGTTCCTGAAACCCGCGAACGACACGGCGGCAACGAGTGAGAACACCGCCAAGGAGGAAGCAGCGGCGAAGAAAACCGTCGAGACAGCGCGCCTTCCCGAGCGTCCGTCAGCCAACCTTCCCACACTCCCGCCACGACCACGCCACCTGGAAGACGTCGTCCTGACCCTTGGTGAAGGCGTACGCCTGGGCAAGAACCAGGGGAAAGGGATGGAGCAGGCCGGGCGCCGCCAACCCTGCCTAAAGAAGAGGGAAGGAGCCCTGATGTTCTGCATTGGGCCGGTCGACTGGCCCGACGCAATCAAGGACCACTTCGAAGTCAGCTCGTTCATGTATCATGGAACCCAGGCCATCGTCCGTTACGACGAAGGCGAAGCGACGTCATTATACACACTTTTCAAAACCGAATCGTTTGACGCCGTGATCGCCTATTACACGCGCCGCTTCGGCAAGCCAACCGAGGTCTGGGACCGACTCGTCAAACCCTTGGCAGCCCCCCAGCAGCCAAATCCGATCATGCTGTGGCGCAGCGTCGACCTCGCCACCCAATCGGTCTCCGTCCTTGAGGTACGAAAGTTCGATGATGCCCGGGGCGGATTTCCAGACCTGCGGCGCGGCACCATCTTGCTCCACCGCGAAGATGCACAACCAATCTTCCCACGCCTATCGACCCTGGAGCTGATGAGCGTCAACTGAATATATATTGCACTCAGTAGCGGCCCCGATAGGCGTTGAACGCGAGCTGGACGAGGCGCCCCAGCGGCGCCACCTGAACCCTCTCGTCAAAGGGATTGTACCCGGCTCGGCCCAATCTCTTCAGGTATCCGTCCGCCAACGTCGCCGGCAGCAACGCCGGCAAGGCCCGCCGGGGCACGACCGGGGCCAGGTGCCGGGCCTCGGCCAGGCACCGCAGTGCCTCTTGGGCAACCTCGTAAACCACGGCGCTGAGGGCCGGACCGGAGCGCCGCCGAAAGACCTCCGAGGCGTCAAGACCCCTTTCCCGCATCAGGCGGGCGGGAAGGTAGAGGCGCCCTCGGCCGGCATGGAACGGCACCGAACGGAGCAATCCGGTAAGGGCCCAAGCGACGCCCACCTTGCGGCTTACCTCCTCTGCCACGCCGTCGCGTTGCCCAAGCACCTCAAGCGACAGCGCCGTCAATGTGGCCGACGTACCCTCGGCGTAGGTCACCAGGGCGGCGGTATCGGGCGGCGGGTTGTCATCTAGGTCATCGGCCCGGGCATCGATCAGTCGATCAAAAAGGGTGCGGGTTAATTCATGACGCCGCACCGCCTCGGCCAAGCTGAGTGCGATGGGATGGCGCGGTGCATCACCGGCGTAAATGGCATCCATAACGTCGCGCCACCATTGCAAGCGCATTTGACCGATCAACGGCTCGCTTACCGTTTCGCGGATGCGGGCCACTTCCTGGTTGAAGGCATAAAGGGCGAACAAGTCTTCGCGTTCAGCCTCGGACGCGAAAAGGGTGCAGAGAAACCTGTCGTGATCCAGCCGTCTTACCTCGCTGGCGGGCTCAGATAAGCGCGGGGATAAGCGGAACATCGAAACTCTCGTTGCCGTTGGCCGAGCGCTGATTATAACGCAAACGCCGCCACAGCCGAGTTTGACCAGATCACGAAGCGTTGAAACATTGTCGCTAAATATTGGGGTTCTTTACCTAAAAAAAACCATATTGTGTGGTTTGTTTTGATTCATTATAATTAGGTAGTGTCGATTCGAAAGCGCCTTGGTTACTCAAGGCATGCGTTCCTTTGTAGAACAGGATGGATGAGGAAATGAAGAATCCCCTTGATTCACTGAGCGGTACTATCATCGCGGGGCTTGTCATCACGGCCCTGCACGTAATCTACATGATCAACATGGCCGGTAGTTGAGCCAGATTGGAAGAGGAAAGTTGAATGGAATATTTTGATAACAATTGGCTAATCTTCTTGTTCCGCTGGCTTCACGTTCTAAGCGGCGTCATGTGGATTGGTCTGCTCTGGTATTTCAACTTTGTGCAAACGCCATCGATGGCCAAGATCGCTGATGAGCACAAACCCGCGGTCACCAAGCACATCGCACCAGAAGCCTTATTCTGGTTCCGCTGGGCAGCCCTCGCGACGGTCGTCACCGGCCTTATTCTGGCGCAGATGAACGGCTATGTCGAAAGTGCCCTCGCCTTGGGTCTCACGGACGGCGTGGCCAAGCATGCCGCCATCGGCTTCGGCATGTGGCTGGGGCTGTTCATGGCCGCTAACGTGTGGTTCATCATTTGGCCAAACCAGAAAAAGGTGCTCGGCATGGTCGAAGTCGCCGCCGATGAGAAAGCGAAAGCGGCGCGGACGGCGGCTCTGGCGTCGCGCACCAACACCATGCTCTCGATTCCCATGCTCTACGCCATGGTATCGGCGCAGAATCTTTACTGACGTCGAAAAAGACACGATAGGGGAGCGGGGCCTTCGGGCCCCGTTTTCCGTTCCCGCCTAGTGCAGACGGCACTACCTCACTTTAATCGACGGCGATCAGCGCCGCGGCGATGCGGCGGTCTTCACAGAGGAGTACGTTGAAGGTGCGGCAGGCGGCGCCGGTGTCCATCCATTCAAGGACCATGCCTTCCTTGCGCAGCGCGTCCTTAAGATCGAGGGGAACCGGCAAAAAGCGAGCGCCGCAACCGACAAGCAGAATCTCGGTTACCTCATCGGCCGCGACCACGGCGGACAAACTGTCAATGCTTATGGCGCCGGCTTCGGTAACGGGCCACGGTTCGGTGCGCTCGGGCCAGACCACGACCGATCCGGCATGGGGCGTACCGGCGATTCGGAAGCGCCCGTCGCCGTAGCTTTGAATCACCTGGCGCCCCGGGGTTTCCAGGGGTCTGATGTCCATGGCGGGGTCTCCTACGGCGTCGGTCTATAAAAAGTCCCTCGCCTTCGGCTCGGTGTACTTTTGACCGGTTTCAATACGGCCAAATCGGCCCTTGAGGCGGCTCGGCGGGCCGATTTGAGAGTCTGTTCCCAGCCACGCCATTCGGCGTGGCTGAAATCTTTTGCAATGTTTTGCGCACGAAGAGCGCAAAACATTGCAAAAGGGGACAAGCGAAAGGTGAGCGCCGGGCCGCCCCAAGCACGCCTTTCTCGTTGTTAATATTGATGAAAAGTACACTAAGCGCTAGCGAAGGACTTTTCTTCACAGTTAACTACGGCGTCTCTTCCGCCGCCTCCCCAGTTTCTCCGTCGCCCGTTTGGCGGTAGCGCAGGTTCATGTAGAGTAGCAATGGCACGGCCAGGCATATCGACGAATAGGTGCCGATCAAGACACCCCAGATCATGGCGAAGCTAAAGCCACGTATCACTTCGCCGCCCAGGAAATAAAGCGCCAGCAACGCCAAAAGCGTGGTCACGCTGGTCATCACGGTGCGCGACAAGGTCTCGTTGATGGAGAGATCGAACACCTCGCCAAGCGGCATCTTCTTGTACTTGCGCAGGTTTTCGCGCACCCGGTCGAAAACCACCACGGTGTCGTTGATGGAGTACCCGGCGATGGTCAAAATCGCCGCCACGGTGCTCAGATTGAACTCCATCCCAAGAAGCGCAAATATGCCGATGGTGGAGAACACGTCGTGGACCAAGGCGATGACGGCGCAAACGCCGAATTGCCATTCGAAACGAAACCAAATGTACAAGAGGATGGCGAAAATGGCGGCGGCCACCGCCGAGACGCCGTCCCAGAACAGCTCGTCCGAGACCTTGGGCCCGACAAACTCGGTGCGCCTGTACTCGACGCCCGTTCCCAAGGCCGCCTTGACCTTATCGACCGCTACCTGCTGAGCGCCCTCGCCGCCTTCTTGGCGTTGGATGCGAATGAGAATCTCGTCTGGCGCGCCAAACTCCTGCAAGCCGATCTCGCCGACGCCGAGGCCCGAAAGCGTCGAGCGCATGGCGCTGATTTCGGCCTGCTCCGCCGTCTTTACCTCGATAAGAATACCACCCTTGAAGTCGATGCCGTAGTTGAGCCCTAGCACCGCGAAGAGCACCAACGAGGTAAGTATCAGAAAGCTGGAGAAGGTGAAAAACAGCTTCCGATTGACGATGAACGGAAGGGCGATGCCGGCGGGAACGAGGTGCAATGAGCGCATGAAATTCTTCCAGACCGGATTAAATGGGCAAGGCCTGTGGGCGGCGCCGCCTCAGCCAGGTGATTACGATGAGACGCGTGACCATAATGGCGGTGAACATGGACGTGGCGATGCCGATCGACAACGTCACCGCGAAGCCACGCACCGGTCCCGAGCCGAAGAGGTAAAGCAGAACGGCTGCGATCAGGGTCGTGACGTTGGCGTCGATAATCGTCGTCATGGCCCGCGAATAGCCCGCGTCGATGGCCGAGATAGGCGAGCGCCCAACCCGCACTTCCTCGCGAATACGCTCGAAGACCAACACGTTGGCATCGACCGCCATGCCGATGGTAAGCACGATGCCGGCAATGCCGGGCAAGGTCAGTGTCGCCTGTAGAACCGATAACGCCGCCATGATGAAGACAATGTTCAACAAGAGCGCCACATTGGCCATAAGACCAAAAAGGCCGTAAGTCACGACCATGAAAACGACCACGGCAACCAAGCCAATAACGCTGGCGATCTTTCCGGCGGCAACGGAATCGGCCCCCAGCCCCGGCCCCACCGTTCGCTCCTCAAGAATGGTCAGGGGCGCCGGCAGGGCGCCGGCGCGCAGCAGAAGCGCCAAATCCTGAGCCTCCCGGGTCGTAAAGCGGCCGCTGATTTGGCCGCTGCCGCCTAAGATGGGTTCTTGAATGACCGGGTCGCTGACGACCTTGCCGTCGAGAACGATGGCGAAGGGTTTTTTGACGTTCTTCTTGGTCACGTCGCCGAACTTCTTGGCGCCGACAGGGTCGAAGCGAAAGCTGACCACCGGCTGATTGGACCTCTGATCGATGGTCGGCTGGGCATCGATCAAGGTATCGCCGCTGACGCTGACTTTTTTGCGGATGAGCACCATGCGCGGTCCGCGCCCGGGGCCGATGTCGCTGGCGTGGGGCAACAGGCGTGAGCCCGGCGGCACCCTGCCAGCCAGGGCCTCGCTGATCGGCGTCCTGAGGTCGACCAGGTGAAAGGTCATCTTGGCCGTCTTGCCAAGCAGGCGTTTGACGCGCTCGGGATCATCGATACCGGGAAGCTGAACCAAGATGCGGTCTTCGCCCTGGCGTTGAATAGTCGGCTCGCGAACCCCGGTCTCGTCGATGCGCCGACGCACGATCTCGATCGATTGCTCGACCGCCGAGATGCGCCGGTCGCGGATCGCTTTCTCGGTCAGTGTCAGCGTGATGCGCCCGCCCTCGCCGACTTCGGCCACGGTTTCGGTATCAAGATCGCGCAACAAGACCCGGGCTTCCTCAACCCGCGTCAAATCCTTGATGAAGACGCCGACGGCGGGGCCCTGAACACCGAGCCCGGTATAACGGAGGCGCGCGCCGCGTAGCACCACCCGCACCGAATCGACCAAGGCTTCCAAGCGCTCGGTAACGACCGCCTCGACGTCCACTTCCATCAAAAGGTGCGAGCCGCCCTGCAAGTCGAGGCCCATGCTGACCTGTTTGTGGGGCAACCAAGCGGGAAGCAACTCGGCGTCCTTCTGAGCCAAAAGGTTGGGCAGTGAAAAGGCGACGGCGAACCCGCACAACGCCAAAACAAGAACGATCTTCCACTTGGCGAAGTAAACCATCAGCGCGTCCGCGCCCAATCAGCCGCCGGCATTGCCTCCGTCACCGGTCCTTGCCACCGAGCAGCGCCTTGAGGCCCGAAGCGGCGCCGCCTGAGCGGGTGACAGGCCCTTCGGCATTGGGTTCCTTGCTTCCCCCGCCGCCGCCCTTGGCGGCACCCTTCGCCGGTTCGGTCTTGGCGATGATGGCCGAGATGGTCCCGCGCTGGACCTTGACCCGGACACCCTTGGAAATCTCCACGGAAAGCTCGTGGTCGTCCACCACTCGGGTGACGGTGCCGATAATGCCGCCGCCGGTGACCACCTTGTCGCCGCGCCGGATAGCGCCCAGCATCTCCTTGTGGCTCTTCATCTTCTTTTGTTGCGGACGGATGAGCAGGAAATAGAAGACGACAAAGATCAGGACCAGCGGCAGCAGAGCCTCAAAGCCGGAACCGCCTCCGGCGGCGGCCTGGGCATATGCGGGAGAGATAAACATGGGGCGACTCCTCGGACTCGGTTCGGCGGGGCAGCGGGACTATAACCGTCCCCACGCCAGTTGCAAACGTCCAGTTGCGCAACCCCAGCCCAGCCGCGCCGGCGTTGACCGGCCTGGGCCTTGTGGTAGGGTCCGATCCCATGACCGAACCCGACAACCAGTCCTTGTGGGAACGCATCGCCGAGGCCTTGGAGCGACTGGCGCCGCCCGGACCGTCGGTGATCGACCTCACCGCCGCCGATGCCTTCGTCTGGTCGGCCGAGGACGGGCGCTTGGATCCGGTGACGGCGGTCAACCGGATCGACATCGAACTACTTAAGGGCATCGATGAGCAGCGCGCCGAGCTGTTGGAAAACACGCGCCGCTTCGCGCGTGGACTGCCGGCCAACAACGCCCTTCTGTGGGGTGCCAGGGGCACCGGCAAGAGCTCGCTGGTCAAGGCGGTGCATGCCGCCGCCAACGCCGAAACCCCGGGCGCCCTGGCGCTGATCGAGGTCCACCGCGAAGACACCCGCACCCTGCCCCGTTTGCTGCAAATCCTGCGCGGCTGCGAACAGCGCTGCATCCTTTTTTGCGACGACCTGTCGTTCGACGACGCCGATACGTCGTACAAGTCGTTGAAGGCGCTTCTTGAGGGCGGCATTGAGGGGCGGCCCGGCAACGTCCTCTTCTACGCCACGTCGAACCGCCGCCACCTGATGCCCCGTGACATGATCGAGAACGAACGCTCAACCGCCATCAATCCGGCAGAGGCGGTGGAGGAGAAGGTCTCGCTATCGGACCGCTTCGGCCTATGGCTTGGCTTTCACGTCTGCGACCAGGCGACCTATTTTGCCATCGTTGAGGGATACGCGGCCCATTTCGGCCTCGACGTGCCGGTCAAGCAACTGCGCGCCGAAGCCAATCAGTGGTCGGTGGCGCGCGGCGCTCGGTCCGGCCGCGTCGCCTGGCAGTTCATCCAGGACCTGGCCGGACGCCTGGGTCAGCACCTGGAATAACCCCGCCAAGGGCGCCATGGACAAGGACCGCGACGGCGTCCTCGATACGCCCCAGACCACCGTCCGTGCCCAACTCGATACCGTTGAACGAAACACCCAGGCGCGACAGGGCCATCAGGTGATCGACGGCCCCAAGGAGGACGCAAAGGACGGCCTGGATATCGCGATCGGCGGGCGCCTTGCGGCCGCGAAAGACGCGCCCGGCGACGTCGTTTCCCCATTCGTTTCGTCGGCGCGCCAGGGCGTCGCTCAACGGGTTCTGCTCGGCCACCCCCCAGGCCACCGCCTCAAGGGCGGCGGGACGGCGGCCAAGAAGACGCATGTAGGCGATAAGAAGCGGCGCCACCGCCTCGGCAAGGGTGCCACCGTGGTCCCGCCCGCCTTCGTCGATGCCCGCCTCGGCCAGCACCGCGTCGACCGTCGGCCACAGGTCGGGCTCGTCGGCGACGGTTTCGAGCAGCCCCGCCAGCCCGCCGAAATAGCGATAGATCAAGACCTTATCGACACCCGCCGCCTCGGCAACGGCATTGACACCGACGGCCCGAAAGCCCGACCGGGTCAACAACCCGCCAACGGCGTCGATGATACGGGCCTTGGTCCGTTCCTTGTCGCGCGCCATTTGTCGGCCTTTATCACTGATAGGTGATTTCAGATCTTCAATCTAAGTCACCTATCAGTGAATTGTCAAGCCGTAGAGTGGATAGTCCTGGGGGTACGCAAAGACGGAGAGGAATGGTGGCCAGCCATGAAGAAGTCGAGCCGGACGAGTTGGGAGCCGATCTTCCAGGTTACGGCATTTCGGGGGGTGGGGAACGCAGCTTTGATACCTTGAAATAGTGCAGATACGGTTTTGCGGGCTGAAATAAGCGGTAATCAAAAGTCGACGGCATAAACCGCCGCAGTTTGTCCTCATGCAGCGTCAAGAGATACCAGCCGCGCCGGCGAACCTTGAAAACCAGGTTCCGATCATCTCTGATGATAACGCTCTCCAACGGGTTCGGACCGTCGGTCTCACTGAAACCAACCATAGAAAAGCGGTGAAGGATTCTCCACTCAACCCACTTCTTGACCCCCGAACCAAGAGGCTCCCACTCGCGCCCCCGAATTTCTCCCCATTCCGCATCACTAAAATCTTTTAGGATATAATATATATAAACATAAAATGAACTAGGCTCAGGACCCATTAATTTTCTGTTCAGCATTTTCGCTGATGATGATGCTCTTCTTCAAGGAGGACATCTCATGAACGATCAATTCTGGCTGACGCGGGCGCAGTTGAAGCGCCTTGAACCGTACTTTCCCCTGTCTCACGGGATCCCTCGCGTTGACGATCTGCGGGTGGTTTCGGGGATCATCCACGTTATCCGCAACGGCCTTCGTTGGCGCGACGCGCCGAAGGACTATGGCCCGCACAAAACACTGTATAACCGCTTTGTTCGATGGAGCCGCATGGGTGTCTTCGACCGCATCTTCGCATCCCTTGCCGGCGAACGGGGAACACCGCATCAATTGATGATCGACGCTACGCACCTCAAAGCGCACCGCACGGCGGCGAGCCTGCTCAAAAAGGGGATGTTCCCCGCCGTATCGGACGCACGAAAGGCGGCCTGAACTCCAAGCTCCATGCCGTCGTGGACGAGAACGGCCTGCCCCTGGTCCTGATGCTCACCGAGGGCCAGATGAACGACCACAAAGGCGCCAGGCTGATGTTCGACGCGCTACCACCGGCGCCCGTGTTGATCGGCGACAAAGGCTATGACAGCGATGAATTTCGTGCCGCCTTGATCGCACGCGGTACAACCCCCTGCATTCCACCCAGAAAAACCCGCAATACCCAACATGCGTACTGCCAAATACTCTACCGACAGCGTCACAAAGTTGAGTGCATGTTCGGAAAACTCAAAGACTGGCGACGCGTTGCCACCCGCTATGACCGATGCGCCCACACTTTCTTCTCTGCCATATGCATCGCCGCCTCAGTCATCTTCTATCTCAATCAATGAGTCCTGAGCCTAGTTAAACTGAAGAAAGTCTAAAGGGATGATCAAATTA
>JASLZL010000119.1 GCA_030754885.1 Rhodospirillales bacterium | reverse complement strand
CGCTTGCCCATGACGTAGCTTCGCGACCAGCGCCCCTAATGTCCGTTGTGGGTCAGGAACGGACATCGCGCTCGGTCAGTCTAATGTCCGGTGTTGGGGTAACAACAGACATGCCGCATCACGTCGCCAATGTCTGCTTGTAGCCATAAGCAGACATTCCAAGGATGGCCACCCAATCACACGACCGGAAACTCACTTCAACGTTTCCCGGGGCGTCCTCTTCGATTATCATCGGGTCCAATTTGAGGAATTATCTGGAAGATGTCGGTTATAGAAATGCACCTGAGAAGATTGACTGGCTCTGTCTAATAAACTGTTTGTAACACGTTGGCTTAAATGAACACGAACCGGACTTCTTTGCCTGAAGCAGAAGCGAAGATGGATGAGGCCAATGCGCTTGTTCAGGGCGGGAAGAATCGTGAAGCGGAAGCCCTTTGCAAGCAGGTGTTGGAATCCACCACCGATATTGGCGGGGAGGACTTGGCCCGATCCCGTGCTCGCCATGTGCTGGGGTTCGTCGCCTTGAGAGAGGGCAGAATACATGAGGCGTTAGATTTGCTTGTAGAGGCAGCCCGTCGCCCCAATGAAAGCCCCCTCTTGTTCATGCATCTCGGCATCGCCCAGGGCATGACAGGCTCTGCCCTGGAGGCGGTTGAAAGTTTGCAAAAAGCAGTAGCGCTTGAACCTAGATTTGCGGATGCCCACTACAATCTCGGGCTGACCCTGGACAACTTGAAGCGCCATGAAGAGGCTACCGAGTCTTTCCACAAGGCAACGGCCTTGGTTCCACGCCATGCCCCGTCTCATGAAGGGATGGGAACGGCGCTGCTCAACCTCAATCGTCCAGAAGAAGCAATTGAATACCTAGACCGCGCGCTGGAAGTCAATCCCGATAACGCCACGGCCCATAACCAAAAAGGATTGGCGCTGTCGGCCATGAATAACCATGCTTCTGCATACGAATGCCTCAAGAAAGCGGCTGAACTATTTCCTCAATCGGCCGAGATTCTGATGAACCTTGGCAGAGTGAGCCGGACGCTCTACAAAAACGAAGAAGCATTGAACCTCTATGAATACGCCGTACGATTATTGCCGGATTCGGCAAAAACCCATGCTGCTCTTGGAGCAGCCTTGGAGAAAAACAACCGCATTGATGAAGCGTTCGTCTCACTGAAAAGGGCGCTGGACATCAATCCAGAAGAGCCTTTGGCGAATATATCCATCGCTCGCCTAGAGCTCAGAGATAAGGAACTCGATGAGGCCGAAAGTAGGCTTGTTAAAGTCCTCAAAACCACAAAACAGGATTGGGTAATCAAGGATGCCTCCAACATCCTTGGCTTGGTGCTTGACAAGCGGGGCCAGTATCAAAGGGCCTTCGAGGCATTCAGCCAATGCAATGAAAAAAGTGCCGCGTCAACCAATACAAGATTTGTATCAAAGAACAGTTATCCTGATCAGATCCGCGCCTACCGCCAAGGGGTCACGGCACAAATGGTCAAGGAATGGCCGCGCCGGATTGACGGTGACGATAACGGGGCACCGGTGTTTTTCGTTGGCTTTCCAAGATCGGGAACAACGCTGGTAGAACAAATGCTATGTTCCCATCCGAGTTTTATTTCCGGCGGAGAGCATGATTGGCTCGAACAGGTTGCCAAACAAATTCCAAACAAGTTGCCGAAAGGGCTTCAACGCCTGAGTGAGGCAGATGTCAGAGAACTGCGGCGATTCTACTGGCAACTGGCACGCGATTTTCATGGCGACGCTCTCGATGACAAGTCAATGGTTGATAAGTACCCCCTCAACATTGTTAATCTTGCGATTGTGCGTCGGCTGTTTCCGGAAGCCAAGGTGCTCTTCGCTCTGCGCGATCCACGAGATGTGGTCCTTAGCTGTTTTATGCAGAAATTCAGAATCAATCGGGCGATGGTCCATTTCCTGAACCTTGAAGATACAGCTAATTTTTACGCCATAACAATTGATCTTTGGCTGTATTACCGTGGAACACTTGGGCTGGATTACTTCGAATATAGATACGAAGATTTGGTGGAAGACCCCGATGCCACCGCCCGTCAGATAATCGAAGCCCTAGGGGAATCATGGAGCGACAACGTTCTTGAATATCATCGCCACGTCAGGGACAGGAGCATCATGACACCTAGCTACCAAGACGTAAGCACGAGTGTTTATAAATCTGCGCGGAAAAGGTGGCACAATTACAAGAGCCAGTTGGCTCCCGTCGTGCCCATCCTGAAGCCCTTCATACGCGAGTTTGGTTATCCGATCAGTTGATGTCCGAGTTGGGTCATAAGCGGACGTTCAGCGACGTCCTTCTGAATGTCCGCTTTCGGGGGTAAAGCGGACATAAATCATGTGGTGTAATCGATCCCGCATACACAATGCCATGGGTGGCGGACAGGGGTGCGGGCTGGTGCCGCATAAACAGATAACGTCCTAATTCTCGCTCATTAACGGCGGCTGGAAGGCCGTGATCGGCGGCACATCGCCAACCCACTTCTCGACTTCGACCAGAGTGCTCATGGCGCTCGGCCCCTGGCCGAGGCGCGATGTACCCTTGTCGAGCGTCAACACGTTGGGATTACCGTGTTTGTCCAAACTCCCCGGGCGGCTCGGATCTTCGGGGTCGTACCAGGCGCCGCTCGGCAAGCGCACGACGCCCACCTCGATGCCGTCCCCCACCGCTACCCCGGCCAGACAAGCACCGCGGTCGTTGAAGACGCGCACCACGTCGCCCGCTTGGATACCGCGCGGCGCCGCGTCGTCGGGATGGATGAGGAGGACCTCGCGGCCGTTCACCTTGGCCGCCCGGCTGACCGGTCCCATGTCCATTTGGCTGTGAAGCCGCGTCTTGGGTTGGTTGGAGATCAGATGCAGCGGGTGACGCGCCGCCTTGTCCGAGCCCAGCCACTCAGCCGGCTCAAGCCAGGTCGGATGAGGCGGGCAATCGTCATAGCCGAAGCCGGCGATGCGCTCGGAATAAATCTCGATCTTGCCCGACGGGGTGTCGAGTCTATGGCCCTCGGGGTCGCGGCGGAAGTTCCGGAACAAGACCAGGTCCTCGTCGGCTTCCGGCACCTCCACGTGGCCCTGGTCCCAAAAGGTATCGAAGTCGGGCATGGTATAGCGGTTGGAAAGCGCGCCGGAGCGGAACTCGTCATAGAGGTGGCGCAGCCATGCCATCTCGTCGCGGCCTTGTGTGTAGGCAGCACGGAAGCCCAGGCGCTCGGACAAGTCGGCGAAGATGTCGAAGTCGTTGCGCGCTTGGCCTACGGGCTCCACCGCCTTGTGCATGGCGATGATATATCGGTCGCGCGACGACGAGCCGATGTCGTTGCGTTCAAGCGACGTCGTCGCCGGCAAGATGATGTCGGCGTGGCGCGCCGTCGCCGTCCACCACGGTTCGTGCACGACGATGGTTTCGGGCCGCCGCCAGCCTTCGATCAACCGGTTGAGATCCTGGTGATGATGGAACGGATTGCCGCCGCACCAATAGACCATGCGGATATCGGGCAGGGTCATCGGTGCCCCGTTGAAATCTATGGTCGAGCCCGGCGACAGCAACATGTCGGTGACCCTGGCCACCGGGATGGCAAGGCCAAGCGGGTTCTTGCCGGTCCCCAGACTGGGCATGGGGGCGATGGTATCGCGGTTGCCGATGCCGTTGATGGAGCCATAGCCAAATCCGAAACCACCGCCGGGCAGGCCGATCTGGCCCAAGAGCGCGGCAAGTGCTATGAGCGCCCAATAGGTCTGCTCGCCGTGGTCTGAGCGCTGTAGGGACCAGGTCGCTGTCACCATGGTGCGCTCAGCCGCCATTTGCCGTGCCAATCCGCGAATCGTCTCGGCGTTGATGCCGGTAATGGCTTCCGCCCATTCGGCATCCCTGGGCGCACCGTCGGACTCACCCATCAAGTAGGCGATGAAGCGATCGGCACCGGTGCAATACCGATCCACGAACTCACCGTCGTGCAGCCCTTCGGCGACCAAGGTGTGGGCGAGGGCCAGCATCAGGGCGGTGTCGGTGTTGGGACGGATGGAAAGCCACTGGGCGTCGAGAAGATCCGGGCCGTCGTCACGCAGGGGGCTGATGTTGACGAAACGCACCCCGGCATCGACGGCACGGCGCAGCCAGACCTCGTAGGCATGATCCCCCATGCCGCCGGAATTCACCTGTCCGTTCTTCAGGCTGATACCGCCAAAGGCGACCATGAGCCGGGTATTATCGACGATGCTGGACCAGCTGGTCACTGGCCCGCAGGCTGATTGGAAGCCGCCGACGATGTGGGGTAGGAAGACCATGGCGGCGCCATAGCTGTAATTGGTGAACTGATCGGTGCAGCCGCCAAAGCCGTAAAGGAAGCGGCGGACCTGGGTACGGGCGTGATGCATACGCCCGGCACTCGACCAACCGTAAGAGCCGCCGAAGATGGCCTGGTTGCCGTGCTCTTCCTTGACCCGCGCAAGCTCGCCGGCGACCAGGTCGAGGGCCTGTTCCCACGACACCGCGACGAAGGGCTCGCGTCCGCGCCCCGCGCCGCCGGCGTTCGCACCGTCGCGCAGATAGCCTTGGCGCACCATCGGTGCCGCAACCCGGGTCTCGTCGTGGACGGCGTCGGGCATGGCGTCGATCAGCGCTGAGGGTTGGCCGTCGTGGGCGAACGGCTGCACCCCGACCAAACGCCCGTCGCGGACCTCGGCGGTGAAAGCACCCCAATGGGAAGAGTGGCTGTGATAGGTCGTGGTCATGTCCGGTCTGGCTCCTTCGTTGCCAGAATATCCGGCCCGGCGGGAAATTACGACGGTCTTGTAGCAAATTAGTCGTAATTTAGTTCAGTGCTTGTTCAAGGTCGCCAATCAGATCATCGATATCTTCCACGCCGACCGACAGGCGGACAAGCCCGTCGTCAATGCCGATCGATGCCCTGATATCGGGGGGGATGGAGGCATGGGTCATGATCGCCGGGTGTTCAATCAGACTTTCAACGCCGCCCAGGCTTTCGGCCAGCGAAAAGAGTTCGCACCGTTCGAGAAACCGGCGCGCGGGCTCCAGCCCCCCCTTCACGACAGCCGTCACGATGCCCCCGAAACCATTCATTTGGCGTCGGGCAATGCCATGCTGTGGATGGGATTCAAGGCCCGGATAGTAGACCTTTTCAATATGCGGGTGGCGTTCGAGGAACTGAGCAATCTGGGCAGCGCTTTGACAATGCTGGCGCATGCGCAATGGCAGGGTCTTAAGGGCGCGCAACACCCAAAATGAACATTGGGCCCCAGAATTGCGCCTACCGCATTGGAGAGATATGACAGGCGCTCGGCAAGATCGTCGAAGGGGCTGTCGCCCGAGACGACCGCTATACCGGCAACGAGATCCGAATGACCATTGAGATATTTGGTTGCCGAATGCACAACGATATCAATGCCATAATCCAAAGGTCGCTGCACGTACGGGCTGGCGAAAGTGTTATCGCATACGCTGATGAGCCGGTTCTTGGCGGCCATCTCGGCAACCTTTTCAAGGTCTATGACGTTGAGCTGCGGATTTGTCGGGGTTTCAACCCAGATCATTTTGGTCTCGGGCCGGATGGCCTGCTTGATGCCTTCGAGATCGGAAAAATCAACGAATGAGAAATCAAGTGCGGAAGATCGCTTGCGAACATCTTCAAACAACCTGTAAGTGCCGCCGTAAAGATCGTTGCCGGCAATGACATGGTCGCCCGCGTCCAACAGATCCAAGACCGTGCTTGATGCAGCCATGCCGGATGCGAAGGCAAACCCTTGCGCGCCGTTTTCCAGGTCCGCCACACAATCTTCGAGCGCTTTGCGGGTCGGATTGTGGGAACGGCTGTATTCATAGCCCTTATGAACACCCGGGCTTTGCTGGACGTAGGTAGAAGAGGCATAGATCGGCGTCATAATGGCGCCGGTAACGGGATCGGGTTGCTGACCGGCATGAATGGCACGGGTCGCAAACCCCAAGCGGCTATTCCTGGTCATTTAGAACCCTCTTTATGTGTGCGTTTTCGGCCTCTGCCGTCTTTTTCGATTTGCAAGGTGTGTAGAGATTTTATCGCATGTAAGATAGCTATTGTAACTTATTACAGCCATAAATACTTGAAAATTTAGCGAAAACCGCTAAAAATATAGGCATGGCAAAATTGGATACCATCGATCGCGCAATCATCCGGAACCTGCAACGCGACGGCCGCATGGCGGTCCAAGACATCTCGGAGCGTGTCGGCCTGTCGCCGACGCCCTGCCGTCGGCGCATCCGCATTTTGGAAGAGACAGGCGTCATCACGGGCTACAGCGCAATGGTCGATCCAAAAGCCTGCGGCCTTTCCCTTTCTCTCTACGTCTTTATTAAGCTGGAACGCAGGACGCGCGAAAACATCCGGCTTTTCGAAGAGGCCATCATGCGGATGGACAAGGTCTTGCAATGCCAGCTCATCACAGGCGCCTATGACTACCTGTTAACGATGCACGTTCCCGACATGTCGAACTATGAGGCCCTGCTGCGCTACGAACTGGCCGACGTTCCGGCGATCGCCGAAATCCAGACCAGCATCGTCATCTCCGAGGTCAAAGCGAAAAGAGAGTTTGCTCTGCCAGAATAGGCGCGATCACAAGAGTGTCAGGCCGCCGTCGACGTGGATGACCTGACCGGTGATGTATTGGGCGTCACGGCTTAACAAGAAATCGACCGCCGCCGCCGTGTCGGCGGGAAGGGCTATGCGCCCCATGGGGTTGGCCGCCGCCGCCCGATCCCAGAACTCGCCCACCAGCGCCGAGTGGCCAGTGGCGTCCTTGCGCGTGAAGCCGGGCGCGACGCAATTGACGCTGACCCCGTCGGGTGCCAGTTGCAGGGCCAGGTTCTTGGCCAGGCTCTCGACCCCGGCCTTGGCGGCGGCGGTGGCGGCGAACGACGTGCCGATGACGCCAAAGACGTGGACGATAAACGACGAGATGGCGACGACCCGGCCCCAGGGCGAGGCGCGCAATGGCTCCAGCGCCGCCGTCGCCATCTCGAAAAATGCCTCGGGCATGGCGGCCATGGACCGGCGCAAGGTCTCTGCATCGACCTCGCCTATGGGGCGGCTGTCGGCCATCCCGGCATTGCTGACGATCTGATCAAGGCGGCCGAAGCGCGCCAGCGCCGCCGTCACTAGGCCCGCGGCGGTGCCCGTCTCGCCCAGGTCGCCCAAGACCAGTTCGGTCTCGGTGCCGGCCTGGCGCGCTTCGGCGGCGACCGCCTCCAGCGCCTCGCGGTTCTTGCGCGTGTGCATGACAAGGGCCGTGTCCGGACCCGCGATGCGGCGGCAGACGGCAGCGCCGATACCGCTCGCCGCGCCGCTGACCAGAACCACGCGTTCGATGCCGTTTGTCCCTTTGTTTGCCACCCGGTCTTCCCTCCCTGTCTCTTCACGGCGGCGCAGTCTGCCACAACCCCCCAGGTCAGGCCAGAACGACGCTGCCGTCGCCTTGAGCAAGCGACGCGAGATCCAACTCATCGGTAAGAGACAGGAGATGGGCCGGGCAGCGGACGCAGTCGGAACTGCCGAAGCCGGGAACGGGAACGCGGACGCCGGGCCGGCGCCCGGCCTCTTCAAGGATGGCGCACTCGTTGCCGCCCACCACGGCAACGACGGCGGCGACGCCAAAGGCCTTGGTCAGGTGATCGATGTGCCAGTGAACCGTCTTCTTGCGCCTCAGGTGGCGGCGCACCCTGGCGCGGATCCCACCGGGCCCATTGGCCGAACCGCCGTAGAGATAGTGCCCCGCCGCCAAACGCCGCTTGGCCAGGCGACGGATGGGAGGTTCGTAAGGACGGGATACCTCGATAAGGAGGGCATAGGCGCCGGGTGCGTCGGGCAAGCCGTCAGCATCCCGCCACTTGAGGGTCACCCTAAAACTTGTAGCCGTAACGGAGGCCGAAGTTCTCCAGGCCCTCGTTTTCGCTGCACAGTTTGGCGTTGGAGATGTGATCGAGGAACAAGGAAACGCCGTGATGGTCGGCGAAGCGGTAGCCGATATCGATCGATTCCCGGAACAGCACGCTGCAACCAAGCTCCTTCTTGTCGCGGGCGTCGGTGGTCGTCTCGCCGTTATGGTAGGCGCCGCCGAAGGAGAAATCGAAAAATGCCGAGTCAAAGAACTCGAATTCCCAGGTCAGGCCCAGATAAACCTGGCTGGTATCGCCCTGGGAATTGACGCTACCGCCGAAGTGCGGGCGCGGCGCCCAGACGATGTCGAGAAAGTCGGGCGAAGTAAACAGCACTTCGAGGTTGCCGTCGTATCCGCCTTCCTTGTTGTGGCTAGCCGGACCTTGGTCGTGGATCAAAAAGCCTAAGCGAACCTCGGAGACGATATCGCCACCGCCGCCCGCCAAAAATTGGTTCGAAGGTGGCGCGGCGGCGGGCGCCTTGGTCTGAACGGTGCGGCGCGGTGGCGGGGCAGGTCTGGGCGGCGGGGCTGCGACAGGGGCAGGGCGGACGGGTGCGGCGACGGGCGGAGCTACCCTGGGTGCCGGCTGGGCGAACGGGTGGGGCTGACGCAGCAGACGGTCCATGTCGTAGACCGCTCCCGACGTTCCCGCTTGCGCACCCGCCGCCAAGAAGATGGCGACGATGCCGGCAATCCCGGCCACTATGGACTTCAAGACGATCCCCCAGACATCCGCACCAAACGTAACAAATCGTTACTTTGTGTAGCCGTCTCCCTATATGTTTGTCCAGAGGGCTTGGCGTTGACCCGGTGGGCGGCGGAAGGCAACATGCGGTGGGGTCGAGCCAAGAATATTGGCAGCTCTTCCAAAACGGAACAGGGGCTACGCTTGAAAAAAAGCGACACGCATTTCCAGGACGGCGAGACTATTTTCCGCGAGGGCGAACCCAGCCACTCGGCCTACGCCATCGTCGAGGGCGACGTAGAGCTCACCAAAGAGAGCGAGAAGGGCCGGGTGACCTTGGCCATCTTGAAACCGGGTGAGATGTTGGGAGAGATGGGCATCTTCGATCAGAGCCCGCGTAGTGCCACCGCCCGCGCCGTCGGCAATGTCACAGTCAATAAAATTGGGCGCGATGAATTCCTGGAATCGCTGAAAGAAGAGCCGGACGCCGCATTCCGGTTCATAGGCAAGCTGGTCGAGCGTCTACGCACCACCAACGAATTATTGGTCAAGGGCCCAACCATTGAGGTACCGGCACCGGATCAGAGCGTCAAGCCGGGATTCCTGGACCGCCTTCTAGGCATGCGGCCGGGAACCGGGGCACGCCACGCGCGGCCCAAGCGCATAGAGATCCGAGTAGTGCCGCTGGACGGCGACGCCGACTCCCGGGTGACCCGTCATGTGGTCGCGGCCGTGGGAAAACGCCGGCGCGTCAAGGCCCGCATTATGAAAGAAGTTTTGGATACCAACAGCGCCATCGATCCGGTCGTTCAGGTCAATGCCGTGACGGCCAAGGGTCGCCGGCTGCTGGCAAAGGATCAGGCCGACCTCATGATTTGGGGCGACGTCGACGAGCCGGGAACCAGTCTGCATTTGCGATTTGTTCCCGCCGAGCCTGAGGACGAGGACCTGGCCGGCACCTGTGGACCGATCTTTCCCATCAACCTGCCCGTCAACTTCGGTCCCGAGTTCGCCGACATCCTCTTTACCGCAGCACTGGCGGCTATCGTCCCGGCGGACGAGGGTAAGGAAAAAACCTTGCCTTGGCCTTGCCCAAGGCGCTGGAGGCGGCATTACCGGCGGTCCAGGAATTGCCCCGTGATCTGACGAGCCGGGAGCGGGCGACGATCCTTGTTAGCACAGCCAACGTGGCGGCCACGTTGGCGCGTAACGCGGGCGCCGTCGAGCTCTATCAAATGGCAGCGCAAAATTACCGTGCCGGCCTGGAAACCATGACCCGCGATGCGGCACCGCTGGAATGGGCCATGATTCAGCGCAACTTGGGCATGGTACTGCAGGCCCTCGCCGAGCGCATGGAGGACGCCGAAATTCTGGGTACCTGCGCCGATTGTTACCGCGATGCATTGAAGGTCCTGACCAAGGCTCAGTTCCCCCGCCCCTGGGCGGCGACGCAGAACCGCCTCGGCATGGTGCTTTACAAACTCGACCTGAAGACCGGCGACACCGAGTTGGTTAAACATTCTCTTGCCGCCTTCCAAGCGGCACTTCAGGTCTACACCCGCGCCGACCACCCCATGCGCTGGGCCGAGGTGATGAACAATTTCGGCCAGGTAGCCCAAATGCTGGGTGGCCAATTGCGCAACGCCGAAGTCCTGGAGAAGGCGGCGGAGGCCTGCCGTGGCGCCCTTGAGGTAAGGACCCGCGAGGAAATGCCGCTCTTGTGGGCGGCGACCCAGAACAACCTGGGATCGGCTATGTTCCTCCTCGGCAAGCTAAGCGGTGAGATCCTGCACCTGGAAGGAGCGGCCGAAGCCTTTCGCCAGGCACACGGCCTCTATCGCACCTATGGTGCCACGAGGATGGTGTCCATCACCGAGAAGAACCTAAGCCACGTTGAGCGTTTGCTCGCGGCCCGCGCCCCGCGGGGCGTACCCAAGATGAGTTGGGAAGGCGAGGAAGCGCAGGAATCGGCCGATATCATCGAAGAAGAGCCGCCGCCCGAAGTCGCCTAGAGATTGAAGGGAGATCGATGACGATCTTCTCCCTCCTCGGCGCCCTCGCGCTGGCCGCCGTCATCTGTATCGGCGCTCCGGCGGCGGGCCGGGCGGAAGTGGCGGTCGACCTGGAGCTTGTGCTGGCCGTCGACGTTTCCGGCAGCGTCGATCCCGAGGAGGCCCGGTTACAGCGCGACGGCTATGTCCAGGCCTTCGTCGACCCCCGCGTCATCGAAGCCATTCGTTCGGGATACCTGGGCCGTATTGCGGTCGTCTATTTCGAGTGGGCCGGCTTCGGCTACAACACTATCGTCGTCGACTGGACCCTGATCGGCGGCGCCGACGATGCCCGGGCCTTCTCGGCGGCCCTGGCCGACAAACCCATCGTCACAGCGCGCCGCACCTCGATCAGCGAGGCGCTCCAGTTCGCCCAGCCCCTGTTCGATGCCAACGGCTTCACCGCGCGGCGCCGGGTCATCGACATTTCGGGCGACGGGGCCAACAACCACGGCCGACTGGTCACCCTGTCGCGCGACGAGGCCGTCCTCGCCGGCATCACCATCAACGGCCTGCCCATCGTCAACGACCGGCCGAGCCGATTCGGACGGCCGCCGATGCCCGATCTCGACCTCTATTACCGGGACTGCGTCATCGGCGGTCGGTCCGCGTTCTTGGTCGTTGCCGACACGTTTACCGATTTTGCCCGCGCTATCCGGCGCAAGCTGATCTTGGAGATCGCCGGGCGCACCCCCGGCCGGCCAGTCTCGCCGGTGCGCCGCGTTGCGGCGCGCCGGTCCCCGCCGTGTGACGCCGGTGAGCGCCGTTGGCAAGGATTTATCGACGATTTTTAGAATGTAGGGTCGGCCACCCACCGGGGTGGAGCCGCGAAAATGGAGTGAACGCATGGACATCGATATCCAGCCGTTGAGCCAGAAAATCGGTGCACGGGTGATCGGCATTGACCTCTCCCAGCCCCTCGACGAAGCCACCTTCGAGCGCCTTCACGCGGCGTGGCTGGAATCGGCGGTGCTGGCGTTCCCCGCCCAAGAGGCAATGACGGTCGCAGACCACGTTACCTTCAGCCGCCGCTTCGGCGAACTGGACACCGACAGCCTGGCACGCAACTCTTTGGCCGGACACCCCGAAATCTTTGTCGTTTCCAACGTGACCGAAGAAGGCAAGTTCGTTGGTGCCCGGGTCAGCCGCTCATGGCACAGCGACGGTCAGTACCTGACCGAGCCGACCAAGGCCTCGATCCTGCACGCCCGCGAGGTGCCGCCCAGCGGCGGCGATACGTTGTTCGTCAACATGGCCGCCGTCCTGGACGCCCTGCCTAATGCCACCAGGCAACGCATCGACGGATTGAGGGTGGTGCACAGCCGAGTCAAAACCCATCCCATCTTATTCCCAAGCTGGCCACCCCTGACCGAAGTGGAAAAGGCGTGCATGCCCGATGCCATCCATCCCCTGGTGCGCGCCCATCCCGAGACCGGGCGCAAGGCGCTTTACGTTGGCGGCAACTCAGCTTGGGAAATCGAAGGCATGCCTCACGACGAAGGTCGCGCTTTGATCCAGGAGTTGCGGGACTTCGCCACCGGCGAGCGTTTCGTCTATGCCTACCGGTGGAGCATCGGCGACGTCCTTCTTTGGGATAACCGATGCGCCATGCATTGTCCCACCGACTTCGATGAGGCGACGCATCGCCGGGTCATGTATCGCACCACTGTCAAGGGTGATGCACCCGTCTGACGATCACCGCCACGGTGGACTGCTTGACCATCTTTGTATGGAAATATTTGGGCACCGGACCGGTGCCGGTCTAATAGCAAATCTCTAAAGTGTCGTATCCTTGACCCCAGCGATGAAGTTATCGATGAGGGTCTTGGAGTCATCGGAGACCGCGGTGTCCTGGGAGTCGGCGAACAAATAAAAGGCAGCCAAGGTGTTGGCGATCTGGGGTATTTTCTTGGGCTTTTTGTAGTCTTCCGGCTGGATGATGACGATCGACTGAGCCGCCTGTTTAGTCGTCTTCATCTTGCCGCTCTCGACCAGGCCGATGGTGCCGACGATCGTCTTTTGGGTCTGCGCCTGGATCTTTTCCAGGGTCTTGTCGTCGGTTTCCTTGGCGACGATTTTGAGAAATTTGCGAGTATTGTTGATTATTTCTTCGGGTTTGCCCTGGACCGGCCTGGACTTTCCGCTCTTCAACAACCATACGCCCAACATCAAGACGACGAAGGTGATGGTGGCTCCCATGGTGACTTTGGGTTGTCCGGAATTGAGGATGATCACAATGGCCAGGGCCAGGGCCAAGAGCGCCGACCAGCCGATTTTTTTCCAGATTTCGTTCATTGCCACACTCTTACTCGAAATCCATTTCCCAACCTACCTACAATCATGGCGGCGTCAATGGATGTCGTTGGGGTTTGACACGAGCAAAGGAATGTTGGACCCCCCACCCGATCAAGGGTAGAATCGTTATTATGTCTTAAAACTCCGTTGGATGGGGCGACCGGGGACTGGATATGGCCGATCGGAACGATCAAGAGAAGGCAGGCGAATCTTCCGGCACCGATCCCTCGGGCGCTGCCTATGAGATTCCCGTCGAGGTGATCGCCGTCCTCGGCACGGCGGAGCTGCAGGTCAGCCAGATCCTTAAATTAGGCCGTGGCGCGGTCGTCGAGTTGGATCGCGTCGTCGGCGAGCCTATCGAGGTTCACGCCAACAATCAGTTGATCGCGCGTGGCGAGGTGGTGGTCATCGAGGACCGACTGGGCGTGCAGATGACCGAAATTATCAAAAGCGAATCGAGCTGATGGCGGTTACAGGTAAGTCGACGACCTCTGATCCCTCTATCTACCGAACCGCCAATCTCTTGATCCGCAAGTACGGCGAAATGGCACCCGTCGGCGCCATTATCAAGGCCGACTCCTTGATGGAGGCCGGTGATTTGGCCGGGCAGACCCTGTGGATGAAGGTCGCCAAGGCGGCGGAGGAGCTGTTGTCGGATGAACGCCCCGGCGACGCCACCGTGCATTAACCCCCGCCTCGTTCCCTGCTAACGACGCGTGATAAGGAAAAGGAATAGAAATGAGCGCTTACGTGATTGCCATGTTCGACGTATCCGATCAGGAAAACTATGCCAAGTATGCAGCCTCGGCGCCGGCGGCAACGGCAAAATTCGGTGGCAAGGCGATCGCGCGCGACGCCAACGCAGGGACCTTAGAAGGCGACTTCTCCCCCGAACGCGTTGTCATCTTGGAGTTCTCCACCGTCGAGGACGCCAAGGCCTGGTACGATTCGCCCGAATACCAGGAAGCCCGAAATTTCCGCCTCGGCGCCGCCGATTTTCGAATGCTTGTGGCCGACGGCGTCTAACCCATTGTAATCTGGTACTGGCCCGCACCCCGTCGCGGCGCTACGTCATGATGCGCCCGGCAGCGCCGCGACTGTTTTTGCCGCTCCCATCCATGCCGCGCGGACCAGCGCCGCGTCGTTGCCCATTTCCATCATGGTGACGCCGATATCGGCATAGCGCCTGACCGTCGACGCGTCCATGCCGACCCCCAGCATGACGTGCTTGCCCGCCTTCTTCGCGGCGGCGCAAGTTTTGGTGACGGCATCGACGATGCGCTCGTCGCCAACATCCAGCCCGGTACCGACGCCGAGCGACATGGAGTAGTCCGACGGCCCAAACAGCGCGAAGTCAACGCCATCAACGGCGAAGATATCGTCGAGACGATCCATCGCCTCGACGTGTTCGATCATGATGCCGATCATCGGCTCGCGGTCGCTCCATTCGACCCACTCAGGCCCCGCCTTGGTGCCCCAGCCGCCGGCCACGCAGTTGCTGCCATAGCCACGGATGCCACGGGGCGGAAACTTGGACGCCCGGACCACGTTGGCGGCGTCATCGGCGCTGTGCACGTCGGGTACGATGATCCCTTCGGCGCCGATCTCCAATGCCTTGCGGATCAGGTAGGGATTGTCCCGGTCGACCCTAAGAATAGGGGCCACGCCGGCGGCCAGGGCGGCGCGCACCATGCCTTCCATGGCACCGTCTTGGCGCCAGGCATGTTCCGAATCGATACGGATGAAGTCGAGCCCGGCGAAGCCAGCCTGATCCATGATGGCGGGGCTCCAGCTATAGATGACGCTGCCGCAAACCAAGTGTCCGTCGTTCAGCTTGGCACGCAGTTTGTTCGGTTCCAAACCCATCTGTTCCCTCCTTAAGTGTTATACCAAGGACGCTAGGCGATGGCGGAAGCGACCGCAAGCTCAGCGACTTTGGCGTTCCCTTGATCCATGCTACAGGGAACGCCTTCGCCACGCCCGGGAGGACGCCATGAGCGCACACCACCTGCCTTTCACCCTTGAGGAGTACGGCGCCAGGCTATCCGCCTGCCGCGAAGCCATGGGCCGGGCATCGATCGACATCCTCTTGGTCTCGAGTCCCGAGAACATCAATTACCTCACCGGCTACTACAACATCGGCAATGCCATGTATCAGGCCCTGCTGGTGCCCCTAGACGGTGATCCACGGTTCGTCTTGCGCAAGCTCTTTTTCGAGGGCATCGGCGGCGTCTCATGGATCACCACGGGCGTCGCCGTCCCGGATACCGAGAACATGTTGGACGCCACCCGTTCGGAGATCGAGGCCATGGGCGCCCGGTCTGCCCGCATCGGCTACGACGGCGCCGACATGCACCTTCCGGTCGATATCGTCGACGGCTTGCGCGCCGGACTTCCAAAGGCAACCCTGGTCGGCGTCGGCGGCATCGTCGAGGCCGGGCGCGTCATCAAGTCAGCCCAGGAAATCGATTACATTCGCCAAGCCTCGGCGCTTTCGGTGCGCGCCATGGAAGCGGGTATCGCCCGCATCGCCCCCGGCGTCACCGAGAACGATATCGCCGGCGCCATGTATCACGAGATGATGAAGGGCGGCAGCGGCCTGGTCAGCAACCAGCCTTATATATATGCCGGCATCCGTGAACCGGCGCGGCGTTCGAGCTTCGAGCGCAATGTCCTCAAGGCCGGTGACAGCATCTGGTTCGAGGGCTCGGCCAGCATCCACCGCTATGGCGGCCCGATCATGCGCACCTTCTCGGTCGGCGAGCCGCCGGCGGTGGTACAGAAGACCCACGACGTCATGGTGCGCGCATTGAACGCCATCTTGGCGGCGGCGCGCCCGGGGGTAACGTCGGGCGAAGTTGATCGCGCGGGACGGAGCATCGTCGAGGAAGCCGGTCTTGGAGAGCGCTGGCTGCACCGTACCGGTTATTCGGTCGGTGTCAGTTTTCCGCCCAACTGGGGCGAGGGCTACATCATGGACCTTAAGCCCGGCGACTCCCGGCCACTGCGCGCCGGTATGGTCTTCCACACGGTGCCCTGGGTGCTACTGGAAGATGTCGGCGCCATCGGCCTCAGCGAGATCTGGCGCGTCACCGACGACGGCGTCGAGGTCCTGACCGAAACGCCGCGCAAGCTGCGCGTCGCCTGATCAATTGGTCGTGAAAAAGTCCCTCGCCTTCGGCTCGGTATACTTTTTCCCGTTTTCAATACGGCCAAATCGGCCCTTGAGGCGGCTCGGCGGGCCGCCCCAAGCACGCATTACTCATTGTCAACATTGAAGGAAAGTACGACTTAAGCGTCAGCGAAGGACTTTTCTTCACGGGCGCCTAATCAGCCCCAGCAGGGAAAGACCTTGGACAGGCCCCGGGCGACAAAGGGGACCAAGGGCATGTCCCACAGCTCGGGGTGATTGTAGGCCCACGACTTGATCTTCTCGGCGACATGCTGCCAGCCCAAGGAATCGTTGGGCGGACAGGCACGATATCCCTCGACCCGGTTGAAGACGGCGCCATAACTGATGGTCACCACGTAGGCTTGGCACAATTCCCGGTGCGAGAGCGCGTTCGAAGAGCACAGCGTGGCGAAATAGGTGCCGTCGGCATTGAAGGGCGAAGCCTTGGCGGGCCCGGCCAACAATACCAGACCTGAAATCATCGCCGCGGACACGATACGATGGATCATCCATACCTCCCGTGGACCTGATGGGCGAGGTCCCGGCGCGGGCGGTGGGCACCTTGGCCGAGGTCCAACCGCTCCGTTTAAAATGTGAGGCTTCGGCTCCGAATATTCAAGGCACATGTTCCCGACCAGAAGGAACTATTCCAACGACGGGGAGAATTGGGTAGTGTTGAATCCGTTTCGGAAGCTACTCGAATAGTATCGGTTCGAGGTGTGATCGCGTGGGCGACTGGGGGCCTGGTTTAGAAAGGCGACGGAAACATGACCAAAGCCAAAGCCCGCGAACGGGCAAAAGCGAAAGCGGCGGAGAAAGCAAAAAAGCGAGCAACCAACGCCGATCAACCGACCCCAAACATCCGATCGGGGCAGTTCAATCCGAAAGACGTTCCAAACTCGATCCCGGGGACGAAGGCCAACATCAAAAACTTCGGCGGGGCAAGGCGCGGCGCGGCGCGGTCGCGATAGGCCAAATCCAACGATTCCACTTAACGTTTGTTATTGGAATTCAAAGGAGACTGGCAATGAGACCATTTCCAAAGGGTGTCACCTTGTTCTCATGATCGCGGCGATGTCGCTGTCCCATGCGACGGCCATGGAGGGCCCTCTGCACGACGCCATCAAGGCCGGGGATTTGGTGTTGGTGAAAGAAATCATTTCCAACGGCGCCGAACGGAAGAATCCTAATGAGGAATCGACTGCGCACCCTGCGGGGCGCCCAAATTTTTAGCCTATGGTCGGCTCCGTGATTGGCAATCCAGCATTATGGGATCGTGACTTTCACAAGTTATGTGGTGGCTCTGCCGGCAGCAGCTTCGGCATGGGCGGCTGGTTTGTGATCATGGGAATGCTGGTCTTCGAGATCACGCAATCTTCCGCATGGGTTGGAGTGTCGCTGGCGTTCTTTTTTCTGCCCAATCTCGTCTTTGGGATGCTGTCCGGCGTTGTCGCGGATTGGTCGGATCGCCGGGCTATGTTGCGACGTGTCGAACTTGCGATGCTCATCGGTTTTTTCATTTTTTCGGCGTTGATCGCGATGTGGGGCACCCATCTCTGGCTGATCCTGTCGTTCTCCATCATCTACGGCTGCGTGCGCGCCACGGGCCAACCGGCGCGTATCAGTTACGCCTATGACGTCGTCGGCGGCGAGCATATCGTCGCTGGCCTTGGTCTATTGAGTGTCGGCTCCCGCGTTGGTCAATTGGCAGGCGCACTTGTCGGCGGGGCCGCTATGCATAGGTATGGTACGCCAATTGCCCTTTTATGTATGGCAGCGGCCCATGGGATTGCTTTTTCTTTAATGTCCCGGCTGCGTTCCGCCGGTCTTGCCGAGACGATTAAACAGGTTCCCATCGGGCAAAACCTGCGCGAATGCATTGGCGAGATGGGCGCCAACCCGATCTTGCTGACGCTGGTATTGGTAACGGCGGTGGTTGAGGTTTTTGGCTTCTCGTTCGTAACGGCGTTGCCGGAGTTGGCGACCATGCGATTCGGTGTGAGCGCGGAAGGACTGGGTCAGATGCATGCCGCGCGCGCCGTCGGCGGCATCCTGGCCGGCCTGCTTTTGGCCGGCATGGCGAACCTTCATCGGCGAGGGGCGTTCTACCTCGTTGTCATTTGCGCGTTCGGCGGCAGCCTGTTGTTACTTTCGGTTTTGGACCAATTCGTACTGGCGCTCGGGGCTCTTGTCATCGTTGCGGGATTGGCGACGGCAACCGATGTTCTTAGCCAGAGCATGATGCAGCTTAGCGTCCCCAATCATCTCCGGGGCAGGGCGATGGGATTTTGGGTGTTTGCCATCGGATCAGCGCCGCTTGGACATATAGAGATGGGCGCTCTCGCCGTTATGCTCGGTGCTGATGGTGCACTCCTGGTCAACGGCACGATGCTAATTGTCGTTGGCATTCTCGCAACCGTTGCCGTTCCACGCCTAAAAAACTTATAGGGCGGGCCGCGTTAATGTCTCAGTTGGGTCAGCAACCGACCACAGCCACCAGCGTTAACCTCCGAAGTCAGGATGCCGCCCAAGCTTTGGGAACCTAGCGCGGATATCGGTCGATTATCCCCTAACCTTTGGCTGCATCAGTAGGCTCCAAGGGTCGGGCATTTCGCCGACGGGGACTTCGATCAGGACCGGAGCATCCATCTTGAAGCCTTCCTCGATCCGCGCCCTGAGCGCGTCCGGCGTGGTCGCGCGCAGGCCCGCGACACCGAACGATTCCGCGAGCTTGCAGAAATCCGGATTGGTCAGGTCGCTGGCGATGGTGCGGTTGCCGTAGGACAGTTTCTGGATGCGCTGAACGTTGCCGAAGGCGCCATCGTTGAAAACGACGGAGACCAGGTTGATGCGGTGGCGGACGGCGGTTGCCATCTCTTGCACGCTGAACATGAAACCGCCATCGCCGTTGACCGAAAGCACGGGCCTATCGGGTTTTCCGACCTTCACGCCGAGCCCCGCGGCGAAACCCCACCCGAGCGTGCCTTGATAGCCGGACGGTATAAAGCTGCGGGGTGTGTAGACCGGCATGGCAAAGCGGCTGACGTAACTAACTTGGGTAAGCTCGTCGACGAAAATTCCGTCTTCCGGAAGCGCGTCGCGAATGGCGTCGACGTAGTCAAGTTGCGGGCGCAGCACGTCGAACATCTCCATCGTTTTGGCGCGAGCTTCGTCGAGTTCATCCTTACGCGACGTGCGTTTCGCGTTGTGCTTCGGCACCGCATCGGCGAGGGCGCGCAGTACGGGCGCCGCGTTTCCGACGATACCGATATCCGGGCGCCGAATGCGGGCCAGCTCTTCCGGGCAGAGATCGATGCGGATGATCTTCAGGCCCGAATCCGTGCCCCAGAATTGCTGGTGCGGCTGCATCCGGGTGCCGATGCCGAGAACGACATCGACGTCCTTCCATAGCCGGTACCCCGTCGGCATGGTGAGCGAAAGATGATGGCGGGAATCGAGCACGCCGCGCCCCATGCGGAAAGCACAGACCGGGGCCTCCAGCATCTCGGCAATCTGGCGGACCTCTTCGCTGGCGTCCAGCGCGCCACCGCCGACGACGATCATTGGGTTCTTTGCCGATCCTAGTAGTTTTGCGGCCTCTTCCACCTTATCCGTATCGATGGGGATGGCATCGGTTTCGGCCGGTCCGCCGGGCAGTACGACCGGCGCCCTCGCGCCCCAGACATCCATCGGGCATTCAAGACCGACGGGGCGCGGTCGACCGGCGCCGAGTTGGCGGAAGGCCTCCTGCGTTAAGCGCGCGGCCTCGGCCGGGGCTTTAATCCGCTCGGCCCATTTTGTCATCGAACGGAGGATGCTCAACTGGTCGCGTATCTCATGCAAGAGTCCGTAGCCACGGTCGATGGTCGCGAGTGGAATTTGGCCGAGGAGGGCAAGCACCTTGGCGTTCATGCTGTACGCGGTGGCGAGCGCCGTCGACGCATTGAGAAATCCTGGCCCCGGCACGACGCAGAACGCGGAGGGCTTACCGGTCGCCAGCGCCGAGCCGAGCGCCATATAAGCGGCAGCCTGCTCGTGGCGCGTGTGGACGGGGCGAATTTCATCGGTCCGCCCGTGCAACGCGTCGAAGAAGAGATCATTTTGAATGCCCGGCAGGCAGAACAGGGTATCGATGCCGTTGCGTACGAGACCGTCGACGACAGCTTCGCCAGCGGTCAGGACTTTTGTTTTGGATGTCGCCGACATGGGATCACCATTTGGCTTGAAGAATCAGCAACTACGGCTTGCCGTTCCCGTACTACCATAGTCTTCTTCGATGTGGGTCATCTTCCTTTGATCGATCGGAAAGCGCCGAGCAATGGCCGAGAGGAAGTGGCGGCGATAGTGGCGAAACCCCAACGGGTGTGTCGTTCGGTCGGATAGTAAAAAAGCCAGGGAAATCACCTAATTAACGCCCGCTTTGGGTCCTTTCCGAGACTGACCACCAGTCCCAAATATGGTTAATTTGCCGCCTCTCAGCGGACGGAATTTACTCCTCGGCCGAACGTCAATTCGTAGCGGAGTGAGGACTTCACCCGGCAATCAATCAGCTCGCATTTTGGTGCCGGGTCGTTACGCCGGTGTAATGTCTACCATCGTATTATCGACATCGTATTCCCCGCCAATGCCTTTGATCTCATGAATGGGTACCGGTCGCCGCAATCCTTTCAATTGTACGTTCAGGCTTCCAGCCGTGCGGACGATGTCGCGGACTTCTTCGTACGTGGGATCAGATGCAAAAATTTGACCACCGCTTGCCATTCCTTCAATCCTGGCCGCCAAATTCACGATAGATCCGATGACGCTATACTTGATCCGCATCTCGGACCCGATATTGCCGGCCACGGCCTCACCCGTACTGAGGCCGATTCCCATCGCTAAATTTGGAAGGTCTCTCCCCGCAATTTCGGCGTTGACGGAGTCCATTGCATTCTGCATTTCGACGGCGCATGCCACGGCCCTCGCAGCATCGTTGGGTTTGTTGGTAAGAATGCCGAATACAGCCATTAAGGCATCACCGATGAAGTTGTCGATGCTGCCACCGTATTTCATAACGACATTCGTCATCGTTCCCAAAAAGACATTGAGCGCATCGACGACTTCCTCCGGCGACAACTCCTCCGACATCGGGGTAAAGCCTCTCAAGTCCGCCATCAATACGGTGACCTTGCGACGCTCGCCACCTAATGCCAGGGGGCCTTTATTACTGAGGACTGCCTCCGCAACTTCATTGGTGACGTATTGGCCGAACACTTTCTTGATGAATTCGTTGCGGAGGTAGAGGTCCTCATAGGCCCGGCTTTTCTCCAAGGTTAGCGCAAGTTCGCCGGCGACCTGCGAGAAAAGTTCTATGTGTTGGTCCTGGTAGGTTTCGGGTTGGCAGCTAGAGAAGAAAATAAATCCGATTACCCTGTCCCGAGCGACCAGCGGGCAGGTCAAACTGGATTGAACCCCTTCTTTCACAATCAAACGGGTGGAATGCGATTCAGGATGGCTTTCCAAATAGTCATTCAAATTATTGAGGGTCCTTGGTTCCTGGGTATCGGCGATCTTTTGCAAGCTGCTGCCTTCGAGAACGGCGGCATACCCCTTGCCGACAATGACAGGGTCATAATTGGCGCGACTCCATTGCGCGCGAACCAAGGTATGCCCTGACTTACTTGGTTCAATCAGGGCAACGCCGATGCGGTCATAGGGAATGATTGTTTTGAAGTTCTCAAAGACGTGGTCAAGCACCTCATCGAAAAACATACCCGCGTTGACGCGTTCAGTGATTTCGTTGAGGGCATTGATTTCAGCATATTTATGATCTAGCCGGCCTCCGAGTGCCACCAGCGAGTCGCTCATGTTCTTGATCATAACGGGCCCAAGGTTCGAAAATTCTCTTTGCGTTTCGTCTGGCACGATATCGATCGCCGCACGCCGAAAAATCTGGTTGCGTCTTTCATCTCCCGTCTGTGTTTCATGGGCCCGCAATTGCTCACGAAGAGCCAAAACCAAAGTGTTTTGTGCGTCCAATCGGGATTCGAGTGCTGAAATCTCGGTTCTCAGACGGCGTGTGATTACATCTCGATTAGTCATGTCAGACTCTTTTCGGGTGATCGTTATTGGAGGTCGATACAGATTGGCCTCGTCAATATAAGTCTAAACAATATTCGGTTGTAGTCATAACCAAGTGGCCGAAAACCGCTGTCGCTATGCGGCCGCCTCACCCCATGTTTGGTGATTGAGCCGCGAAAGTCCGCCTCAGGCCAAACCCGGACCTGATCGCCAACGCATTAAGCAGTCCGCTATTCGGTGAAGAGCGGACATCGCGGCTCGAGTGTCGGCGAAATTGCCTCTGCATCTGTTATGGTCCGACACGACGAATGCATTATCGGTGGGAAAAGGGATGAATGAATCAATCACCGGGGGCTGCCTTTGTGGGGCGGTTCAGTTTGTCTGTTCTGGCAAATTGGGGCCAGCTGTCTATTGCCACTGTGCCGACTGTCGCAAATCCTCAGGCAGCGCATTTCATGTAGGTGTTCCGCTTGAGACCAAGTCCTTCAAGATCATATCTGGTGCACCGAAGAGTTTCACCAAGCGCGCAGACAGCGGCCACGAGCTCACTCGATACTTTTGCTCTGACTGCGGTTCGCCCCTGTACAATTCGATTTCAAGGCGTCCCGAGATGGTTTTCATAAAGGCTGGGGCTTTAGACAATCCCAAGCTCGTCGAACCCAATTGTCAAATTTGGACCCGCTCTTCCGTAGCCTGGTCGATTATTGAAACTGAGTTGCCGGGCCATGAGAAAGGCCGGAGCTGAGTAAGACTCGGTGGAGCAGACATCACTCTCGATAGGTTGAGAACACCTGATCGAAGTCCTTCCGGCCCGGCCCATTCGTCGTGCTATCCTCGGCGAATGACGGGAAGGAGAGAGGACATGTCCGGGATCTACGAGCAACTTGGGATTCGCACAATTATTAACGCCAAAGGGGTTTCGACCCGGGTTAGCGGCGGCATCATGTCGCCCGAGGTAGCGGATGCCATGCGCGATGCGTCTCGCCATTGCGTCGATATGTGGGAGCTACAGGGTCGGGCGAGCGAGATTATTGCCGATCTCACCGGAGCAGAGGCCGGCATTGTCACCTCGGGCGCGGCGGCCGGCCTTCTCTTGGGGACGGCGGCGTGTATTGCCGGCCTCGATCCGGCAAAGATGAACCGACTTCCCGATACCGCCGGGATGAAAGACGAGGTGGTCATGGCGCGCAGTCACCGCAACTTTTACGACCACGCCGTGCGAACGGCTGGCGCCAAGCTTGTCGAGGTGGGAATTCCCGACCGCTTCAGCGGGGCCGGAGTGCGCGATACCGAAGCCTGGGAAATTGCCGCCGCGATCACCGAGAAGACGGCGGCCGTCCACTACCTCGCGCATCCTAATTCGCTTCCGCCGCTCGACCAAGTGGTCAAAGCAGCACACGCCGCGGGGGTGCCCGTTCTTGTCGACGCCGCGAGCCAGCTGCCGCCCGTCGAGAACCTCCGGCACTTTATTGACCAGGGAGCGGACCTGGTGACCTACAGTGGCGGCAAGGCCATTGGGGGCCCTCAGAGTTCCGGAATTCTGTGCGGGCGGCGCGACCTGATCGCCTCGGCGGCCCTGCAGTGCCTGGACCATGACATGTTTTTCGAACAGTGGAACCCGCCGGCCTCATTGATGGAGAAGAGCGTCATACCGGGACTGCCGCAACACGGGATCGGGCGGCCATGCAAGGCGGGCAAGGAGGAAATCATCGGTCTGTTAACCGCTCTCCGTCTGTTCGTCGCCGACGACACCCAGGCGCGACAACAAATGGTTCGGACGGCCCTGGTCCAGGATCTTTACGATGCCCTCAAGGAGACGCCGCACGTGGAGTGCAGGCTGGAACCCGACGGCTACCGGCCTGGCATCCCCATCGTCCGCTTGACGCTGGACGAAACGGCGGCGGGCAAGACGGCATTCCAGCTGATCTTGGAGCTCCAGAACGGCGATCCCAGTATTCACGCCGACAACAGCCGGATCGACGACGCCCAGATCGGCTTTTCGTCGATCTGTCTTGAGCCCGGTCACCCCAAAGCCATAGCAACGCGCATGAGAACGCTACTGAAGTGACATCGCGTTGAGAGCGGCGGCGCTGGGCGCTCAGGATGCCCGGCGTCGTACCTCCGCTTCCTCGAAAACGCCACACTCGTCGAGGACACCTCGCACCGTCTTCTCCTCGGCGGGCGAAAGCGGCTCGATGGGTTCCCTCGGATAACCGCCCGGCAGGCCGATCATGTTGATCGCTGCCTTGTAGGCGGCGGGGCGCGTACCGGTCCACATGAGGACTTCGAAGATGCGCGTGATGCGGAAGTGGAGGTCGCGCTTTTCGGTGGCGCTCAGCTTGTCCAATTCCATGAGGCTTCGCGCCCGGGCACCGAACAGCTCCGGCGCCGTGGAGAGGTACCCCGCCGCCCCCAACTCAAGCGCCGGAACGATATAGTGGCCGGAGCCCGCCAGGACCCCGATACGATCCCCAAAGGCTTCTATGATCTTGGTTAAGTGTACGAAATCGCCCGTCGCCTCCTTCACCGCCACCACCGGGGCCACGTCACAGATGGCGGCCAGGATATCGGGCGTCACGTTGACACCCGTGCGCGCCGGATTGTTGTACACCATGATGGGCAGCGGAACGGCCTTGGCGACCGCCCCGTAGCGCGCCGCCACCTCGGCCAGCGTCGCGTTGAGCAGGTAGGACTGGGGCGTCAGGCAGAGGCCGTCGGCGCCGGCCTCGGCGGCAATCTCGGAAAGCGAAATGGTCTCGGCCGCGGTAATGGCGCTGGTGCCGGCAAATATAGGGGCGCGGCCCTTGACCGTTTCAGCCGCCGTCGCCACCACTTGGCCCAGTTCCGGCGGCGTCAGGGCCCAGGCCTCGCCATTGTCGCCGGCGATCAGGAATCCGTCGACGCCACATTCCAGATGCCAGCCGACGACCTCGGCGAAGTCATCGAGCAAGAGGCTACCGTCACGCCCAAACGGGGTTACCGGTGCCAGGTATTGTCCCTTTACGACCAATTTCGACATATCCCCTTCTCCCAACCTGTTATTGGTTCATCGGGAAGCATGGTTGAATCCCGGCCCGCGATCAATAGGGTTCGGTGGTCTGGGCGAAGTTTCAATCAGTTTTGTTTAGACGACCCCTACACCGCGGAGAAACCCTCTCCCTAGGGTCGTTGGTTCACCCTATCCGGCATGCAGCGGCGTGTTGAGGGTGGCGCCGGGGACGACGATGCCGCCGCGCACGGTGCCGGGCTCGATCGAGCCCCAGCGCTCGGCGAGGAATGGGGGCAGGGGCCGGCCGCCCGGCACCGACAGCCACAGACGCAGAAGATGACGCCGGCGCTCGGGCTCGGGGTGGTCCTCGAAGGCGGTGCGCGAGTGATAGACCGTGTGGTTGTGCAGGAACTGGATGTCGCCGGGCCGGAAGTCCATCTTCAGGCTCAGCTCCTCGGCCGTCGCCTCCATGGCGACTAGGGCCTCTCTTTGAAGTTCGGTGAGGCGGGGGACATCGGCGAAGCGCTGCGCCGATTCGATATCGTGGCGCATGCCGACGCTGGTCATGGTGGCGTCGTGAAAATTAAAGATCGAAACGGTGTAATACGGCAGCTTGCCTTCCGGCACCTCGGTCCTGCGGTCGCAATAAAAGGTGCCCGAGAGGGCCTCAGCCAGGTCCGGGCGCCGGGCCAAGAGGGCATTGTATACGGCGCCGGCGCTGGCGATGCTGCTCAGCCCGCCCGCCTTGGCGCGGGCCAGGCACATCAGCCCGACGATGTCACAAGAATCCGTGTGGTAGGCGAGCCCGATGGTGGTCTGATAGGGCCGCGTGGACGGCCCCTCGGGCCGGCCCAGATCCTTGATGTGGCCAAGCAGGTGGCCTTTGGCGTTCTGTGACACGGCATCGCCCAGATGCGCCCCGATGCCCCAGTACATGCGTGCCGCAATCTCGCGCTGCTGGCCCTCGATCGGCACGCCGCGGATAAGAACGAAGCCCCGGCCTTCGACAATGTCGTTTTGGATGGCGGCCAGGACCGGGCCCAAGCGGGGCAGGACAAATTCGTTCCGGCCGATCTCCATGAGGGGCACGCCCAGGCGCTCCGTCTCGCGGGCGGCGCCCTCCAATTCGTCGGCTTCAAGGGTCGTAAGGCTATGGATCCACTCTTCCGATTGGCCCATTTCTGCCCCCGTCCAGACAGCGGGGCCCGAAATCGGCTGCATGGGCTGGGGCGGTTGGATTGCGGTGTCGGATCGAAACGGGACGCTGTTCATGTCCTGGCTCCGCTAGCGATACGGGACCAAGTATAGCCCACAAGCCCCCACCCGACCAGCATGCGCGTTGACACGGCCCGCCACCATCCCGATACTCAGCCGCTTTCCTGAAGGGGGCGGACGGTCCCGCCCACCCGCCATCGCGTTAAAGGAGAGCACCGTGATCCCCGCCGTCATGCCGACCTATGCCCGCGTCGACGTCGCCTTCGAAAAGGGCGAGGGCGCATACCTTTTCGACCAAGATGGAAGGCGCTATCTCGACTTTGGCGCCGGCATCGCCGTGATCTCGCTCGGTCACTGCCACCCGCGCATTGTTGAAGCGCTGCGCGAGCAGGCGGGCAAGATCTGGCACACGTCCAACCTCTACCGCATCTTGGGCCAAGAGCGTCTGGCGCAACGTCTGGTCGACCACTCGTTCGCCGATTCGGTGTTCTTCTGCAATTCCGGCGCCGAGGCCATGGAATGCAGTCTCAAGATGGCCCGCAAGTATCATGACGAGACCGGCAATCCCGATCGCTACCGGGTCGTCGCCTGCACCAATTCCTTCCACGGCCGGACAATGGCAACCATCGCCGCCGCCGGCCAGGAGAAGCTTTTGAAGGGCTTCGGGCCGGCGGTCGAGGGTTTCGACCACGTCGCCTTCGGCAACCTTAACGAGACGCGCGCCGCGATCACCGACGAGACCGCCGCCATCCTGATCGAACCGGTACAGGGCGAGGGCGGCATGCTTCCCGCTTCGGCGGATTATCTGCGCGGCCTGCGTCAGACCGCCGACGAGTTCGGCCTTTTACTCATATTCGACGAGGTACAGTGCGGCATCGGGCGTACCGGCAAACTGTTCGCCCACGAATGGGCCGGCGTCGAGCCCGACATCCTGGCCGCGGCCAAGGGCCTTGGCGGCGGCTTCCCGGTCGGCGCCTGCCTGGCCAACGAGAAGGCGGCATCGGCCCTGGTCGCGGGCAGCCACGGTTCCACCTTCGGCGGCAACCCGCTTGCCATGGCGGTGGCTGGAAGCGTGCTCGACGTCATCTTGGAGGACGGCTTCCTGGAGCGCGTGCAGGCGATTGCCAAGGGGTTTCGCGGCCGCCTTGAGACCGTTGCCAAAGCCCACCCCACGGTGCTGACCGAAGTGCGCGGCAAGGGCCTCATGCTGGGGCTCAAGTGCGAGGTCCCAAATACAACGCTGTCGGCCAAGCTCTTCGAAAATGGCCTGGTCACCGTCGTCGCCGGCGACAACGTAGTGCGCATCCTGCCTCCCCTGATCATCGACGAAAGCCACGTCGAAGAAGCCGTCGGTATCTTGGAAGCGTCCTGCGCGGAGTTATCAAAAGGAGCGTGAGACGGTGAGCACGCCCAGGCATTTCCTCGATCTTGACGACTTCGACTCAGCGACCTTGCGCCATATTCTTGACCTGGGCTCGGCCTTCAAGGCTGGCCGGGCGCCGGGCGACGCGCCCCTGGCCGGCAAAACCTTGGCTATCATCTTGGAGAAACCGTCGACCCGCACCCGCGTCTCCTTCGAGGTCGGCATACAGCAACTGGGCGGCCGGTCGGTGGTGCTACCTGAAAGCGAGACCCATTTGGGGCGCGGGGAAACCATCGCCGATACCGCGCGCGTGCTGTCGCGCTATGTCGATGTCATCATGATCCGCACCGACGCCCCGGCCAAGCTGTCGGAGCTGGCCTCCCACGCCACGGTACCGGTAATCAACGGATTAACCGACGATTCCCACCCGTGCCAGTTAATGGCCGACGTCATGACCTTCGAAGAACATCTCGGTCCCATCGCCGGGCGCCGGGTGGCCTGGGTCGGCGACGGCAACAACGTCGCCGCATCGTGGATTCACGCCGCCGTGCGCTTTAATTTTACCTTGCGCCTGGCTTGCCCCGAACCCTTAAGCCCGGCGCCGGCGCTCATCGAATGGGCCGGTCGCGAAGGCGGCGACGTGGGGCTGGTCGAAGATGCCGCCGACGCCGTGGCAGGGGCCGATTGCGTGGTCACCGATACCTGGCTCTCCATGGGACAGAAGGATGCTAAGCGGCGGCAAGAGCTGCTGACTCCCTACCGGGTCGATGAAGCCATGATGGCCGGCGCCAAGCCCGACGCCATCTTCATGCACTGCCTGCCCGCCCACCGCGGAGAAGAGGTGACGGACGCGGTAATGGACGGCCCCAGATCGGTGGTTTGGGACGAAGCCGAGAATCGGTTGCACGCCCAAAAAGGCATCCTTGCCTGGTGCCTGAGCTAGTGTATTTCTGTGTTGATTAGAACCGGCACCAGCCCGCTCCCCCTCCCGGCCACCCACAGCGTACAATGGCATTGGGTGGCCGGGAGGGGGAGCGGGCCGGTGCCGAACAACAATGAAACGCACTAAGCGTGGTGGACATCGCGACATCCACCTTCGGCGACCTGGTCCAACCCTTCCAGATAGAAACCTTTGGCCTGCGCGGCCGCTTGGTGCGCCTTGGCGGTGCGCTGGATACGGCGTTCGAAAACCATGATTACCCATTGCCGGTGACCGCGCTTTTGGGGGAGATCATGGCCTTGGCGGCGGTCCTGGCGAGCGGCCTCAAGTACGACGGCGTCTTCACCTTGCAGACCCAGGGCGACGGCCCCGTCACCATGACGGTTGCCAACGTCACCAGTAATGGCGATCTACGCGGTTACGCCCGTGTCGATGAAGATGGCCAGGCGATGGAGTCCAAGGACGCGCCGGTGCCCCGCCTTCTGGGCACCGGGCACATGGCCTTCACCGTCGATCAGGGTACCGACACCGAACGCTACCAGGGCATAACGGAGCTGACCGGCGACACCGTCAGCGATTGCGCGCGCAATTACTTTCGCCGGTCCGAGCAGTTGGACACTGCTATCGCGCTTGCCGCCCGGCCCGGAACCGGCGCCGGCGGGGCGCAAGCGTCGGCGCTGGTCATCCAGCGGCTGCCGCCGGACGCTGGCGCCGTCATGGATCAGGATCAATATTGGCAACAAGCCGTGATCCTGATGAGCAGCGTGACGACGACCGAGATGCTGGATGAGACGCTGAGCCCGGCCGACCTTCTCTTCCGGTTGTTCCACCAGGAAGGCGTGCGTGTTTTTCGCCAGCGCAGCCTGCGCCACGCCTGCCGTTGCTCGCGCAAGCGTGTGGCGACGACGTTGCGTTCCTTTCCCCGCGCCGAGGTCGAGGCCATGGCCGAAGACGGCCTGGTCACCGTCACCTGCGAGTTCTGCAAGGCGCCCTATGCGTTCGATGAAGGCGATGTCGCGCGGCTCTACGCGCCTTGAACCGCCAGACGGCACCGTGTCACAATGACTTCCATGACATCCTTTTGGTTCAGGCGATGGGTCAAAATAGTCTTGGTGGTGCTTGCGCTTGGGGCGTGCCAGACACCGCCGCCCGTGCAGCGCTTTCCCACGCTCACCTATGGCCATCTCGACCGCCTGCACCTGGACGCAGCGGCGCTGGAGGTGGTCTCGGAGTACACCTCACCGATGAAGGCGCCCAATGTCGAACACCTCTTTCCGACGCCGCCCGGAACGGCTTTGGAACGGTGGGCGGCGGACCGCCTTGAGGCCGTGGGTCGCAGGGGCATCGCGCGCTTCATCATCAAGGACGCCCGGGGCACGGCGACGCCGCTTACCATCGACAAGGGGCTCACCGGCGCCTTCAAGAAGGAACAATCCGTGCGCTATGAGGCAAGCGTCGAGGTGCTCTTGGAAATTGTCGACGAACGGGGATTCCGCAAGGGTTTTTCCGCCGCCCGCGTCACCCGCACCCGCACCCTGACCGAGGGTGCGACGCTTAACGAACGCGACAAGACCTGGTTCGAACTCACCGAGGCCTTGATGAATGATTTCAACGCCGAGATGGAGAAAAACGTCCGCCAATACCTTGGCGGCTTCCTATTCTAAAATATTCCATGTTGAACCGTTTCGGCGCTAGCCCACTCCTCCACCCGGAAGGAACCCGATGCCTGATGCCATCGTCGCCGTTGATCCGTTGAGGCGGTTCGTAATTGACCTTTTTGCAGCCCTGGGGTTACCGCCCGACGATGCCGATATCCAGGCCCATTGTCTTCTGGAGGCCCACTTTCGCGGCTTTGACACCCATGGTGTCGGCTGCATTCCTTCCTACGCCTCGTGCCTTGCCGAGGGGCGCATCAAAGCCAAACCGGACATCCGCATTGAGCGCCGCATGCCCTGGGTCGCGATGGTCGACGGCGACAACGGCATGGGCCACGTGGTCGCCAGCCACGCCATGGAAGCGGCAATAGAGGCCGCTCGGGAGATCGGCATCGGGATCGCCGCTGTCCGCCGTTCCAACCATTTTGGCGCCGCCTGCGTCTATCCTGTGATCGCACTGGACGAGGACTGCATCGGCATCGCCATGGGCAACGCGGCGCCCAACGTGGCACCCTGGGGCGCCCGCCAAGGACTGCTGGGCACCAATCCGCTGGCCATCGCCATTCCCGCCGGACGCAATCCTCCCTTCGTCATGGACATGGCGACCAGCACGGCGGCACGGCGCAAGATCCGCGAAGCCATGGAAAACGGCCAGCCCATTCCCGAAGGCTGGGCGATCGACCGCGACGGCCGGCCGACCACCGACGCCAAGGCAGCCATCGAGGGCGTGGCGCTGCCTTTCGGCGGCGCCAAGGGTTCGGCCATCTCCATGCTCGTCGACATCCTGGCCGGTGTCCTTCCGGGCGCCGAGTTCGCCGGCACCGTGGTGAGCTTCGTCAATAATGCCGAGCGCGAGGCCGGCTGCGGCGCCTTTTTCATGGCCTTCAAGGTGGAGGCCTTCATGCCCTTGGATGCGTTCAAGACGCGCATGGATACCCTGATCGACCGTGTCCACGCCCTTGAGCCGTCGGCCGGCTTCGATGCCGTTCGGGTGCCCGGGGAGCGCGGCGCGCACCTGGCTGCCGAGCGGCGTGAAAGTGGCATTCCCCTGGCCCCCGGCGTCATCGCCAATCTCAGCCGCCTGGGCGCCGAGCACGGCATCGCCTTTCCCGCCTGACGGGCGATTTAAGGAGCCAGTCCGGTTCCTCTTACCATACGTCGGCGGACTGAGGCTCGCCGACGTGGCGCAGAGCGGCAACGAATATTGGCGCCCATGGATTGTATTCCGCCGCTCTAACCGTTGGGAACCCAACCGTTCGCCGATGCGTGGTGGTAGGGTGACGTTCCGTGCTAATACCAAGGAGCAGTGATTTATTGGAATAGGGTGATGATCATGCGAAAGACACTACCCAAGAAAGGCCGTGGTTGGCGCGATCTTGAAAAACGCATGGGGCATATGCGTAAGGGCGACATGGACTGGCGGCGCGGACGCCATTCCTTCCACGTGTGGTACGGCGGCGACGGGCTGTTCGAAATCCAAAAGCGCGCCTACACCATGTTCATGCAAGAAAACGGCGGCGGCGTCGGGCGCACCTTCATGAGCCTCAAGATCATGGAAGACGAGGTCATCGACTTCGGCGCCGGGCTGCTGCACGCCCCAAAGGCGGTGGGCCACATCACGTCGGGCGGATCAGAGAGCATCTTCGTCGCCTTGAAGGCGGCCCGCGACTGGGCGCGCGTCAAGCGTCCCGGCGCCCGGCGCCCGGAAGTGGTGATCCCCTATTCCGGTCACCCGACCTTCAACCGGGCCGCCGATTATCTGGGCCTGACGATCAAGCGGGTGGCGGTCGGCGCCGACTATCGGGCCGACGCGGCGGCGATGGAAAAGGCCATCACGCGCAACACCATCGCATTGGTCGGCTCGGCGGTGTGCTTTCCCTTCGGCGTCGTCGATCCGATCCGCGACCTGGGCCGCGTGGCCAAACGCCACAGCCTGTGGCTGCACGTCGATGCCTGCGTCGGCGGCTATACGGCGCCGTTTGTCAAAAAACTCGGCTACCCGGTTCCCGATTTCGACTTTGCGGTGCCGGGCGTGTGCTCGATGTCGGCGGATTTGCACAAGTACGGGTTCTGCGCCAAGGGTACGTCGACCGTGTTCTACCGCAATCCAAGCCTGGCCAAGTACCAGCCCTTCGACTTCAAGGACTGGCCCCAAGGCCGGTTCGAATGCCCCAACGTCGCCAGCACGCGGCCCGGCGGCTCCATCTCGGCGGCCTGGGCGGTCATGAACCATCTTGGCGAGGAGGGCTATCTCAAGCTCAACAAGCGGCTCATGCGCATGCGCCAGCGCTACATCAACGGCATTAAAGCCATCGACGGCCTCTATATCCGGGGCGAGCCCGAGCTGCTGATCGTGTCTTACGGCTCCGACGCGTTCGACATGGGGGACGTCGCCGATGAGATGCAGCGCCGCAAATGGTTCGTCGGCAGCCAAGTCAATCCACGAGGCATCATGATCGGCCTGTCCCTGCCCCACGAGGCCGTAGTCGGCGAATACCTCGACGACCTATCCCGATCGGTGACCAAAGCCAAAAAAGCCGGCAAGGGCAAGCGGCGGCGTGCCGTGCGTTCGACGTATTAGGGGGAAGAGGCCATGGCTAACCAAACCATGTTGAAATTCGGTTATCCAGACAGCGTGGTCGGTGAAACTACATATTGGTGCGCATTATTGCGGCCGAGGCAGCTTACAGCCGGTTGTCTCGTCTTGGTTTGCAAAGAAGACGGCACGGGGCTCGGAAATATCTCGCCTGAGGCCGGAGCCGAACTCCCAACAGTCGCGTCAAAGATCGAAGCGGCCGTTGGCGCGGCTTTCAGCCCTGAAAAATTCAACTATCTCGCGTTCATGATGAACGATCCCCATGTGCATTTTCATGTCATTCCGCGCTATTCCCAGAGTGTCGAAGTCGGGGGAGCGGAAATTCCCGACCCAACATGGACCAAACCCCCCAATATGGAGGCTGCCGCGGACCTCACGGACGACCAAAAAACGATCATCCATAATATGTTGAAGGACAATTGGCCGCGGTAATCGCTACGGGTGCGTTCTGTTAGCTCGGATTTCAATCATTGGGGGCAAGCACCATGATTTACTTTCCGACGACCGATGAGGCATGGGAGCATGCCGAGGCTGCCGTGGCCGGGTTCAATGAGGAACGCCTGGCCGCCGCCCTGGCATTTGCCGAGGCCCATGAAACTTCGTGGCCCCGTGATCTTGAGAAAGCCGGCAACGTTCCCGGCCTGAGCCAATTCGAAAAACCGCCCTGGGACGAAGCCCTGGGACCGTTCAAACCGCGCGGCGGTGCCAGTGGGCTCGTGCTTAAGGGTGGGCGCATGGTTGGCCGATGGGGCGACGTCGGGCGCGTCGACATGACCTTCAGCATCGCCAAGAGCTATCTCGCCATCCTTGCCGGCCTGGCCATCGGCGACGGGTTGATCGGCGACATCGACGAGGCGGTCGGCGATAGCGTCCCCGGGGAGACCTTTGCGCCCGAGCACAACCGGGCCATCACGTGGCGCCACCTCCTTACCCAGACCAGCGAATGGGAAGGCACACTTTGGGACAAACCGGACTTGGTCGACCGCCATCGCCAGGTCGGAGAGGGCTCCGACAACAGCCGCAAGGGCGAACATCGCGATCTACGGGCGCCCGGCACCTACTGGGAATACAACGACGTTCGCGTCAACGTCCTATCCCTGGCCCTGCTTCACGTCTTCCGCCGTCCTCTGCCCGAGATACTCAAGCACAGGGTCATGGATCCGATCGGGGCGTCCGGAAACTGGATCTGGCACGGATACCGCAATTCCTTCGTCGAGATCGACGGTGAGCGCATGCAATCGGTACCGGGCGGCACTCATTGGGGCGGCGGCATACAAATCAACACATTCGACCACGCCCGCTTCGGCCTTTTTGTGCATCGGGACGGGGTGTGGGACGGCCAGCGGCTCTTGCCCGAGGGCTGGGTCGATGCCTTGCGTACCCCCTCTTCGGTCAACGCCGGATACGGCTACCTGTGGTGGCTCAATACGGGCCACCAGATGTGGCCGGCGGCGCCCGAGGCAACCTATAGCGCGTCCGGCGCCGGCAACCACCTTATTTGTATCGACCCGGACCACGATCTGGTTATCGTTGCACGCTGGATCGACAAAGACGCGGTCGGCGGGTTGGTCACCCACATCATCGAGGCGCTGGCCTGATTGCGCATGATCGTTCGCAGCGAAACCCTGAAGGAGATATCGTCATGAACAGGATTCCCGTCGGCCGCTACCCGGCGCCCGTGGCGCCGTTCTCGGCCAAGGGCGACTTCATGCCCGACGCGTTTGCCGAGCTTCTTCGCTACTTCGTCGACAACGGGGCTAAGGGCCTTTTGATCGCTGGCGACAACGCCGAGGCTTGGTCGCTGTCACTCGACGAGATCGCCGAAATGACCCGGCTCGCCATGGACGCGGCCCAGGGCAAGCCCGTCTACGTGAGCGCCTGGGCGATCACCGAACGCGAGACCATCGAGCGCGCCCGGGCCGCCGCCGACGCCGGTGCTTATGGCCTGTGCGTCAAGCCGCCGTTCTACGTCCACAGTTGGGCCGACGCGCCCGCCGCCGCCATCGTGCGCCGTTTCGAGGTGGTGGCCAAGGCAGTGCCCCTGCCCATGATGGCCTACAACTCGCCTAACCGGACCAACGTCTCGATCACGCCCGACGTGCTCGAGTCCATCTGCGGCGTCGCCGAAGTGGAAGCGCTGAAGGACACCAACCACGACGCCGGGCACCAATTGGAGAACGTGCTCCGCTTCCACGACCGCATGGCGGTGCTGGTCAGCGGCCCGGCCTTCATGCCGGCCATGCTGATGGGAGCCGGCGGCACCATCGGCACCGGCATGGATCTCTTCGCCGACGCCGATCGCATGTTCGCCTTCGCGGACATGACACCCGCCGACCGCCGCGCCCTGCAACGGAAAATTTTCGACGTGAGCCGGGTCATCAATACTACCGGCACCATTCCGGCGGCCTACAAGGCGGCCTTCAACATGCTGGGCCTGCCCGGAGGCCACCTGCGCGAGCCGGTGCCGGCCCTGACGCCGGCCGAGGAAGCGGCGGTACGCGATCTTTTGGTGCGCTACGGCGCCATCGACGGCGCGGCGGCCGAAGGCGCCACCTCTTGAAAATCATATTCGGCACCAGCCCACACCCCCACCCGGCCACCCACGGCATACAATGGCATTGGGTGGCCGGGTGGGGGTGTGGGCTGGTGCCGCATAAAAGGACACCGCTCAACCGCGCCAGAACGACCGGGTGAATAGGACGAAGACGGTAAACAGCTCCAACCGTCCCAACAGCATTCCCCCCGACAACAGCCATTTGGCGGAATCGGGAAGGGTCTGGAAGGTGCCGGACGGACCGATCACCGGCCCCAGCCCCGGACCGACGTTGGAGATGGCGGTGGTCGCGCCCGAGACGGCGGTGACGAAATCGAGCCCCAATAGACCGAGCGCCACCGCCAGCAGGGCCAGGGACACGCCGTAAAGAAAGAAGAACCCGAGCACCGAGGTGATGACTTCTTCGGGTACTGGGCGGCGGTTGTAATAGGGGATGAAGATGCCGTTGGGCTGTAAAAGGTGGTGTAACTGGCTACGGGCGGCGGAGTAGAGGACCTGGAAGCGAAAAATCTTGATGCCGCAGGTGGTCGAGCCGGCACAGCCGCCGATGACCATGATGAAAAGAAAGACGGGCATGGCAAAACTGCCCCAGGCGTCGAACTGGGAGGTTGAATATCCCGTCCCGGTGATAATGGAGAGCACGTTGAACGACGCGAAGCGCAGGGCCTGCAACGGCGCCACTTCGTTGTTCAACCACAGCCAACCGGCGCTGACCAGAACGATCACCGACACGATGGCGAAAAATCCCCGCACCTGGCTGTCCCGGGCCAGAGACCGCACGTCACCCTGAATGGCCTTGAAATAGAGCAAGAACGGCAGGGCTCCGACGACAATGCCGAAGGTCACGATGGCGTCGACGAGGGCGCTGTCGAAAGCGCCGATGGACTTGTCGTGGGTGGAAAAGCCGCCGGTCGCAATGGTCGTCATTGCATGGGCCACGGCATCGAACCCGCCCAACCCGGCCAGCCACAGCGCGATCGCCCAGATCATGGTCAACACCACGTAGATGAGGGTTAGGACCGCCGAAATATGGGCCGCCCTGGGCAGGGCCTTGCCTTCGGTCTCGAAGGCCTCAACACGGAACATCTGCATGCCGCCAACCCGCAACATGGGCATCACGGCAATCGCCATGATGATGATGCCGATGCCGCCCAACCACTGCAAGATGGCCCGCCATAGCAAGATCCCCGGCGGCGCCGTGTCGAGACCGGTGATCACCGTCGAGCCGGTGGTTGTGATCCCCGACATGGCCTCGAAAAAGGCGTCGGTATAACTCAGGTTGAGCACCGAAAATGTAAACGGCAGGGCCGCGAACATGGTTAGTACAAGCCAGCTAAGCGTCGTCAACAGGAAGGCTTGGCGAACGGTGAACCGGGTGTCTTCGGCGCGACTGGTAAGGGTCATGGTGACACCGATAAAACTGGTCACGCCGGCGGCGGTGGCAAATACCTGCCAGTCGGGGTTGCCGACGTAAGCATCCACGGCGGCCGGCACGCACATGCCGACGGCTAGGATCGTCAACAGCATCCCGATTACCAAGACGATAGGGCGTAGATCGTTCACTGGGCGTTCGCTCCGGCCAAGCCACTTCCCCTCCCCGGCGCGGGACGGGGCGTTTCGCCTCACTCAAGCCTTTTGCCGGGATCGGGTCAAGAGGCGGGCGCTCAGGTGAAGTTGCCGCCGGTGTTGGTTGGATTGCCGATAAGTTCCAGAAATTCGCGCCGCGTCGGGGGGTTGTCGCGAAAGGCACCCAGCATGCGGCTGGTGACCATGACGACACCCGGCTTGTGGACGCCGCGTGTGGTCATGCACTGGTGTGCCGCCTCGATGACCACGGCCGTCCCCTGGGGCTGCAGGACCTCGTCGATTGTATTGGCGATCTGCGCCGTCATTTTCTCTTGGATTTGCAGGCGCCGCGCATAGACCTCGACAACCCGCGCCAGCTTGCTGATGCCGACCACCCGGCGGTCGGGCAAGTAGGCCACGTGCACCTTGCCCAGGATGGGCGCGATATGGTGCTCGCAGTGGGATTCGAAGCGAATGTCGCGCAGAACCACCATTTCGTCGTAGCCGTCGGTCTCCTCGAAGGTGCGTGCCAATAGGTCCACCGGGTCCTGGGCGTAGCCGTTAAAAAACTCCTCGTATGAACGTGTGACCCTGGCCGGCGTCTCGCGCAGTCCCTCGCGGTCGGGGTCGTCGCCGGCCCAACTGATTAAGGTGCGTACGGCCGCCTCGGCCTCCGCCCGGCTGGGGCGGCCGGTCTTGTCGGAGTCAATGAGGGTGATTGGTTTTTTCGCTTTCACATCCTTGGTCCGTTTGTGGCGTCCGTGGAGGGATGTGGGGCCGGGGCATCGGAATTCAAGGCGAACGTGTTAATGAATCTGCGATTCCTGGTAGGGACTGTCGAGGGAAAAGGCGGGGATGGCAATATCGAAGCGCTCACCCGTATCGGTTTCCATCTGATAGGTGCCGACCATGATCCCCGAAGGCGTCGGCAACGGGGTGCCGCTTGTATATTCAAAGCTTTCGCCGGGCTCAAGGACCGGTTGTTCGCCGACCACGCCTTCGCCCCGCACTTCTTGAACATTTCCCGACGAATCGGTGATCCGCCAATAGCGCGCCAAAAGCTGCACCGTTTCGTCGCCGTGGTTCTCGATCTCGACATGGTAGGCCCAGATGTAATGGCTTTGATCGGGTGCCGACTGTTCCTCAAGGTAAAACGGTTGCACTGTCACGGTGACGGCGCGCGTGGTATGGGCGTATTTACCCGATTGGGAAGAGGTGGATCCGACCATTGAACCCCGGCACGCCGCCTCCTAGCATGGAACACACGATAACAAGTGATCCGACGGTTGATTAAGTACAAGGAATGCTCCGTGAGTCCAGTGCGAATGAGTACGAGGGGAGCGCGGATAAATAAAAAATGGGCAGGAGGGCCTGACGGCCCGCCCACCCAAGGTGGAGGGAGGGCTCTAAAGAGCCGGAGCCGGACCGACCATAACCTCGACCCGACGATTACGGGGCTCGACCATTCCGTCGGGAGTATCGACGCGCGGGTGAGTCTCGCCATAGGCGTTGGAAAGAATGCGCGCCGGACTGACGCCGAGCGCGACAAGGGCGTCGCGCACGGTTTTGGCGCGGCGCATCGACAGGGCCTGGTTATAGGTTTGCGATCCGGCACGGTCGGCATGGCCGCCAAGGACGATGCGCGCCGATCCGCCACGCCGCACCAAGGCTGCGATGGCATCGACGGTCGCCAATTCGTCGGCTTGCAGTTCGGAACGATCAAGACCGAAGAAAAGGGCATAGGCTTGACCCGAGTCCTGATTTTTCTCATCCCCGCGGTCATAGACCGCCGGATGGACGGGCGCCGCCGCGGCCAGCCCCGCCTCTTCCAACTGGGCCAGGGCCGCGCCGAAACCGTCGCGACAATGGGCGATGTGATCGATCTGCCAGTTTTCCTCTTGCTGTTCCAGCCAACAGTCGAAGCGCGCCTGGGCCAGGGCCGCGGTGGCCGGGGAACGGCGGCGCGCACCGCCGTCCAGGACCGCAATTAGACGAACGCGGGCGGCGCTAATGGCGCCCACCTCAGCGGTGGGAAGGCGCCAATCGGCAATCCGTTCGGGCAGCGCGACAACGCCTCGGGCGCTGCGCATGGCCTTGTCACCGAAATGGGCGGCGTCGGGCCAGTCGTACATACTGTCGGCCTCATAAAGCGCGAAGGCCTTGTATTCGCGGCTCAGCGCTGCGGTGAAGTGGTCGCCCTCGCTTTCTTGGCGACGCAGGGCTTCGTAATCGAACGTGGCACCGCAGCCAGCGAGGATCAAAACCAGCAGAACCTGAGAAGTGAGGAAAGCACCCATAATTGCCTTGGACATGACGATCAACCCCTTTATCGCCTGGGGACCGCATCGGAGCGCGGATCCCTTGTTTGCTCAGGGGTGAAATTAAGGGAGAAGTGTGGCCCGGACGTGGCCGATTACGGCAAAACCTGGGCGGTTTGGAGATGATTCAGGGGCAGGGGGGGCGGGCTGGTGCCGCAAACAATTGGATAATTCTCTAGGCGCTACACAATGCTCCGCCAAGGACGCAGAACTTGGCGCAGTGGGGATGGTTGAGCTTCACCGTGGCGGCGGCGTCGGCGAGGCGGTGGCCGAGTTCGAACTGAGCATCGTCGGGAAGAAGCGTGCACGGGACGACCAGCGGCAGGGCCGCTCCCTTGCGCTTGATCACCATGCGCGAGGTGGCGCACATGACGCTTGCCGGATCGACGCCCAGGATGCCCCAACACGCGACCGTGATCTCGGGCCCGTCGACGGTGGCGTCCATTTCAGGAAAGAGAACCAGGGCCGCCGGATCGCTGGCATCCACCGACACGCCTAGCTCGGCGAACAGCGCGGCATAGCCGGCGCGCTCGGCATCGTCGTCCTCGCCCCACAGGGTGCGCCCGGCAACGGCCAGGTTAAAGCCGTTCGCCGCGAGCCAGGTCAACCCCTTGATCATCGGGTCCCAGGTGCGGGGACCGCGAATGGCCTCGTGGTCGCGCTGCACGTAATGGTCCATGGAAACGCGCACCGTCAGACTCTGTCCATGGCGCTGTTTGATGTCTAAAAGCGCGTCGCGCTTGTGCCACATGGGCAACATGGCGTTGGTCAACACCAGGACGCGGAACCCGCGGTCGAGGGATTCGTTGATCATGGCGATGATGTCGGGGTTCATGAAAGGCTCGCCGCCGGTAAAGCCGATTTCCTCGACCGCCAAGTCGTCGGCCGCGATCTGGTCTAGATAGTTCCTGACTTCAGCGACGGAGAGATAGGCCAGACGGTCGTTCTTGGGGCTGGATTCAATATAGCAATTCTTACACTCGATATTGCACAGCGTGCCGGTGTTGAACCATAGAGTCTTCAGCCGCTCCAACGTCACCCCGGCACGCCGGGTGCCGTCGGCGGTAAAGTCCGGGTCGTGAAACTTTTTAGTATCGATCCTCGATCTTCTAGCCAAGTCGCCTTCGGGCATGGTCCTCTCTCGACTGTGTTCCCCCCGCGTTCAACCCGTGTTTAACGGTGCTGGGTGGACAAGCCAAATAACAATATCGTGTGGGTAAAGACAAGGCAGCCTTTGCCGGGGCGCACCCTTGCACGGGTTCGTCTGTTGACTTATAGATTGGATCCCAACAGCGCCGGGCGGGCGTGGTTCAATGGTAGAACGAAAGCTTCCCAAGCTTTAAACGGGGGTTCGATTCCCCTCGCCCGCTCCAAATTCTCGAATATCGATCTTTTCTCCCCGGCCGGAGCGAGCCCTGCGAAAAGCCGGACCCGCGCCCCCTACCCTATTCAGCCCGTGGGTCAAGCTCGCTGGCGACGGGCGTCGTGCGCGGAACCGGCTGGAACGGGCCTTGTTGCTCGGTCGCCGGGGCCGCGCGCTGGCCCATGCGCCAGAAGGTGAAGGCGGCGATCCCCAGCGCGACGGCACCGATGAATATAAAGAGGCCGAAGGGACCGATGAGACTTATCAGGCCGGCCGCGGCCACGGGGCCGATAGCGGCGCCGATGCCGTAGGTCACGATCAGGCCGCCCGAGGCACGCACCAGGTCGCCGGGCGCCACGTGGTCGTTGGTATGTGCAACGCAGAGAGGATAGAGGGTGAACAGCGTGCCGCCAAAGACCGCCGCCAAGATGAGAAGCGGTGCCTGCTCGCCTTCCGGCAGAGTGAAAAATGCAACACTGATGACACATACCGCGAGCGCCAGGCCGCCGAAGACGGTGCGTCGGTCGAAACGGTCGGACAGCCGGCCCATGGGCCATTGCAAAAGCAGGCCGCCGACGATGGCGGCGGCCATGAACCGGGCAGCCCCATCGAAGCCCAGGCCCGTCTGCTGGGCAAAGTAAGGCGCCAACCCATAAAACCCGCCCAAAATGATACCGCTGGCAAAGGCCCCCGAAATGCCGAGAGGCGAAACCGCGTAGAGTTCCTTGAGGCGCAGGCGTGACGGTTTGATCGGCGCCGGCGCCCGAACACGGGTGACAGCAACCGGAACAAGGGCCAGGGAAAACAAAATCGAGGCAACGATAAAGAGCGTGTACTGATGCTCGTCGCCCAGGAAGAGCAGGAACTGGCCGCCCCCCTGGGCCAGGTAGACGGTGGTCATGTAGAGGGAAAGGACCCGGCCCCGGATCTCGTTGGTGGCCCGTTCGTTGAGCCAGCTTTCGGTGCACATGAGAAGACCGGCGAGGCAGAACCCGTGGACTAACCTGAGCGCACCCCAAGGCAGAGGCGCGAACAGAAAGGGATGGGCGATGGCGGCAGCCGAGAGAATAGAGGCCAGGGCCGCAAAGGTGCGAACGTGGCCGACATTGGCGATCAGCCGGCTGCCGAGGAAGACGCCGAATACCTGGCCGATGAAGTATGCCGACATCACCATGCCGACGACGACGGGTGGAAAATCGGCCATGCCCATGCGCAGCGGCAACAGCGTCCCCAGCATGCCATGGCCAAGGAAGATGAGCGCCATGCCCAACAGCAACGCCGAAATGGAAAGGATGACCTGACCCATGGGAAGGTTTCAGCCGCGCTGGCGTTCGGCCAGAATTCGGTCGAAGGTTTCCAGTTGCGCCTTCACCCGGCCGTACACTGTATCGGCCCCGTACGCGCCCCCGGCGTCGGGTACGCCGGCAGGCACCCCGGTGAACAGTTCGACCGCCTCATCCACCGTGCCGATGCTCCATAGATGGAAACGGTCCTCCGCCACCGCGTCGGCCACCTCGTCGCGCAACACCAGGTTGGCTTCGTTGGCGGCAGGCAGGACAACGCCCTGGCTTCCGGTCAATCCCCCGGTTTCGATGCAGGCGCGGAAGAACCCCTCTACCTTATAGTGGACGCCGCCCACGGCCTGGGTCTGGCCACGCTGGTTTACCGATCCGGTAACGGCCAGATCCTGGCGCAAGGGCAATCCGGAAAGATCGGACACGATAGCCAGCAGCTCAGCGATCGAGGCGCTGTCCCCCTCAACGCCGCCATAGCTCTGCTCGAAGGTGATCGAGCAGTTAAACGACATCGGTATGCGACGTGCAAAGCGACCCGCCAGGAAGCCCTGCAACACCATGACACCCTTTTGCTGAATGGGACCGCCAAGCGCCGAATCGCGTTCGATGTTGGTCACGCCCTGGCGCCCGACCGAGGCGCGGGCGGTAACCCGGGCCGGTATGCCAAAAGTATGATCGCCCATGTCGCGCACGGTCAGCGCGTTCGTCTGCCCGACGACGGCCCCGGTGGTGTCGATCATCATCGTGCCCAGTCGGATTCCGTCATGCAGCCTGTCCTCGACGCGAGCATTGCGTTGGCGGCGCTGCGCCATGGCGCCATCGATTGCCGCCTTGGTGATCACCGGGGCATCGGCACCGCCGTTAAGGTTAACGGCCTCGCACATCAAATCGGCCGCCTGTTCGAAACGGGCCGACAACTTGCCGCGATCGGAGGCCCAACGCGCAACGACGCCAAGCAATCGCACGACGGCGCTGTCATCGCACGCTGCGCCCGCCTGTTGGCGCGCCATGCGTCGGATCAGTCCCGCAAAACAGGTCAGGTTTTCGGGGGTCGCTTCCATGTCGCCGTCAATGTCGGCCTTAACCTTGAAATAACTGCGGAACCCCGGGTCGAGAGAGAAGAAGGTGTAGTACCAGCGTGGCGTTCCGACGATGACCACCTTGAGGTCAAGGGGGATCGGGTCGGGTCGGGGCGCGCCGGCGATGGGAAGCGTGCCCATGCGCTGCGGTTCCTCAAGGTGAATCCGACGATCGCGGAGCGCCCCTTTGAGTTGCTCCCAAACGAACGGATTGGCGGCCAACGATTCGGCCCGGAGCACCAAAAGACCGCCGTTGGCCCGGTGCAGAGAGCCGCCGCGGACAAGGGTGAAATCGGTCTCTTGGCCGCCTTCCAGTTGACGGTATTCGATGCGCCCGAACAGATTCTCATAGGTCGGGTTGGCTTCCAAGATGACGCGCGGACTGGAATGGTCCGAATGATCGACCAGCAGATTGACGCCATAGTGCCGTTCCGGCGGCGCCTCGGGAGTCAGTTTTGCTTCCGTCTCCCGTGCGGCGAAACGGTCCAGGTTGTCAAGGACGTCGGCGCGCATCTCGGTCAACCAATCAACCAGAGCGGGGTAACCGGAGAAGACGCCGGCGGCCTGGTCAAACAATTCCTTGACGGCATTATCACCCATTCGGCGCTCGAATTCCGTCAGTGCAACCGCGAGCTCGCCCTGGCGCACGGCTCCCCAACGGGTCACTTCGGTTAGTTTCTCCGCGAATGCCTTTCCGTGGCGCCCCACCTCGGCGCGTCGCTCGTCGCTGAGGGTATCCAGACTCACCGGCTTGCCGTCTTCGATGAGGGCGATCGTCATCTGGCCATCGGGGGTGCGCAACAACTCAAGGTCATGAGCCTTCAGCTCAGTGTGCAATGCGTCCATGCGCTGGGCTAGTTCGGCGCGTACGCGTTCTCCGCGCGCATGGACCTCGGCTTGATATTCCTCGCTGCCGAAAGCGCGCATTAATGCGTCGCGCAGTTGAGGAACAAGCCTCGTCATGTGCTCGCGAAAGCGCCGCCCAACCCCAGCCGGCAGGCGATGAGGCTTGGGATTGTGAGGGTAGGCGAAGTTGTTGAGATAGAGCCAGTCGTCGGGTGCCGGGCGTTGCTCCACAAAGGCGCGCATGAAATCGAATGTCGCCGTCATGCGACCGCTGTGATCGTCGCCAAGAACGAAAATATTGAAGCCGGAGCCCTTCACCGAGAGAGCAAATTCAAGAGCCTCGCGCGCACGGGCGTGGCTGGACAATGAGAACGCGTCTCCGTCCTCGGCGTCGCCGGGCTCAAAGCGGGGAAGCGCCACGTCGGCGGCGGAAAGATTCTTGGCGGTCACGGAGCTTCCCTCGCTGGAAAGGACAATATCATCATCGCCTTGCCGCTGAGCATGGTCAAGGGATGGCAGCCCCATGCGCCGTAGGGAAACAATGCAAAACCTCGCCACGGGGGCGGGGTTTTGCGTTGGCTGGGGCGCCAGGATTCGAACCTGGGATCACGGGACCAAAACCCGATGCCTTACCGCTTGGCTACGCCCCAATCGCGCCTGACGAGCGGCGCAATGTACGCCGCCGCGGGGTTTGGGGCAATCCCGCATCACACGCGGCACGGCGCACGAATTGGTTTTAATCGTGATCCTGGCACCCTAGATAATCAACAGGAACGAGACTGGCCCGTTTGACAAATTGAGTGTAGTAGAATGTCATGACGGATTGCCGTCGGTCCCTTCTTGGGCGGCAGACACGGATAAGACATGTTCGTAGGCTCCGAAAAAGAAACAAAGGTCAACTGGAATTCCCCGGCTCTCCAATACACCTGGGCCGGCATCATCGTTGCCATCGGCATCGCCATTACTCTGAGCGGCTTTATCTTCACCCAGCGCTGGGGCGAAGTTAAGGCCCAGAACGCCCTCAGCGTCGCCAGCGACAGGTACGCCACGGCCATGGACCGGGCGATGGCGGACTATCTTAATATCCTCAATTCCATCAACAGCTTCTACGCCGCCTCAAGTTTCGTGTCGCGCCATGAGTTCGATACCTTCACCGGCGGATTTCTGCGCCGCCAGCCCGGCATCCAGGCTTTGGAATGGATTCCCCGCGTTACGGCGGAGACGCGCCAGGAATACGAGGCGCGGGCGCGCCGGGACGGGATCGCGGACTTTGCCATCACGGAGAGGGACGCGGACGGGAACCTGGTGCCGGCGCGAGAACGGGATGCCTACTTCCCCGTCTTTTACGTCGTCCCCCGGGCCGGAAACGAACGGGTGCTGGGGTTCGACCTGGGTTCCGACGCGGCCCGCCTGTCGACACTGAGCAAGGCGCGCATCACCGGGCGGCTTGCGGTCAGCGGGCGCGTGCGGCTGGTCCAGGAAACCGGCGATCAGTTTGGTTTTCTGGCATTCCTTCCGATCTTCCGCAAGGCCGCGCCCCATGACACCCCACGCCAGCGCCGAGAGAACGTTGAGGGTTTTGCCCTCGGGGTCTTCCGCATCGAGAATCTGGTCGAAGCCACTATCAGGAAAATGAGCGCACCCCCAAGCGGCCTCGACATATATTTCTTTGATCAAGGAGGGGCGCCGGGGTCACGGTTCCTCTACTACCACTCCGCCCGCGCGGGAGCCGGCGGGAGTACGCCGAAGAGTGAGGACGCGTTGCGGCGCGCAGGCCATGAATCCGCTTTTTTATCGATGGGGAATCGTCAGTGGGAAATCGTCTTCGCGCCGGTTCCGGGATACTTCGAGCCGCAGGCGCCGTGGTTGGCCTGGGGTGTGCTGGCCGCGGGATTTCTGTTCACCGGGCTCTTTACCACCTATATGATTTCCGCCGCCGGCCGCGAATCAAGTATTCGAATCCTGGTCCGCCAACGCACCGACGAGCTTGCCGCCAGCGAGGACCGCACCCGTACGATCGTCGATACGGCGGCCGACGGGATCGTCACCATCGATGTCTCGGGCATTATCGAAACCTTCAACCGGGCGGCGCAGGATATCTTCGGCTATTCGAGCCAGGAAGTCGTCGGGCGCAACGTCAAGATGCTGATGCCGGACCCCTACCGCGAAGAGCACGACGGATACCTGCGAAAGTACCTGGATACCCATGAAGCCGGAATCATCGGCACCGGCCGCGAGTTGGTCGGTTTGCGCAAGGACGGCACCGCGTTTCCCATGCACATCGTGGTCAGTGAATCCCGGAGCCAGGGCGAGGTCCGGTTTACCGGCATCGTTCGCAACATCACCGAACGCGTGTTGGCCGAGGAAGAACTGCGTCGAAGCCAGGAATTGTTGTCGGCGGCGATCGAAAACATCGCCGACGGCTTTGTCATGTGCGACGCCGAAAACCGGATCGTCCTGTTCAATAGCAAATTTGCCCGCCTCTATCCCAAATCCCGGGACGCCGTCCTTGCCGGCGCCCGGTTTGACGACTTCCTGCGCGCCGGTGCCGAACGGGGAGAATACACCGACGCCCAGGAAGACGAAGACATCGAGGCATGGGTAACCCGGCGCCTGTCCAAGGGGCGAATGAGCGACGAGGCCTTCGAGCAGCCACTCATCGGCGACCGCTGGGTCCGCATCGCCGTCAGCCGGCTGCCCGACGGCGGATGGGTCGGCATCCATGTCGATATTACCGAGCTTAAGCAGGCCCGCCACCAGGCCGACGACGCCAACAAGGCGAAGTCCGAATTCCTGTCGTCGATGAGCCACGAACTGCGGACCCCGATGAACGCCGTGCCCAGTTGTTGGAATTCAATACCAAGGAGCCCCTGACCGAAGGACAGAAGGAATGTGTCCACAATATCCTCAAGGGCGGCAACCACCTTTTGCAACTGATCAACGAGGTCCTGGAACTAGCCCAGATCGAGGCCGGGAAATTGTCGCTCTCCATCGAAGACGTCAGACCAATAAAAGCGATAGCCGAATGCCACACCTTGGTTCAGCCCTTGGCGGAGGACCGCGGCATCGAGATCGTCATCGCCGACGAAGCCGTGAACCTTCCCTCGGTCCACGCCGATTACACGCGGTTCAAGCAGATCCTACTCAACCTCATGTCCAACGCCGTCAAGCCCGCATTGCCCAGATGAGCATGTGATTTGACGACAGCGCACCCGGATTCTGGTATAAGAATCATAACGTTACAGGCGGATTTGGGGTGCTGATATGGCTCACCCGATGGGTGAAAGGGAAGCAGGGGTTTTGAGG
>JASLZL010000118.1 GCA_030754885.1 Rhodospirillales bacterium | reverse complement strand
GCCGTGGCACTTGGAACCCACTATCGCCTTGATTTGTTGTCACTTCAAGAACCGATACTTCTCGATCTGCAAATCGTTCTTGCGGCGCTCATAGACCTTGCGCCTCATCTTCTCGCGATAGGGATAGGCTCCTTCGGCGTTTCACTCGGAAATACCTTGGCCTAGGCCTGTCTCGGAAACATTGAACTCAGGCCGGGCGACCTTTCGGCGTTCTTGATTTTGTTCCGCCGTGCGCTCCGCCTTAGCGCCCTTGCCAGTGCCGATCCGTGATTTATTCGTCATCGCCTGCTCACACCCTATGAAACCCCTCAAGCGGGGAACGGTTCACGGCAACAAACGAAGACTAGCACTTGGTGCCCGCCGCGACCATCGGCGGATCGCCCACACCGTCACGTATCGGGGAAGGCGAAGGCGCGCAACGGCGCGCCGGTGCCGCCGGTCAAGTTCAAGGGAAAGATGGCAATGCGCCACTCGCCTTCTGCCAGCTCGCCGAGGTTGGTCAGCACTTGGAGCATGCACAGCCCGTTACACAGCAGGGCATTGTGGATGGGTGAAGTCAGGTCGCCCGGCGGGTCGAGACCGATAAGGTCGGTGATTACGACGGCGGGCTTTTTCGCCACCAGCCACTCGGCCCCGTCAATGCTGATGAACGGGCGATGGGTGGTGTAGTCGTCGCGCGTGTAGTAATTGCGCGAATGGCCCGTCCACACCACCGCGCCGTCGCCCGGCTCGATCGTTGTCCCGCTCTTGGCCAGGGCTTTCTCCAGGTCGTCGGCGCCAATGGCTTCCAGGGGCTGCTTGTGGGTTAAGTCGAGAACACGGGCTGGCACCACAAGTTCGGAAAGGGCGAAGTCCTCCATGGCGCGTCCGGCGGGGTCGAAATGGTAGGGCACGTCGAAATGGGTGCCCGCGTGCTCGCTGAGAAAAAGAGCCGTCGTCTGATAGGAAAGCTCGCCTTTGTAAAAATGCTCGGTGATGGCGTGAGTGGCGCGCGACCAATAGGTGGGAACCGCGCCAAGCGACGGCATTTCCTTGTAGATGTCCAAAGTCAGGTCGATGAGGCGTGCCGGCGGCGGGCCGACCAGGGCCGCGGCGCGCAAGGGCGAGCCGGTGCCGCCCCGGATCCGCAAAGGCGCCGCCGCCAAGGTCCAGGCCCGCCCCTCCACCTTGTCCAGGTTGCACAATAGTTCGACGGTTAGCGCGCCGCCCCGGTGCAAGATGCGCTTAACCTCATAGCGGTCGTCGTTCGGCGCACCAATGCCGGGGAAGTCAGCGGCCACCATCCGCGCTCTCTTAGCGACCAGCCACTCCGCGCCAACCGTTGACAGGCGCGGCCGATTCCAGAAGTAATCAGGGCTGTCATAATGAAGGTCGTGGCCGGTCCAAAGCACCGCCGCCTCGCGCTCCGCCACTTTTACACCGGCGGCCTCCAGCTCGTCAGGTCCAATCTCGCCGCCCCGCCCGACGTGACGCAGGTCGAAGACACGGGCCGGCAGGATCACGTCCTCCAACGCCAATTCCTCGACCGCCATGCCCTTGGGATCGAAGCGCAAAGGGCCGTCCAAGTGGGTGCCGATGTGGTCGGTCATGAAAAAGACGCGCCCGGCGCGGGACTGGGTATTTTGGTATATCTGGCGCGTGTAGGCATGGCCGAGCCGCGTCCAGAACTTGGGTCCCAGGTCGTCGGTCGGCATGTCCTCGTGGATGGGAAAGCTGAGGTCGACGACGTCCGTAATCACAGTTTCCTCCCTTGGGTTTACCCAACCGGATTGGGCAGGGGCTGGCCCGCGAAGTGGTTAAGCAGATTGTTCATTGTAACGTCCACCATCTCCAGTTTCGCCTCGGTGGTAAAGGCGCCGACATGGGCCTGAAGAATGACATTATCCATGGCGGTCAAAGCCTCGGGCACGTGGGGCTCGTCTTCGAAAACGTCTAGCCCGGCGCCGGCAATAATACCTTGAGCAAGTGCCTCGATAAGCGCTGCCTCATCAACAATGGCGCCACGCGCGATGTTGATCAGCATGCCTTCCGGCCCCAATGCCCGAAGCACCGGCATATCAACCAGGTGGCGCGTTTGCGGCGATTCGGGACAACAAACCACCAAATAATCCACATGACGCGCCATTTCCGACAGATCGTCGAAGAAGGGATAGGACACATCGTCCTTGCGCCCCGGGCCCGAGTAACAAACCTCCATGTCGAAGGCATGGACGCGGCGCGCTATAATGCGCCCAATGCCGCCAAGGCCTAGGATGCCCACTTTCTTGCCGCCGACGCGGCGTCCAAAGCCCATCCCGCCTTCCGGCCAGCGCCCGTCGCGAACGAAGTGGTGGCTCTCGATCAAGCGCCGCGACACACCAAGAATTAAGGCCAATCCCAAGTCGGCGACGTCGGGGGCCGAAATTCCGGGCGCGTTGGTCACGGGGATGCCGCGCACCCGGGCGGCCGCCATATCGATGCGGTCCACGTGGCCGCCCGTGCACGCGATAATTTCAATATCGGGTAGGGAATTAATAAGCCGTTGGCCGGCCCCGACCAGGGTTCCCGTCACCAAGGCGCAAACGTGCTTGGCGGCGGCGGGAAGCGCGTCGGATATGTGGGCGTCCAACTGCACATGCACCTCGAAATGTTTTTCCAGCGCGGGAAGCATTTGGGGTGGGTCTTCGCAAACCAGCAGAACTTCTAACTTCTCCGCCGAATTGACGCCGTTGGGCTCCATTCAATGAGACCCCGGTTCCACCAGGTTAAGCAGGGGCTGGCCGGCGAAATGGGCACTAAGGTTGGCCATCACCAGGTCGCTTTGGGCCTGGGTCACTTCTTCGGTGTTGCCGGCGACGTGCGGCGACAGAACCACGTTGTCGAGACGCAATAGCTCTTCGGGCACATGGGGTGAGGTCTCGAAGACGTCGATGCCGGCACCGCGTATGACGCCCTCGCCCAGCGCCTTGATCAGCGCCGCGTCATCCACCACGCCGCGCGATATGTTGACGAAGACCCCGGTCGGCCCCAGGGCCTCGAACACCGGTGCGCCGATGAGGTGATGGGTTGCGGCCCCGCTCTTGCAAGTGACGGCCATGAAGTCGACTTCACGCGCCATCTCCACCAAATCGTCGAAGTAGCGATAAGGCACGTCCGCAATTTGTTTCACGTCGGTGTAACAAACGTCCATTTCGAAGCACCGCCCGCGCTTGGCAACGACGCGGCCGATGGGGCCAAGACCGACGATACCGAGTTTTCTGTTGTTGACGCGGTGGCCGAACCCCATCGCCTCGTTGTGCCAGCGTCCTGAACGCACGAAGCGGTCGGCCTCGGAGAAGCGCCGCGATGTGGCCAGGATCTGGGCCATGACGTAGTCGCCGACGTCGTCGTAGGAGATCCCCGGCGTATTGGTAACCGGGATGTTACGCGCCTCGGCGGCGGCAAGATCAATGGCATCAACATGGGCACCCGAACAGGCAATAATCTCCAGCTTCGAAAGCGCTCCGATCAACGTGGCGTCGGCACCTGGCGCCGTCTGGGTAATCAAGGCGCGCACGCGGTCCTTGTACTCACCAATATGGGACTCGCAGTCGGCCATCTCCGTCTGGTTCAGCTTGTGGACGGTGTATTCGGCCTCGACCGCTGGCTCAAGCTGAACCGGATTGGTTTTGGCGATGATCATCAGGACTTCGGGTTTCATGTATCCTCCCTTGGGGCGTCTTGGCGCACCCTAGCCTTGCTCTCATGGCAACGTCGTTGGGCCGGCACGCTATCATGGTGTCCCATTCTCGTCTACGATCCGACATCGGCAACAAGACCGGAGGAAACGCCATGAGTACCGCGGATCCCAATCGCGTCGTCCTGACGGGCGAGAACCCGTTTATCCGCCTCAGCGAGACCGACGACGACGCCTACACCACCAACGCCAGCTTCTGGCGGGTCCTCTTTAGCCCGGCCGGTCCCGGCCACGTGCTCTACGTCAAGAGCGAACTGACGGAGAACCGGTGGCGCATTTACGCCGACAACATCGCCATGGCGCGCTGGCTTCAAACCACCATTCAGGGAATGATTAACGCCGAGACAGCCGACACCGCGATCCCCGTTATCGACGCCCGTTTCACCAAATCAGGCGATCCGCGTTATTTCTGGACCGAGCGCATCAAGGCCAGGGACGACGACATGACTCTCACCTGGCACGACATCGGTGATCCGTTGCTCATCCACACCCAACCCAACGCGCAACCGGACAAGCCCTATGGCGTATGCACGGTTCTGGTTCCCGCCCTTGGCGCGCGCTTGACCCTCAACGGGGTCGAGGCGACGGGCCAACCCTGGCCACGAGAACGCGAAGAAAGACCCTTCAGCACCTGCGCCCTGGCATTTTCCGAAAGTTGGACGGAATCCCGATAGGTGGGTGGCGCGCATAGGAGGCCTGGTCATGACCATCCCACCGCCCGTGGAAATAGGACTTCCTCTTGAAGACGTTGACACTCCGGCACTGATCATCGAGCTCGACCCTTTCGAACGCAACCTGCAACGCATCGCCGATGAGGTTGCCGATTCGGCCATCAATCTTCGTCCCCACGTCAAAACCCACAAATCCGCCGACATCGCGCGGCGCCAAGTGGACTTGGGCGCCGTCGGCGTGTGCTGTCAGAACGTCAGTGAGGCGGAGGCCATGGTCGACGGCGGCGTGACCGACGTGTTTGTCAGCAACGAGATCGTCGATCGGCGCAAGGTTGTTCGATTGGCGTCTCTGGCACGTCGGGCACGGATCGGTGTTTGCGTTGATAGCCTCGATGCCATTGCCACCCTCGGTGACGTGGCCCAGGAACTTGGCGTCGAGTTGCGGGTCGTGGTCGAAATCAACGTCGGCACCGATCGCTGCGGTGTCGAGCCGGGCGAACCCGCCCTTCCCTTGGCGCGGGCGATCACCGAGGCCCCGGGGCTCCGCTTTGGCGGTCTCCAGGCCTATCACGGCCCGGTCCAGCATGTCCGGGAGTTCGCCCGGCGGCGGAAACTCATCGAAGGTTCGGCCGCGAAGGTTCGGCGTACCTTGGAGGTCCTCGAACGGGACGGATTGATTACCGAAACGGTGACCGGCGCCGGTACGGCGTCCTACCGCTTTGAGATGGAAAGCGGCGTGTTTACCGAACTTCAGGTAGGCACCTACGTGTTCATGGACACCGATTACACCGATAACCAAGCCGAGGACGGCGGCCCGTTCGAGGATTTCGAGCAAAGTCTGTTCGTCTACACTCAGGTGGTGAGCCGCCCGGCCCCGCAGCGGGTCCTGACGGACGCCAGCAACCGCGCGATTTCGTTGGACAGCGGCCTGCCTCTGGTGCGCGACACGCCGGGCCTGGAATACGAAAAAGCGTCCGACGGACACGGTCGGCTGATCCTTCACGACATGAACCTCGACGTCCAGGTTGGCGACAAGTTCTTCCTCATCCCCGCCCACTGCAACACGACCGCGAACCTTTATGACCACTATCTTGGTATCCGCGACGGCCGGGTCGAAACGGTGTGGCCTATCAGCAGCCGTGGTCCCGGCAACTAAACGACGGGGGAATTTCATGAACCTTCAAGGCGCGGTTGCGATCGTCACCGGGGCGGCCACCGGGGTGGGCCGGGCAAGCGCCAGGGCTCTGGCCGCTAAGAAGTGCCACGTGTTGGTCGGCTACTCACGCAGCCAGACCCAAGCGGACGCGGTGGTGGCCGACTGTGAGGCGCAGGGCGCCCAAGCTCTCGCCTGCCACGGCGACGTTGCCAGCGACGAGGACTGCGTCCGCATGGTTCGAACCGCCGTCAAACGCTGGGGCCGGGTCGACGTTTTGATCAACTCCGCCGGCACTACAAAGTTCGTCGATCACGCCGACCTTGACGGGCTGGACGGGGATGATTTCCAGCGCATCTTCGCTGTCAACGTAGTCGGTCCGTTTCAGATGAGCCGCGCCGCCGCACCCCACATGAAGGCTCGGGGCGAGGGTGCGATCGTCAACATATCGTCGATGTCGGGTTTCGTCGGCGACGGCAGCTGCATCGCCTACGCGGCGTCCAAGGGGGCTCTCAACACGATGACCAAGTCGCTTGCCCGGACCCTGGCGCCCGAGATCCGGGTCAACGCCGTCTGCCCCGAATACATCAAGGGCCGCTGGGTCCTCGATGGCGTCGGCCCCGAACGCTATGAAGAGATCATCCAGAACGCCGAAGAACGGTCGAGGCTGGGGCGCGTCACCACGCCCGACGACATCGCCGAAACTGTCCTTTGGCTGGTCGAAGGCGCGGCGCTGATAACCGGCGAATGCCTGAACGTGGACGCCGGCACGTCGCTTGGATAAGGTCCGGCGATCGCGGGGCGCGGCGCCTCGCCCCTCCCCTACCCGGCCGGCGTTACCCGGATGACGCCTTCGGTGCCGTCCACTTCAACACGGTCGCCACTCTTGATGACTTCGAGCACGTCTTCGGCGGGTTCGCAAACGACGGGGACCTTGGCCAGGATGGCACCCTGCACCAGGGATGAATCGGGTAGGGTCTTGGTGATGATGGCAGCCGGGTGGGTGCCGTGCACGAAGAGCTGATAGAGGAACCGCCAGACCCCGGCTGAGCCCACCGTGTGGGGCATGATCAGGACTGTGCCGCCGACCCGTTCGCCCTTCAGGCTGGCGCCCTGACCCACCACCTCGCCGGTGCGGATGTCCAGATCGCCAAGAAACGAGACCTCGTTGCGCGACACCAGTGCAGGGCCCTCGGCCTGGCCCTTGACGATGCCGCGGCCGCGTATTTCTCGGGTGCCGCTCATGACACGCCTCCTCCGCCGCCCTGCCCAAATCGCGGCACGAAGCGCCCGGTGACAGCGGTCTCGACGGCGGCCTCGGTACTGGTCATCAGGGTCTCGCAGCGCACCATGTCGCGCACGTACTTGGCCTGCTTAGCTGAATCAAGGACCATGGTGCGCATATGCGGCTCTGGCAGTTCGATATCGGCGTCCGGCGACGTTGTGCGGGCAAAGTGGCACGACATGGGGCAGGTATCGGTGATGACCTTGGCCCCAGCACCCTCAATGGTGGCGAGGAGCCCGGCCTCGGCCGCCATGGAGCGGACGCCGCGGCTGGTCGTCACCCACATCTCGACCCCGTCGTTGACCTTCTTGCCGGCCAGCAGGCCGGCATAGTCCTTCATCTCCTCGAACGAGGCGTGGGGGCAGCCAAGGTGAACGAAGTCCACGGCACTGCCGGCATCGCCGGCGAAGATGTCATAAACGGCCTCGATATCCGATTGCTTGACCGCAATCTCTTCAACCGGTTTGGTCCCGGCAAAGGCCGCCTCGACACTCGCATAGGGTGGCGTGATCCCGGGCACGATGAACATCGAAACGCCGCCCGAGACCGCCAGCGTGACCCCCATGGAGTCCAGGTCGTCGAGGCGGGGCCGGTGCTCGAAGCCGGTGAAGACCGGAACTTCGGTGCCGACGATCTTGCCGACGTGGAAGCCCAGGCAACTGAAGTCCGCGGTGGTTTCCAGGGGCGCCTCGACACGCACCAAGTGGGTGCCGACGCGCATCGCATCCAGGTGATAGCCGAAGCGCGGATAGCGCCCGGTCATCCCGGCATAAACCGAGAAGAAACCATCGCGGTTGGAACGCGCGCCGAGGACCGAGTTGCAAAAGACGGTCACTCCCGATTCGATCGACGTCATATGGGTGTTCCAGGTCGGCCAGTGACCGGCCCAATAGGGCGTACAGGTCATGGCGCTGGCACAGCCCAACTTGGTATGCGCCTCGACGCCGCGCTGGTGTAGCCGTGCCAACTTCTCCGGCGCCCCGGTCAGGCGCCAATTGTCGGTATCGACGTTGGTCACATTGGCCGAGGTCGGCACCACCATTTTGGCGCCAATTTCGACCAGTTCCTCCATCAGCTCCACGTCCTGAGCATAGAGCGCCATGCCGGGATGGACGTGGGCATAGCCGATTTCCACCATGTCCTCGGCACCAAAGGCATCGCCCAGTTGGACCAGGCCCTCCATGGCGCGGCGCTGGGCCTCGCCATGGGTACCGTCCAGCATCTCTTGTTCCGCGCGGGTCAGTTTCATCGGTCGTGGTGTCCTTACCAATAGGGCGATGGAATGGCCGATAGCATAGTCCAGGGTTGGGGGATTGCCACAGATTTTGGCGCAACCCGCAAATTGGGCCGCCACCGTTGTTCAATGATCCGAATTCGCCTAGTCTTCGCGGCGGCGGCAAAATCAGGGAGACCAACGAATGGGGGAACGCAAGGCCTTTGGCGGCAAGACCATCTATGGGGCACGGGTCGGCATCCTGATCATGGAGACCCGCTTCCCGCGCGTCCCCGGAGACATAGGCAACGCCCTGACGTGGCCCTTTCCGGTGCTCTACAAGGTCATTCGCGGCGCCACCTTCAAGACCGTCATCGTCGACAAGGCCAAAGACCTGCTGGAGGCCTTTGTTGCCGGCGCCGACGATCTGGTCGCCCAAGGGGCTGACGGCATCGCCACAAGCTGCGGGTATCTCTCGGTCATCCAAGAGGGCCTGCGCGCCCGCTGCCCGGTGCCGGTGGCGTCTTCGTCGCTGATGCAGGTGCCGTTCGTCCAACGCCTGCTGCCGCCCGGCAAGAGGGTCGGCATCATCACCGAGACGGCATCGCTGTTGACCGAAGAGCACCTGAAAGCAGCCGGGGCGCCGCTCGATACCCCGGTCGTCGGCTGCGAGCATGGGCGAGAGCTACAGCGCACCTTCGTTAAGGACCAGCCGGAATTCGACCTGGCCGCCGCCGAACAAGACATGTTTGATGCCGGCGACGAGATGCGGACCAATCACCCCGACGTCGGCGCCATTGTCCTGGAGACCACCAACATGGTGCCCTTCTCGCGGGCGCTCAGCGAACATACCGCGCTCCCGGTCTATGACATCTACAGCTTCATCTGCTGGTTCCATGCCGGCCTGGCGCCCCGCGACTTCGGCCATCCGGGCAGCGCGCCACGCGATTTTCGCGAACGGTAAAGCCGATGACTGCGACAACAAACTCAGCGCCGTTGACCGAGGCCTTGGCGGCCTTTGTCGGGACGTTCCGCCCTGCCCTCCTGCCCGATACGGTCAAGGAGCGCATCCTGAGCGTGGTCAGGGACGGCACCGGGGCCATGCTGACGGCGGCCAACCCGGCTTACTCCACCGGTCCTCTCATCGCCGAGTTTGCTCGCGAACACGGCGGCACGGGGCAGGCAACCGTGGTCGGCCACGGCTTCAAGACGGATTGCGTCAACGCGGCGCTGGCCAACGGCACCCTGGGCTATGCCTGTGATATTGAGCCCTATCACCCCCGGGCCATCTTGCACCCGATCGCTGTCCTCATCCCGACGGCACTGGCGGTGGGCGAACGCACGGATGCATCGGGCGAGGCGTTCCTCGCCGCCGTGGCGCTTGGCTGCGAGGTCGAGTACCGGGTTTCCATGGCCATCGGCCCGGCCCAACAATATGGGCTGGGCTTTCATCCTTCGGCGGTCTGCGGCACCTTCGGCGCCGCCGCCGCAGCGGGCTTCTTGCTCGGCCTTGATGCCGAGGCCATGGTCCGCGCCTTCGGCCTCTCCGCCTGCCAGGCCTCGGGGATGATGGCTTGGGAGAGCGACCCGACGGAGAACGCCCGGCCCTTCCAGATGGGCATGGCGGCGCGCAACGGAATTACGGCGGCCCTGCTCGCCGAGGCCGGTTTCGGCGGGCCGGTATCCGTCTTCGACCATGGACACACGGTCTTCCACGCCTTTAGCCGGGACGCCAAGCCCGAGCTGTTGACGGCGGACCTTGGCACAACCTGGGACGGCGTCACCGAGCTTGCCATCAAGCCATTTTCGTGTGTCGCCTTCCTGCACCCCGGCGTCGATGCGCTTCTCGATATCGTGCGCGAAGAGGACCTTGCGCCCGGCGACATCGAAAGCCTGGTCATGCACTTCCCAAGCTCCGGCGTCCATTGTATCGACGACAATCCACTCAGAAGCCACTCGGCCCAGTACATCCTGCCCGTCGCGGTAGCTGACCGCCAGGTCCGGGTCGGCGTTTTCTTCGAAGACCGCAGGGAAACCGATCCGGCTCTGGCCGAGCTTAGCCGGCGCACTCGCGTCGTCGCCGACGAAGGTGAGCTGGAAGACGCGTTCCCCGACTTCTACGCCACCGTGATTGAGGTAACAACGCGCGACGGCCGCACCTTGAAGCGGCGCAACGACATCGCGCGCGGCTATCCCGCATCGCCCCTGAGCGAGGACGACTTGGCGGCCAAGTTCACGTCTCTGGTGTCCGCCGTCGCGCCGTCCGATAGGGTTGCCGCCCTTCTGAAGGCTGTCGCCGGACTGCCCGATGCGCCGAACTTGAAGGAATTCGCCGACCTCCTGGGCCAAACGGCGGAAACGTAACCCACCCGAAGAGAGAGGACCAAGCGTGAGCGCATTGCTGTATTCAAAGGACACCCCCATGCGGGTCGCGGTTGCCGGCCTGGGCAACGTCGGGGGCACCGTGGCGACCAGGCTGGCGGCGGGGGAGATACCCGAAATCCACTTGACGGCGATCTGTAGCAAGGACCCCGAGAAGGCACGCCGGTTCGGCGCTGGTCTGAAGCCTCCGACCAAGGTTGTGCCCCTGGCCGAGTTGCCCGAGCACGCCGACGTCATCGTCGAGTGCGCCACCTACGATGCCTTCGCCGAGATCGCGCGGGTCGCGCTGACGGCCGGCAAGACCCTGGTGGCGGTGAGCGCCGGGGCGCTCGGCGCTAATCTCGACTTGATCGAACTGGCCGAGACGCACGGCGGCGTCATCCGCATCTCAAGCGGCGCCCTGCCCGGCCTCGACCTCGTCCGGAGCGCCAAGGAAGGCGGCATCAAGGGTGCCAAGCTGACCTCTCGCATGCGGCCCGAATCGCTGGCCAAGGAGGACTACATCATCGCCAAGGGCTTTGACTTCTCGACCCCGCCGGCCGAACCGGTGCACGTCTTCACCGGCACGGCGCGCGAAGCGTCGGCGGCCTTTCCCCGCCACTTGAACGTCGCCACCACCCTCAGCCTGGCCGGCGCCGGCCTCGACAATACCGTCGTCGAGTTATGGGCCGATGACGGCATCCCCGGCGTCATCCACCGGGTCGAGGTCCAATCCGACGTGGTTGGCCTGGAAATGGTAGCCCACAACCGGCCGTCCCCGACCAACAAGAAAACCGCCGCCGTGGTCGCACCAAGCGTCTTGGCGACCTTGCGATCCATGGTCTCAGCGTTGCAACTGGGCAACTGACCGGCGCCTACCAATAACCAACATAGAGAGAGAGCGTAACACCATGAGCGGCATCACGATCACCGGCCTTTCCGTCTTCACCGTCGACATTCCCGTCAAGACAGTACGCCGACAGGGTTCGGGCGATGTTTCGGACAAGGCCCGCATCGTCGTCGTCAAGATCGACACCGACGCCGGCATCACGGGATGGGGCGAGGCCGCGCCCTGGCCCGTATTCACGGGCACAGCAGAGGCGAGCGTCGCAGCACTTCACGTCCATCTGCGACCGCTTTTGATCGGCGCCGACCCATTTCGCATCGAGTGGCTTCTGGCAAGTGCCGACAAGACCGTGGTCCATTGCGAGGAAGCCAAGGCGGCGATGGAAATGGCGCTCTTCGACGTCATGGGCAAGGCGCTCAAGACACCCGTATACAACCTGCTCGGCGGCGCCTACCGCACCGAAATTCCGCTCAGCTTCTCGATCGCCAATCCCGACATCGACGCCGATATCGAGATCGCCAAGGAGCTTTGCGCCACCGGCCACCGCATCTTCAAGGTAAAGACCGGTTTCGCCGGCCACGCCGAAGACATCCGGCGCCTGGAGAAGCTGCGCACCGAGTTACCCGGGGATGTCGATATCCGGGTCGATTACAATCAGGGCATGGACGTCTTCGACGCCATCATCAAGCTGCGCGACATTGAGGCCTTCCACCCCACCTTTATCGAACAGCCCGTTCCCATGGACAAGGTTGAGGCCCTGGCCGAGATCACCCGTGCGCTGGATACCCCGGTCATGGCCGACGAGACGGTGTTTTCGCCGAGCCAGGCGCTCGGCGTCGCCGCCGGGCGCGTCGTCGATCTGATCAGTATCAAGGTGATGAAAAGCGGCGGCATGCTGCGCGGCAAGGAAATCGCGGCGATCGCCAATGCCGCCGGTATCTCGTGTTACGGCGGTTCCATGTTCGAGACCGGAATAGCCCACTTGGCCGGCACCCATATGATCGCAGCGACTGGCAACTTTCCTCTCGGCTGCGAATTTTACCAGGCCGTCTACTATTTAAAAGAGGACCTGTTGGCCGAACCCTATCCGGTGAAGGAAGGCCATGTGATGGTGCCCGACGGCCCCGGTCTCGGCATTGACGTCGATGAAGACCGGCTGGCCAAGTACACCGTCGAGCGGTTCGACTGACGGCGGGTGGATAGAGCCATGAAACCGGAAATCCTGTTCCTTGAGGACGCCTCTACGGTGCTGCCCATCGTGGAGCTCCTGGAACCCCATTTCACCATCCACAAGCTGGCCGAGGGAAAGGGTGCCGAGGCGGTACCCAGCGACGTGGCGGAGCGCATCCGCGGCATGCTGGCGACCACCAACCGAGGTGTCGCCGAAAGCCTGATCGACGCCTTGCCCAAGCTTGAAATGATTGCCGTCCCGGGCGGCCACATGCACCGCTTTCCCTTGGAGCTTCTGCGCCGACGCGGCATCCGTCTCACCAACGCGCCGGCCATTTCCATCGACGACGTCGCCGACCTGGTCATCGGCCTTATGCTTGCCGCGGCGCGGCGCATCTGCGAGGGCGACCGTTTCATTCGCGCCGGCAAGTGGCTGGAGGGCGGGTTTCCCTTCGCCACCCGGGTGTCGGGAAAGAAAATCGGCATCGTCGGCCTGGGCCGCATCGGCCGGCGGGTCGGCCTGCGCGCCGAGGGGTTCGCCATGGATATCCACTATCACGAACCCGAAGCCTTCGACGACGTTCCCTACCGTTTCTGTCCCGACCTGTTGCAGATGGCCACTACCGTCGATTTTCTGGTCATCACCTGCCCGACCATCCCTGAGACGCACCACGTAGTTAACAAGGCCGTCCTTGAGGCCCTGGGGCCCGAGGGTATCTTGGTCAACGTAGTACGCCATTGTGTCGACATGGCGGCGCTCACGACGGCCTTGGCGGATGGGACCGTGGGTGCGGCGGCGCTCGACGTGTTCGACGACGAACCCAATGTGCCGGAAGCATTCCTGGCGGCGGAGAACGTGGTAGTGTCGCCGCATGCAGCCTGGAAAACGAAAGAGGGCCGGATGATCTTTGCTCAAATGGCGGCCGACAACCTGTGCGCCTATTTCGATGGCAAGCCGCTGCTGACGCCGGTGATCTAAGGAATCACCAACCGGGTCCGGCGTCTGGTTCGTGGAAGACCAAATGCGCGCCGAGCGCCGCCGAGCCGGGGACCCTGATGCGGCCTCCGTCCAGGGACCCCCAGGGGATATCCCGGCCATCGAAAAAGCGCTTTGTCGCTTCCAGATTGGCCGTTTCCAGGCTCATCGCCACGATATAAGGCACGGACGGCGCCGTGACTCCCGCCAACCGCTCGCCGAGGCGCCCGGGTTCGACAAAGGCGATGCGACCCCGGTCCAACACCATGTCCTTCCGTCCATCGCCGATTGACTCTGTCCGGTCGACGAAGCGGGCGAAGCGGGCGGCGGCCTCGGCCACGTCATCGACCGCGACCAGGGCGCCGGTCAGCGCCAAGGCGCCGTTGGCGTGATCCAGATAGCGCGGCTGCCAGACCAGCTCCGGCGTGTGGTGGGTGAGCATCTGGATGCGCCCTTCGGGCATCGTACCGGCAAGCGGACGGACGACGTCGAAACGCGCCGTCTCTTCGCCCTCATCGGTCGGCACCGAACGGCGAAGGCGGACCATTTCTTGTACTTCGAAGCCCCTTTCCGGCAGGGCTTCATGATGCGCTTCGGCATCAGCGACGGCAAAGGCGATCAGGTGCAGGCCGGGATAGCGATCAAGCCCGGCGTGCAGTTGCCGCGCCAGAGGCGTATCCTCGCCGGTCGCTCCTAAAATCTCCAGGTATCCGGTACCGAACATGGCGCAGCGGTTGCCAGTGCCGCTCGGCCCGGCCCCGGCATCGCCGTGGCGCGCCGGCGGCGTCAGGGTGAAGCCAAGGTCGGCAAAGCGTTCAGGCGAGCCCTTCAGGTCGGGTACGAACAAGCCGACATGGTCGAGGAACACCTGGTCCCTCGTGGGCACGAGCGATGACACGATTTATTCAGCAGCGGCCTTATTGCCCACGGTCGCGGCGGTCAGCCCAATTGCCGCCAGCTCATCCCTAATTTTCGCCAGCACATCATCTGGCGCCGGCAGGTAGGGCTGGCGCACTTCGCCACCACTGCGGCCCAGAACATTCATCATCGCCTTGATCGTGGGATAGTTGCCGAGACCATGACGTGAAATGATCTCAAAGGCGCGGTCGATGACGTCTTGGTGAGGTATCGCTTCGGCGTACCGGCCGGCGAAGGAATGCTCGAAATTGGCGACGACGTGGGTGCAGCAGACGTTGGCCATCATCGAAACGATGCCCACGACGCCACGCTGGATCATGGTCATCGCGTAAGGCTCCATGCCGGTGAAAACGGCGAGGCGGTCCTTGACCCGGTGGCAAGTCTCGGCCTTTTGGAACAGATCCTTGGAGCTGTCCTTGATGGCGACCACAGCATCGAACGCGGCAAGCTCGTCGGCCAGCGACGGCACCAGGTCGATCTGAGTGCGGTTGGGATTGTTGTAAAGCATGATCGGCAGGCCGACGTCGGCAATGGATTTGTAGTGGGCGATCACCTCGCGCCTTGACGGCAACGCGTAGGGCGGCGGCAGGACCATGCATCCGTCGCAGCCAATTTTCTTGGCCGCCCGGGTCAGCGCCACCGCTTGGTCGGTGCCAATGGCCGCCGTGCCGGCGAGAAGCGGCCGGCGACCGGCCACTTGTTCTTTGCAAACCTCGAACAGACGGATGCGCTCATCATCGGTCATGGAAAACCACTCGCCGGTGCTGCCGGCGGCGATGATGCCGTGGGCGCCCTCGGCGATCTGCTGGTCGATAACCTGGCGAACGGCGTCCTCGTCAAAGGCGCCATCGGGGGTGAACGGTGTGACGATCGGGGTAAACACACCTTTCCAGTCGGTACGCACAGCAGCCATAATATTCTCCTTCGGGACAAGCTCGTCATCATAGGCGGGGGGTGGAGGAGACCCTAGCCATATGCCCTCTCCCCGTCAACGCACCGGGACATGGCGGGGAAACCATGGCGATCGCCAACGCCGGTTGCACGGCCGACCAAAGGCTGGCAAAAAGAAACTGCCGAATGGGGTTCGCCCCCGCGGTGTGGAGAACGATGCATGCGCAACTCGATCATCGCGGTAATTGTCGGTCTGGTCGTCGGTGTCGTCGTCGGAGTGACGGTGATTTCGCCACGCCTTGAATTGGCGTCCGACGACGGCGCGAACATGGCCAAGATAGACGTCCAGGGACGGCGGCCGGACGGCGAATCGATCGCCACCATTCCGCTGGCTCCAAGGCCCCCGGAAGCGGCCGTCCAATGGAAAATGGCCAGCGCCTATGGTGCCCGCCTGCCTCAGCTCGGGACCCTGGCCAAAAGGCTCGAAACACAGGTTTGGCGGGTCTCCGGCGGCACCATGGAAATCCGCTTCTTTGAGCCAGGAACCCTGGTGCCCACCGACCAGATTTTCGACGCCGTGGCGTCCGGCGCCATCGATGCCGCCTTTGCCTCTCCGGCCTCGCTAACGGGCAAGTCCAGCGCGATTGGCCTGTTCAGCGCCATTCCCTTCGGCCCGACGGCCGGCGAGTATCTGGCCTGGATCGAATTCGGCGGCGGCAAGGAACTGATGAAAATCCTTTATCGCCGGCATAACATCCGGGCGATCGCGTGCGGTCTTCTCGCCCCCGAGGCGTCGGGCTGGTTCCGCAAGGAAATCCGCATCATCGACGACCTTAAGGGGCTGCGCATGCGCATCACGGGCCTGGGGGCCAGGGTTATGGAGAAGATGGGTGTCACCACCGTAGCCCTCGCCGGCGGCGATATCTTCATGGCGCTTGAGGCGGGAACCCTCGACGCCGCCGAGTTCTCGATGCCGGCCATTGACCGGGCCCTCGGCCTGGATCGTCTGGCGAAACACTACTACCTTCCCGGTTGGCACCAACCGGCGACGCTGTTTCCTCTGATCGTCAACTTGGACCAGTGGGAAAAGCTCGATGCCGTTCAGAAGGCACGCATCGATACGGTTTGCGGCGACAATCTGCGCTACGGACTGGCCGAGGGGGAGGCCCTTCAATTCGAGGCGCTGAAGAACATCCAGGCCAAGGGGGTCCAGGTGCATCGCTGGCCGAGGCCAATATTAGGAGCCCTGGAGCGCGCC
>JASLZL010000117.1 GCA_030754885.1 Rhodospirillales bacterium | reverse complement strand
CTTCTTGCAGGCCGCGAACCTGGTTCGCCAAGGTTTTCATGCCTTCTTGCACATCGCTGATGGCTCTGTTGCTTTCCTCCAGAGCCGACGACAATTGAGTGGTCTGCGCTTTTAGCATCATCTGGTTACGGTTTCTGACTTCCTTAAGGGCCTCGCTGGCGAACCACAATGCCAACAAGGCTACGAATAGCGCTAAAAAACCTATAATCGTCGCTATCGCGCATCCTCCTCAATTAAAGCTCTATATACTACTAAATCCACGAAGAACGTGGCTACCTAACACAAAATGTAGAAATTATCTAGGCGACAATAGCGACAATCTACTCGGCCATCATCCGCACCAACGTCTTGACCGTCAAGCCCTGGACGATGATGGAAAAAATCACCACCCCGTAAGTCATGGCGAGGATGATGTCCTTGGCGGGGATGTCCGGCAGGGACAAGGCCAGTGCCACCGAGATGCCACCGCGCAGGCCGCCCCAGGTCAGGATCGGGATGGCACCCTTGGTGAAGGTACGCTTTAAGGCGCTAAGGGCGCTCAGCGGTGCTGCGACGCTGACGAAACGGGCGGCGACCACCACCGGCACCGCGATTGCCGTCAGCGCCGCGATCTCCGCCGTGATGGTCAGGGCAAGGACCTCGAAACCGATCACCAGGAACAGCACCGAGTTCAGCACCTCGTCGATCAGCGACCAGAATTTGTAGATATGGTCGCGGGTGTTGTCGCTCATCGCGAAGCGGGCGCCGCGGTTGCCGATCAACAACCCGGCGACGACGACGGCGATGGGGCCGGAGGCGTGAACGGCGAGAGCGATGCCGTAGGTCAGCATCACCAGGGCCAGGGTGATCAGAACCTCAAGGTTGTGCTCGTCGATGGATTTCATGGCCGAATAGGCGAGATGGCCCCCGATCAGGCCGAGCAGGACGCCGCCGAACGCTTCCATGGCGAACAGCTTGCCGATGCCGAAAGCGGTGAGCGTTTCGCCACCGGGGCCACCGGCGGCGATGGCGACCAGTATGGTGAAGACGACGATGCCGACGCCGTCGTTGAACAGGCTCTCGCCGGCGATCTTGGCTTCCAGCTGTTCGGGTGCCTGGGCGGTTTTGAGGATGCCGAGCACCGCAATCGGATCGGTCGGCGAGATCAACGCCCCGAAAACCAGACAATAGGCGAGCGGCAGATCCAGGCCGATGTACTCGGTGGCGAAAAAAATAGTGCCGCCGACAAGAAAGGTGGAGATCAACAGCCCCGCCGTCGCCAACGAGCCGATTGCCCATTTGCGGCTGATCAGGCCGCCGATATCGACGTGTAAGGCGCCGGCAAAGAGGAGAAAGCTCAACATTCCCTTCATCAGCGTCTCGTGAAAGTCGATGCGCTCGAGGGTGTGGCGGACAACCTCGCGGAAGCCCAGGGAGGGGACGAGGGCGTCGAGAGCGATGACCCCAAACGAAGCGAACAGAGCGATAACCACCAAGCCGATGGATTGCTGCAGCTTCATCCAGCGGTGATTGACATAGCCAAACAACGCCGCCAGCGTGATGACGATGGTGGCGATATTGAGCAGGGAAGTTTCGGTCATATTTTTTCTCGGGCGGCGGGCCTTTTTTATCCCGGCGGCGCCGCCGCGGAAAGGCTTTTTGCCGTTTAGCCCGTCTTGCCAACTTGCCTTTTGAATACTGATGGCTTGACAAAGGTGCCATCAGCGTGTGCCTTTGCCCCCCGCCGGTGGCCGCGCCGCCACCGGTGAATGCAAGCAAGCGGCCGGCGGAGTTCCTATGCATCCCTATCGCACCCACACCTGCGGCGAACTGAGCCTGGACAAGGCCGGCCAACCGGCGCGCCTGTCGGGATGGGTTCACCGCAAACGCGACCACGGCAATTTATTGTTCATTGATCTACGCGACCATTACGGTCTTACCCAGTGCGTCATCGATGTCTCCAGTCCGCTCTTCGAGAAGGCCGAAACGGCGCGTCCGGAAAGCGTGCTAACGGTAACCGGAACCGTCGTCAAGCGGTCCGACGAGACCATCAATCCAGGCCTGCCTACCGGCGAGGTGGAACTTGCCATCGAGGCGCTGCATGTGGAAAGCCCGGCCGACGTCCTGCCGATGCAAGTGGCGGGCGATGCCGAATATTCGGACGAGATGCGCCTGACGCACCGTTTTCTTGATCTCAGGCGCGAACAGGTGCATGCCAATATTTTGCTGCGAAGCGAGATTATCTCTTCCATCCGGCGGCGCATGATCGAACAGGGTTTCATGGAGCTCCAGACCCCGATCCTCACCGCCAGCTCGCCGGAAGGGGCGCGCGATTACTTGGTCCCCAGCCGCCATCATCCGGGCCAGTTCTATGCCCTGCCGCAGGCGCCGCAGGTTTTCAAGCAACTACTCATGGTCTCCGGGTTCGACAAGTATTTCCAGATTGCCCCTTGCTTTCGCGACGAGGATGCCCGCGCCGACCGTTCGCCCGGCGAGTTCTATCAGCTTGATTTCGAGATGGCATTCGTCACCCAGGACGACGTCTTCGATGCTATCGAGCCGGTGCTGCACGGTCTGTTCAAGGAATTCAGCAGCGGCCTCCAGGTTACCGAGCCGCCGTTTCAACGCATTGCCTATGCCCTAGGCATGCTCGAATACGGCACCGATAAACCGGACTTGAGGAACCCGCTGATCATGGCCGACGTCAGCGAGTCCTTCCGTGGTTCGGATTTTGGCCTGTTCGCCAAGAATATCGACAAAGGCGCCGTCGTCCGCGCTATACCGGCGCCCGGCGCCAGCGCCAAGCCGCGCAGCTTCTTCGACAAGCTCAATGACTGGGCGCGGGACGAAGGCGCCGGCGGCCTGGGCTATATCATCTTCGCGGACGGCCGCGCCAAGGGGCCCATAGCCAAGAACCTGGCGGCCGAGCGCATCCAGGCTATCCGCGAGACCGTCGGAGTCGGCGACGGCGACGCCGTCTTTTTCGTCTGCGGCAAGAAAAGGGATGCTGAGAGGTTCTCGGCCTTGGCCCGGACGCGCATCTGCGGCGAGCTGGACCTTCTTGAGAAGGACGTCTTCCGGTTTTGCTGGATTGTCGACTATCCCATGTATGAGCTTGACGACGAGAGCGGAGCCATCCAGTTCAGCCACAACCCCTTT
>JASLZL010000116.1 GCA_030754885.1 Rhodospirillales bacterium | reverse complement strand
TCGGCATCAACTGCGAGGCCCACAACTTCATGTTCGGCTTCATTATGGCGCCAACCCACCCCTATGCCGTGGTGGTCGGCGACGACGGCACGTTCTCCATCGACAACATTCCGCCGGGGAAATACAAACTCATTGCCTGGCATCCCCGTTTTGGCATCAAGAAAACCAAGATCACGGTCGCCGCCAAGGGAACGGTGGAGTCCAACTTCGCATTCTCCAACTCCAAATAGCGCCGCCGATTAACAATCAATGATGTTTGGGATGCGGGCGATGACACAGCGGCAAACGAGCCGGTTTGTAAGATTGGGGCTGCCGGTCTTGATGATGCTTGGGCTGGTTGTCGCTGCCAACCCGGCATTGGCCCTGGAAGAAAACGTCTACCGTCAGTTCCTGGGCATCGATTCCCGGCGCTTGGTCTGGTTCCTGGCGCAGATGCACCTATTCTTCGGTGCTTTCGTGCTTGGCGTGCCGTTGTTCGCGGTAATCATCGAGATCGTCGGGTGGAACAACAAGGACCCGAAGTTCGACAAGCTGGCCTATGAGTTCACCAGCCTTTTGAGCGTTGCCTACGCGACGACGGCGGCGCTGGGCGGTCTCTTGGCGTTTGCGCTGTTCACGCTCTATCCGACGTTCATGGGTTACATGGCCGGCATCTTCAAAGACGTCATGTTCATGTACGCTCTTTTGTTCTTTGGCGAAACCTTCGCGCTCTATCTTTATTATTACGGCTGGCACTGGCTGAAGAGCGACCATCCCTTTGCCCTCAATTTGCAATGGGTGTTCAAGGGGCTTGGTATCGTCGTCGCCGCATTCGGTCTGGCCTTCGCGGTCGGCGCCGTCGGACCGGAAATGCGGGTCGATACGCGCTGGTTCATGTTGCTCCTCTACATTCTTCCCTTGGCTATCGGTTTGTGGATGATCCGCGACTTGAAGTCGTCGCACATTTTCATTGGTATTCTCCTCAATATCTTCGGCACCGCCATCATGCAGCTTGCCAACAGCTGGGCCGGCTTCATGATGAGCCCCGCCGGCGTCGGAGGGGATGGCGCCTTTGTCGGCACCGTGTGGCAGGCTTTCGAGAACGTTCTTGCCACCCCCATCGCCATCCACCGCATGCTGGGCAACCTGGCCTTCGGCGGACTGGTTGCCGGCTCTTACGCCGCGGTCAAGTTCATCGGTGCCAAGACGCCGGAGGAAAAGGCCCATTACGACTGGATGGGCTACATCTCAAACTTCGTTGCCATCGCGGCGCTGATACCGTTGCCCTTTGCCGGCTACTACCTGGGCCGCGAGGTCTATTCGACCAGTGCCGTCATGGGCAACAACATGATGGGCGGCGATTTCTCGTGGACCTTTATCATCCAGGCCATGCTGGTGGGTTCGCTGTTCATTATCTCGAATTACTATCTGTGGAGCGGCATGACCCGCATCCCCGGCGCCGAACGCTACTACAAGTTTATCAAGTACATATTGCTGGCTCTGATCGTCTCGTTTGCCATCTGGTTGACGCCGCACAATTTGCCCCTGAGCAGTCAGGAGGTCGGTGAAATGGGCGGCAGCCAATATCATCCCATGCTCAAATACCTGGGCCTGATGCCGGCAAAGAACGCCGTGGTTAATTTGATCATCTTGGCGACATTCTTCAGCTTCTTGCTCTATCGCCGGGGCAATATGGTGGACTCCGTCTCCATCCGCGACCAGGGCAAGGGTGCCAGGATCACCATTGTCATCGTCGGCCTGGCGGCCATCGCGTTGGTGGCGCAGTACGCGGTAACCATGTTGAATATGGACCCGGCCGAGCTTGATCTACCGGCGGATCGGGCTGAGTACATCCGCATGGTCGGCTACTTGCTGGTCTTTGAATGTGCCGTCGGCCTTATCGCTATTGTCCTGGCCCTGATCGATCGGGGCAAGCTGGGGCAGGGTCTCTACCTGGCTGTCACAGCCTTTAATGTGACCATTTCCTTAGGCGTTTGGGGCTTCGTGGTCATGGAGAAGGCGTCGCCGGTGCTTCGTAACGTTGCCGTCTCACAATTCCTGCAACTGATCAGCTGCTTGATCTTGGTCGCTGTCATCGACGCTTTCTTATTCAAACGGGCCAAGTCCCTGGGCAAGATCAAATGGGGCAAGATGACCGTGCGGTCACAATACGCACTGTTGCTGCTGACGTTTATCATCACCATGAACATGGGTCTTATGGGCTTTATCCGGTCCGGTTTGCGGGGTGACTGGCACATCTTCGGGGTCATGCGCGACACTTCCGAATGGGCCTACACGCCAAGCAATTTCGTCATGACGCAACAAGTGAGCGCGGCCGTGCTGTTGTTCATGATCGGGTGTGCCTTCATGTTCTGGCTTGGCGGCATCGCATCGAGCAACAAGGAAGAGTGACGGCATGACCGCGACCATGACCCGTGTGTTCTCCTTCCTGCTTGTCGTGTTAGCGGTTTATTTGTGGATTGGCTACTCCATCACCGAGCTTACCGGCGGCGGCCGCGAGTCCGGTGGCGCCGTCGATATCAGCCCGGAGGGCGGCGAGGCGATCTACTGGGGCAAGGGCCGTTGCTTCACCTGTCATAGCGTCGGCGGGCAGGGGAGCGCCGTACGCGGTCCCAATCACGGCCAGTTCGGTGAAAAATTCCCCTTGCCAATGGGTGCGCGGGCGGTGGAAAGGGCAAAGGAGCGTTCGGAAAAAGAGGGCACCGATTTTACCGCCGTCGATTACATGGTCGAGAGCCTGGCCAGCCCCGGCGCCTATGTGGTCAAGGGCTACAAGAACGAAATGGCTGTCGTTTACGCGCCGCCGATCTCCTTGAGCTTGGTGGAGATCAAGGCAGTGGTCGCCTATTTGATGGCGCTCGGCGGTGATTTGGACATGGAGGCCATCGACACCACACCAAGCGAAGAGACGCAGAAGTTTTACGCTAAGATTTCCGCCGCGGCGGCGGCCGGCGGCGGAGATCCGGGCGAGGGCGCCATCATCTATGAGGACAACTGCACGGATTGTCATACCCTGAACGGCGAAGGGGGTGAGGTCGGGCCCGATCTTACGGGTATCAGTGCCAAGGGGCTGAAATTTATCTCGGAATCTATCTTGCAACCGGCGAAATCCTTGACCAAGGGCTTTGAGACCTACGTCGCCATCAACAAGGAAGGTCGCCAGACCATTGGGCTGAAGACCCGCGACGAGGCCACCGAGATCGACATTACCAAAGCCAACGGCGACGTGGTCACCATCGCCAAGGAAGACATCAAGGAAATCAAGATTGATGAAACCAAGAGCGTCATGCCGGACGACCTGGCCGAGGCCCTAACGGTCAAGGACTACCAGGACATCCTGTCATTCTTGATGCTGCAGAAACCGCAGGCGGCGCGATAGGCATGAGCAACCAATCATGAAAAAATTGAGAATTGGCGGCTTCTTGTCCGTGGTGGTGACCCTGGTGTTCGTCTATGCGCTGGTGAAATGGGGAATTCCCGCCGTTTCCCGCGAGGTGACGACACTGCCCTTCCCGCTGCCCGTTCCCGGCGCCTTGATGTTCATCTACATGGTATTGACGGTCATCGCGCTGTTCTTGTTCGTGACCTTTTCCGATGAAGGGCTCGACGACTTCCTCAGACCGGTGAAGAAATTTCTGCGCGGCGGCTATGGCAAGATACCCCGCGCCGCCGTCCTGGTGGCAGTGCCGGCCCTGATCGGCTGGCAGTTCTATGAGATAACCGTGCCCAAGGTGGAAGTGCCGGCGTCACTGCGTATTCAGCATCCGTCATCCAACTTCCCGAAAAGTTTTGAAGCCAAACAAAACCTCGTCGCCAACCCGACGGATGCCCAAATCGACGCCTTCATCGAACAGGCCAAGGCCAACGAGGTCCAATTCATCCCTCAGGTACAAGAGGACGTGGAGAACTGGTCGGATGAAATGGACCCCGATCACGTGCTTGAATTCTTCCCCGTGGAACCAGTGAAACAGTTATTGGCGCAGTTGGAATCGGGCACGGTGGAAAAGGAGACGGCGAAGGCGGCGCTTATGGAAAAGAACCTGTTCGAGGGCCGCGCCCTTTATGCCATGAACTGCCGGCCCTGCCACGGCGACAGCGTCGCCGGCGACGGCCCCATGGCCGATGGCTTCAAGCTCAGGCCCATCGATTTCACCGACAACGGTACCATTGAGACGATCGTCGAAGGTTACACGTTTTGGCGGGTCACCAACGGCGGCCCGGGCCTACCGACGGAGGCGACGCCGTGGGACTCGGCCATGCCCGAATGGAAGCTCAGTCTCACTGAGGAAGAGCGCTGGAAGATCATCCTTGCCGAGTACGACCTGGCTCAGAAGACGCCGCGCATACCGGAGAGCCACTGATGCGGATCACCAACAAGATGATCGTGGCCGTCGGCGTGGCGCTCATTGCCGTGTGGGCTTCGGGCCCGGCCCTGGCCGCCGACAAACCGACCAAGCCTATGCCCGAAGCGACGGAAGAGCTTCTGGAACAAGGCCAAGCCATCTATTTTAAACGTTGCAGCTTCTGCCACGGCTTGCTGGGCGACGGCGAGGGGCCAGCGGCCAAGTATCTGGACCCCAGACCGCGCGACTTCACCCTTGGCACGTTTAAGTTCCGCACCACGCAAAGCGGTGAGCTGCCCACAAACGAGGATCTGTTTAGGACCGTCAGCCGGGGTTTGCCGAGCACGGGAATGCAAGCCTTCGACAATGACCTGATCAAAAACGGCCTTAGCGAAGACGACCGCTGGAGGGTCATCGCCTACATAAAGACCTTCGCCCAGGAATTCGATGACCCTGACTTCGATCCAGTGAAGACGGGTAAGGTCATTGCGCTTCCCGCCAACCGCGCACCCTTTAATGCCGAGACCATCGCCAAGGGCAAGTTGGTGTTCGAGAAGGCCAAGTGCTGGAGCTGCCACGGTAAGCTCGGCCGCGGCGACGGCAATAAGGAGTTCCGCAAGGATGATTGGGGTTTCCCCATCCGCATCCGCAACGTCACCCATCCTTGGAAGATCAAGGCCGGGACGGAAGTTGAAGATATCTACATGCGGTTTACGTCGGGCATCAGCGGCACTCCCATGCCGTCCTTCGTCAAGACCTTGAATGAGGAAGATCGCTGGAACCTGGCCAATTACATCAAGTCCTTGCAACATAAACGGACCAGCCATCAGGCATTGAAGGCAAAACCCGTCGAAGGCGCGTTGCCGGAAGGCCCGGACGACGCCGCTTGGGATGTGGCCGAGCCCATGGACATGCGTCTGGCCGGCCAAGTGGTGGCTGCGCCGCGTTGGCAGAACCCAAGCATTGAGATGGTCACCGTTCAGGCGCTCTTTAACGAAAACGACATCGCCTTCCGGTTGACCTGGGACGACCCCTTCAAGGACGTTAAGCATGACAAGTCGAAGGAGTTCAATACCAACGAAATCTCCAAGGTGGGCGGCTTTAATTCATATGTGGAAGCCAACGACATGGTGCCGCGTGCGCTGGAAACGTTCCGTGATTCCATCGCGCTGCAATTTCCGGTGAAGCCGCCTCAGGGAACCAAAAAGCCGCACTTTTACCGCGGAAGTTCATCCGACCAAGTCCACTTATGGGTCTGGAGGGCGGACCTGGACGCAGCCGGCAAGAGGGGCACGGAAGAAGGCAACGCACGGGGCTGGAAACAACCCATCAAGGCGCAGACTGAAGATGGCCAACAGATCACCGGCAAGGCAATATGGGATCAGGGGCGTTGGTCGGTGGTCATGAAGCGGCCGTTGAAGACCGGTGACAAGAACGACGTGCAGTTCCAGAAGGGCGTGTTCATTCCCATGTCGCTCAACGCTTGGGACGGCTCTAACGGTGAGCATGGCCTGATCATGAGTCTCAGCACGTGGCACTATGTGCTTTTGGAGGCGCCGACACCCATTAGCGTCTATGTATACGCGATCTTGGCCTTTTTGGTCGCAGGCGGCCTGGGAATTTGGCTGATGCGCAAAGCAGAGAACGAAATTGAGCCGGCGGAAGTCAGTGCGTGAGCCCGCCGGCCAGACGAACTGAAGGAGAGTACGTCATGAAAAATATACTCACAGTGGCTTTGAGTGTGGTTTTCTTAGCCTCGGCAACATCATCCAGTTCGGCTGATCCAGCCGCCGGAAAGACCGTTTTTGGGGCCAAGGGATGCGCCGATTGCCATTACACCGACGGGCCGGCCAAGGAAAAGACCATCGACGACCAGTTGGCCAAGAAGGGGCCCGAACTGTGGTACGCCGGATCCAAGTTCCAGAAGGCCTGGCTGGCGAAATGGCTTACCGATCCGAAACCCATCCGGCCCCAGAAATTTAACAGTCTCACGGAAGAGAATCCCGCCGATCACCCGAAGCTGGCGGGTGCTGATGCGGGTTCGGTCACCGATTACCTCATGAGTCTTACGTCGGCTGATGTTGCGTCGGGCAAGGTAAAGCCGAAAAACAATCCCAAAGGCCGTCAGATCTTCACCAAGAAGATGCCGTGCAGCGGCTGCCACCAGTACACGGGGCGCAAAAAAAATATCGTCGGCGGGCGCAGCGGCCCGTCGCTGGTTGAAGCCGGCGTTCGCCTCAACCCGGACTGGATCCTGGCCTACCTGCAAAAACCCAAGGTCTTCAAGCCGGTTAAGATGATGCCGGTCTTCGTCGGCCTGCTGAGCGACAAGGATATGACCAACGTCGCCCGCTACGTCGCCAACTTCAAGCCGAAGAAGAAATAGAGGAGGAGATCGACGATGAAAAAGCTGATGACAATCGTGGCATTCGCCGTTCTCGCCTTCACCTTCGCCATGGCGTCGGCCACCGCGGAGGAAACGGCAAAGGTGTTCAAGTTTTATTGCTCCCAGTGCCATGGCCTGGAGGGCAAGGGTGATGGGCCTAACGTGACCAAGGACTTCCCCGTCAGCCCGCGTAATTTCACCAATGCCAAGGAGATGGACAAGCTGTCCGACGCGGACTTGAAAAACGTCATCATGGACGGCGGTCCGGCGGTCAGCAAATCGCCCATGATGCCGCCTTGGGGCAAGACCCTGACCGACGCGGATGTCGATGGGCTAGTCAAGCACTTACGCACGCTGTGCAAGTGCAAGGGTAAACAGGGATAGGCGCGCGCGCCGAAAAGGCAGCCTAGAAGACGTAGTAGTAAAGGATCAAAGCGATGACGACGGCGTTCACGGCCATGCCGATGAAGATAACGACGTCGACGATGCGTTTTTTAGGCGGTGCCATGGTGGGACCCTATCCGACACCAAGCACTGCGTCCATTGGTCCCGTTCAATTTAGGCTGAATTCCATGGAAATGTACCGTGTCTGAACAAGCGGACGAACAGGAACGTTACCCGTGGGCCGGGCCGGGCCTGTTCGTCATCGTGCTTGCCATGCTGGCAGTCTTTTTCTGGTGGTTCGTGCGGGCCTAGGCGTAAGCGTAAGGAAATGAGAGGCATGGATATCAAAGGCTATTTTCTGCCCTTCGCCCTGGCCCTGGTGGTCTTCGCGGCGGCTTTCCTGGCGCTCGATACGGCGGTCATGAATATGCAGGGCCTGAACCTGATATTCCATGATTGATGGACGAGGGATTGAGGAAGTAATGAACAGACCTCGTCACATGAAGACCGGAACGAGGCTGGCAATCTTCGGGCTCTTCGTCGCCCTGGTCACGCTTACCCTTGCCGGGTTCGATCAATTTGGCGTCTTTGCCGCCGAATCTGAATCGGCTGTTGATGCGGCGGCTTCTACAGGGTACGGCCCGGCTCCGAAGCTTACTGCCGACGACTATCCAACCATCGCCGGCGTCAACAGCCGGGTTGCAGTCTGGGTATTCGCTCAGCTTCACCTTTGGTTCGCGGCCTTCGTCCTGGCTGTGCCGATCTTCGTCTTCATCATTGAGGCCATCGGCATGCGCACCCGCGACAAGCGCTACGACGACATGGCCTATGAGTTTATCAAGGTTACCATCACCGCCTATTCCCTGACGGCTATCCTGGGCGGCCTTTTGATCTTTGCCTTAATCTTGTTCTACCCGCACCTGATCACCTATCTCTCGACCATCTTCAAAGAGAGCATGTTTTATTATGCGCTTTTGTTCTTTGCCGAAAGCGCCGTCCTCTACATCTATTATTACGGCTGGCACTGGCTGCAGGGCGGCTTCAAAAAATGGGTGCACCTGACCTTGGGCCTGATGCTCAACGCCGTCGGCACGACGCTGATGCTCTTGGCCAATGCCTGGTTGACCTTCATGATGAGCCCGGCCGGGGTTGATGCCGCCGGCGTCTTTAGCGGCGATGCTTGGGCCGCCATCCATAACTTCTTGTGGAACCCCATCAACATCCACCGTTTCGTCGCCAATATCGCTTTCGGCGGTTCCATCGTCGGCGCCTACGCGGCCTTCAAGTTCCTGACCGCGACGGCTGAGAAGGAGCGTGCCCACTACGATTGGATGGGATACAACGCCAACTTCATCGCCATTTGCGCGCTGCTACCGCTGCCTTTTGCCGGCTATTACCTGGCCGCCGAGATTTACGCTTATAGCCAGCAAATGGGGATCACGCTGATGGGCGGCATCTTCGCCTGGCTGTTCATCATCCAGGCGGTGCTGATCGGAACGCTGTTCCTGTCCGCCAACTATTATCTGTGGTGCGGGATGGGGCGTAGTGATGGCGCCAAGCGTTACACAAAGTACATCAAGTATATCGCCATCGTTCTGGTCGGCGCCTTCCTCGTCTGGTTCACGCCGCACACCTTGGTGCTGACCAACGAGGAACTGAAGTCGCTGGGCGGGCCGCATCACACGATCTTGGGACCGCTGGGCATTATGCCGGCGAAGAACACGGCGGTGAACCTGATGATCTTGTTCACGGCGCTCAGTTTCATGTTCTATCGCCGCGCCAACAAGATCGCGACCGTGTCCTGGGTGAAGGCCGGCAACGCCGTGCAAGTGGCGCTCTATTCGGCCGGCATCGTCAACATCATGTTCCTGGGCATTTACCACGGCTACTTCACCAACACCGTTTACAAGGTCGCGGCGTCGATCCCGCAGGTATTGACGACCTTGGTGATCATGGTTGTCAGCATCACCCTCGATTCCTTCATCTACCGGGGCGCCAAAGAGGTGGGTCCGCTGCGCTGGGGGCGCATTCCGGCGCGTGCCCAATACGCTCTGTTCTTGCTGGCCGTCTCCTTCACCTGGCTGATGGGCCTGATGGGATACATCCGGTCGGGCATCCGCCAGCACTGGCACGTGCTCGACATCATGCGCGATGCGTCGCCCGATGCCTTCACGCCGACGCTGGGTTATGCGGCCAATGTGGTTTCCGTCGCGGCCATCATTTTCATGGCTATGGTGATCTTCGTCTTCTGGATTGCCCAAGTCGGTAGCAACAAGACGTTGCCGGCCGGGTACTGGAAGGAATAGGCGGCCATGCGACAGTTCCTCGCCGTCGTCGCCTTTACGCTGCTGACCATCGGCTTTTTCGCCGGGTATTCCAACTTCGGCATACCGCAGATCGAGCCGGCGCCACCGCCGAAGGAAGAGAAGCTCGACCTCTCCTCCATGACCATGGATCAGTTCATCGCGCTCGGTGAAAGGTTATTCAACGGTAAGGGCACCTGCACGCTGTGCCACAACGCCCTTGGCCGCGCACCCATGCTTGGCACGATTGCCGATGCCGTACCGAAAAGGCTCAAAGACCCGCGCTACACGGGCGAGGCCGGGGATATTGAGGAATACCTGATCGAGTCCTTGGTCGAGCCGTCGGTATTCGTTGTCGCCGGGTTTGGCAAGAAAGGCACGAACGACACCGAAAGCCCCATGCCCGATGTATCGGGCGGCAGCATCGGTCTTTCCGAGGCCGAGGTCGCCGCCGTCGTTGCCTATCTTCAAGACAGTGGCGGCGCCGAGGTTACCGTCGAGATTCCCCAGGATATCGACGAGGAAGGCGATGACGAAGAGGAGGGCGAAGCGCGCGAAGCCGTCAACGATCCCAAGAAATTGATGGCCATGTTCACCTGCGACGCCTGCCACATGATCAATGGTGTGGGCGGCGATGTCGGGCCCAATCTCTCAAAGATCGGGGCCAACCGCGACCGTGCCTATCTCCGGCGCGCGATACTTGACCCCAATGCCGAGATCGCCACAGGATTTGAGGCGGACATGATGCCGGCGGATATGGGCGAGCAGATATACGTCAAGGAACTGGAAGTCTTGGTGGATTATCTGGCCGGGCTGAAGTGAGGGGGCGGCGGCGATGAAGATACCCAGATTGCTGCAGGCCGTACTGATCCTGGCCGGGGTTTATTTCGGTTTTATCGTGGTCTTCGACGTCCTTTTGGATGCGGTGATTCCGTCCAGCCTGCTTGCCATGTACATGTTTTTCGTCACCGCCGGCGTGTTCATGGTCTTTACCTATGACGAGGATCAGACGCGCGAACTGGTGGCCCCCATCAAGGCCATGGTCGAGGACCCATCGAAGCGCGTGTGGCGCAACACCGTTTTCGTCATCGTGCCGCTGGTGGTTGGTGTGGGTACCTATCAGCAGATGCAGCCCAGCTTCCAGGCGCCGGTGGAGCTTCGAACCATCCATCCGGCGCCGCCGACGACGGCAATGATTTACGGCAAGCGGGTCAAGCTTTTGGAACTGGAGAATCCGTTCAGGAAGCTGGAGAAGGAAGACCCCGAACAATTCGGCGAATTGGTGAATGAGGGCGCCGTCGTCTACATTGAGAATTGCCAGTTCTGCCACGGTGACAAACTCGACGGCAAGGGACCTTACGCCGCAGGGCTCAACCCGACGCCGCTCAACTTCCAAGACGTTGGGACCATTGCACAGCTTCAGGAATCGTATCTGTTCTGGCGTATCTCCACGGGTGGGCCAGGTCTGCCGAAGGAAGCCGCGCCTTGGATTTCGTCCATGCCGGTATGGCAGGACTTCCTGGAAGAAGATGAGATTTGGAAAGTGATCTTGTTCCTCTATGACTACACGGGCCACCGGCCGCGATCCTGGGAGCACGAGTAATGGGGGGCGGTCTGGTAAACTCGATTTTCATGTCAGCCCTTACCGCCGGGCTGATAGCGCTTTCCCATGGCCCGGTGTTGGCCAAATCCGGTGATGCGGAGAAAGGCGAGGGGATCTACCAGAAGCGCTGCCTGCAATGCCACGGCGAGGAGGGCGACGGTCTTGGCCCGGCCGCCGAGCGCCTTAATCCGCCGCCTCGAGATTTCACGCTCGGCCTCTACAAGATACAGTCATCGGCCTTCGACGCGGACCTTCCCAATGACGAAGATCTGTTCCGAATGATCAGCGACGGTATGCCCGGTACGGCCATGCCCGGCTGGAGCGATCTGTTGTCCGAACAAGACATTTGGGACGTTATCGCCACCGTCAAGGCCTTCGCTGAGTTGGAAGGGGAACCCGAGAGGCAAGTGGATTACGGCACCCAGGTCAAGTCTTCACCGGAAAGTATCGCCGCCGGAAAGAAGCTCTTCCTTGCCGACGACCAGTGCTCTGAATGTCACGGCGTAGAGGGAAAGGGCGACGCCATAAAAAAGCTGAAGAACGACAACGGCGAGAGAACCTGGCCCCGCAACCTAACCAAACCCTGGACCTTCCGCGCCAGCAACGACCCGAAAGATATCTTCACCCGCATAACGGTGGGCATCCCGACGACTCAAATGCCGTCTTTCGCCGATCCCAAGAGCAAGAAGAAATTGAGCATTGAGGAACGCTGGCATGTCGCCAACTATGTGGCGTCCCTGGCCAAGACCGAGAAGACGGTGCGGTCCGACAACACGGTAATCCAGGCGGCCCGGATAGAGGGAGAGCTTCCCGCCTCACCGGACGACCCGGTTTGGGACAGCGCACCGCCGTCGACTTTCTTCATGGTTCCGCAGATCGTTGGAAAAGAGCGTTTCTTCAAGGCCGCTAACGATACGATCAGCGTTCGGTCCCTCTACACCGATAAGATGATCGCCCTTCATCTGGAATGGGATGATCGGACAAAGAGCATCCCCGGCGACGACAAGGCCCGCACCATCGCCGATGAGGAACTGACTGAAGACGCCATTGCCGTGCAGTTCCCGATGAAAATTTCAGCCGGCATGGAAAAGCCCTATTTCCTCATGGGTGACGCGGCCAAGCCGGTCAATCTATGGCGCTGGTCCAGCGGCACGACGCAGATGCCGGAAAGTGTCTCCATCCTCGACGCCATGGGGATCAATGATCAGCAAGCGCGCGATGGCGATGGCGGTCTCTCCGCCAAGGGTGCTTACAAGGACGGCACCTGGCGGGTCGTCTTGACCCGGTCGCGGAAGACGGAAACGACGGACAAGGACCTGCAGTTCGAAGAAGGGCGCTTCATCCCCATTGCGTTTTTCGCCTGGGACGGCTCCAACAGCGAAGCCGGCTCGCGTCACGCCATGAGCACTTGGTATTGGCTCTTGCTGAAACCTTCGACCGGCGCCAAGCCGATGATCGTCGCTATCGTCGTTGCGCTTCTGATTGGCGGCATCTTGGTCTGGTGGGGCCGCAGCGCCACAGCCCGGCGTGAGGGCATGACGCCATGAACAGCGAGCATGCTGAAATGTCGCGCGGCAACAACCGGGGCGCCATCATCGGGTTGTTCGGCGTTATTTTGATCATCTTGGGTGCGCTGAACACCATGTTATCGTGGCGTGGCGGCCTCGACGTTCATCCCTTCCATGCAATGCTCATCGGGACGGGGCTGTTGTTGTGCCTGATTGGCGCTATCCGGCGCCATGCCTAATTTTGATTAAGATCAATGCGCAATAACTAATTCAGGGGCCATCTGAAGGCGCGGATAGAGAGGTTCCGCCCAAATTGAAAGCAGTAAAATGACCGCATTCCCAGCCTTGCAAACTACCGATACACTGAATGACAATCAGCCCGCCGACACGGCGCCCGTCTCACTGGCGCGAATTCTGGTTGCGCTGGATGCTTCCGAGCACGCCAACAAGGCTCTCGATGAAGCCGTACGCCTGGCCAAGTCCGCAGACGGCGAGATCACTGGCATTCACGCCTATGCGGCACTGCTTCACGATCGCCGCTTCAAGATGATGGAAGGGGGTTTGCCTGAGCGCTATCTGGAAGAACAGGAAATGGGCTACCAGCGCGAGGTCCACGACGACCTTATAACCCGTGGCCTCGACATTATTTCGGAAAGCTATCATGACGCTGGCAAGGCGGTCTGCGACGAAGCCGGTGTGCCATTTAAAAGGCTCAGCCCCGAAGGTAAGAACTACACCAAGGTCGTGGAGGCGGCGCGCAGCGGCGATTTCGACGTGCTAGTCTTGGGTGCGCTTGGTCTTGGTGCCGTGCCGGGAAGCCTCATCGGGACCGTCGCGGAACGGGTCGTCCGCCGCTCGCCCATCGACACCTTTGTCGTCCGCGACCCCCATAAGGCGGTCGGCGACGGCCCCATCGTCGTCGGTATAGACGGCTCGCCGCGCTCCTACGGCGCCATGATGACCGCCCTCGATCTGGCCGCCCGGACCCATGCGGAGGTCCACGCGGTGGCCGCCTATGATCCCTATTACCACTACGTCGCCTTCAACAAGATCGCCGGCGTGCTCAGCGAGGAAGCCGGCAAGGTCTTCCGTTTTAAGGAACAAGAACAGTTGCACGAGGAACTTATCGACGACGGCATTGCCAAGATCTACCAGTCGCACTTGGAAGTGGCCGAGACCATTGCCGAGGGTCTGGGTGTCAAGATCGCCACCAAGCTTTTGGACGGCAAGCCCTACAAGGCAGTTCTCGACTACTTGAAAGAGGTCCGCGCAAGCCTGTTGGTCGTAGGTAAAACCGGCGTCCACGCGGACGACGAACTGGACATCGGCGGCAATGCGGAGAACCTGTTGCGGCTTGCGCCCTGCCATTTGTGGCTGACCCAAAGCACCTATACGCCGCCCCTTGATATTGTCGCGGATGAGACCGTGTCATGGAGTGTCGAGGCGGAAAAAAAGATTTCCAGGGCACCCGAGTTCGTCCGTGACATGGCCCGGCGCATGGTCCTGCGACACACGCAGAAACTGGGCCATACTTTCGTCACTTCCGATATCGTCGATGAAGTCATGGGCAAGGCCATGCCGGGCTTCTCTGGCAACGACGCCGGGAAGGAACGTGAACTGATTTGGAGCGCGGCGGCAGAGAAACTGCTGGCCACCGTCGCCGACGCAGCCGTTGCCGACAACATCCGGCTCCGCGCCGTAAAACGCGCACGGCGCGACCACAGCGACAAGGTTATGCCAAAGCACGTAACACCATTCCTCGATTTGGCCGACAGCGACCGGCCCAAGTGGTCGGCGGCGGCATTGGCCCGTGTCGCCAAGGTGCCCGAGATGGTTCGCCAAACGGTGAAAGCAGGCATTGAGGATCTGGCGCTTGAGCGCAATTTCAGCGAAATCTCCTTTGAGTTGGCGGAAGAGGGCGTGACTGAGGCCCGCAAGGCTATGTGCCCGGTACCGGCCGATGAAAACGAGACTGAGGCCGCCGAGCCGGCTTCGGATCCTGCAAGTCCTCTGGCCTGGTCCCCCGACGCTGTGGCCCGCCTGGCCCGGGTGCCGGAAGGCTTCATGCGCGAGATGACGAAAAATCGGGTCGAAACCTTCGCCCGCAAGACCGATGCCGGGACCGTCACCTTGGCCTTGGTAGAGGAAAAATACGCGGAATGGGCCGAGGGCTCGGCAAAGCGGCAATCGTCCATGGAGTGGGACGCCGAGGCGGCGGCGCGCATCGAGCGCATTCCCGACTTTATCCGCCCCATGGTGGTCCTGGAAATCGAACGCTGCGCCCGTGACATGGGGCTCGACGCGGTCACCGGCGCGGCTATCGACAAGGCGGGCGAGACCTGGGAAGGAATGGGCGCCTTCCATTCGGATGACGCGCCCGATCAGTACAAACAATGATCCGCGAGGGGCTTTGACAGACACGCTCAACCCGCCGTTCCTGGTCGCTCTGAACCTGACTCGCCGGTGCAACTTGAACTGCGCGCACTGCTATTTGGATGCGGGAACGCGCGAAAGCGACGATACGGGTGAACTGAGCACGGCTGAAGTGAAGGTCCTGCTCGAAGGCATCGCGGCGATCAGCGATGAAACCATGGTCGTCTTCACCGGCGGCGAGCCGTTGTTGCGGGCCGATCTCACGGAATTGGTCGCCCATGCATCGGGACTCGGGCTGATGGCGGTGATCGGCACGAATGGCATGGGACTCAATGATCGGCGTGTTGCCGCCTTGAAGGAGGCCGGTGCTCAGGGCGTGGGGATCAGCCTTGATTCACTCGATGCCGCCGCCCACGACGCCTTTCGCGGACTGTCCGGTTCATGGGCGCGGGCCATGAAGGGCATCGATGCGTGTCGCAGAAATGATTTTTGCTTTCAGATCCATTTTTCCGTCACCGACGACAATGCCCATGAATTGGACGATATGATCGCCTATGCCCGCGAGGTGGGGGCCTTGGTTCTCAACGTCTTTTTCCTGGTCTGCACGGGGCGGGGCGAAAAGGTGACCAACATCTCGGCCGAAACCTACGACCGGGTGCTGCAGCGGATCACCGAAGCGGCGCACGCGGAAACGGATCTTATGATCCGCGCGAAATGCGCGCCGCATTTTAAACGCATGGCCTGGGAACTGGACCCGGATTGGCCCATCACCGCCGCCCATGGTTATGAGGCCGGCGGCTGTTTGGCCGGAACTCGGTATTGCCGGATTACGCCCTTAGGCGGTGTCACGGCGTGTCCCTACATGGAAGAAGAGGTGGGATCCATTCGCGAACATAGCTTCGCCGAAATATGGCGCGATGCGCCGCAGTTCCAGGCCCTCCGCCGGCCGACCCTGGAAGGCCGTTGCGGGGACTGCGAGTACACGAAAATTTGTGGCGGTTGCCGGGCTCGGCCGCTGGCCCGTAACGGCCAACTCATGGGCGAGGATTTTCTCTGCCTATATGAACCGAAGGGCGGACCAGTAATCGAACCCCTTGGTGAGAACGGCGCCAAGCTTCGGTGGACGCCGGAGGCCGAGGAATGGCTGGCCCGTGTTCCGTCGTTTGTCCGCCGGCTTGCGCGCCAACGGGCCGAGGGCCGTGTACGGGCCAATCACGGAACCGAGGTCACGGCCGAGGTGATGGCGGAACTGGCGAACACGGCCCGGCGACGATTTGGCGGACGCTGGTCTCAATCCGGGGCGCCGAAACCATGACTGCCGACGTTGTTGTCATTGGTGGCGGTATCTCGGGTTTGGCCACCGCCTATGACCTGAAGCAGCGCGGGCATCGCGTGGTTGTATTGGAACGCCAGGCGTCGCCCGGCGGAAACGCCGTTTCGGAACGTCGATCCGGTTTTCTCATGGAGCATGGCCCTAGCACCATGAACGCCCATGTTCCCGTTGCCAACGAAATCTCACGCGGGCTAGGCCTTGACGATGAGCGGTGCGATCTGGGCGACGGAATTCGCCAGCGCTATCTTGTCTCCGGGGGAACGCTTGCCGCCATCCCCATGGGGCCCTTTGGATTGCTAACCGCCGGTTACCTTTCTCCGTTGGCGAGGATACGTATGTTGGCAGATTTCTTTTTGCCCCACGGGAAAGATGGCGAGGAAGAGACGGTGATGGACTTTTGTTCACGCCGTTTTGGCCGTGAGTTTGCGGAGCGCGTCATTGATCCCTTGGTTGCCGGTATATACGCGGGCCGCGCGTCGGAGCTGTCCGTTTTGGCGATTTTTCCCAAGTTGGTCGCATTAGAGGAAAAATACGGTTCCGTATCCTTAGGCATGATGCACCGGCGGCGCGAAGGCGGGAAGATGCCTGGAAGCAGGCTGTTTTCGTGGCGCGACGGTATAGCGACACTTCCCGCTGCGCTCGCTCAGCGTCTGGGAACGACCATACGAACGGGAGTCACGGTGAGACGGATATCACCCTCTCACAACGGGTTTGATATCCATGTCGGGAATAAAGGGCGCCTCCAAGCCAAATCCGTTGTTGTCGCTACGCAAGCTCATGTGACGGCGCAACTGATTTCAGAAATAGATCCCGAGGGTGCGGCCGCGGCGAGACAGATCAAAGCACCACCCTTGGCGGTGGTGTTCCTCGGGTTTCCCCGTAGATGCGTTGATCACCCCCTGGACGGACTTGGCTTCCTTACATCGGAGGCTGAAAATCGCAACATTATCGGCGCTCAGTTCTGTTCGACCATGTTTCCTTGCCGCGCGCCCGCGGGACACGTCGCCGTTTCCGCTTATCTTGGAGGTACCCGGGCGCCTGACTTGGCCCGTCTTCCGGCGCCGGAGTTGATTGACTTGGCCCGGTCGGAATTTCGAGACCTCATTGGTGCCGTCGGCAATCCGACCGTGGCACAGGTGCGCCATTGGCCGCTCGGTCTTCCTCAGTACGGATCAGGACATCAGGCGCTGATTGAGGGACTAGGGACCACGGATAGGCGCAAAAGTGGGCTGTTCTTGACGGGAAATTACTTTGCCGGTCCCTCGGTGGCATCTTGCCTGAGCGTGGCCCAGGAAACGGCCTTGGCGGCCCATGAATACCTAAACAGAGCGCAGGGGCTTCAATTCCAGCAAACGGTTTCGTGACGAAGCAGTTGGACTTGTAAGTTGTCGAGAGGACGAGCGGACCTTACACCACTCCGGGTAACATGAAACCGCGGATGACGCGGACTAGGTCCTGATATGCAGTGGTGAACCCGTAGAGAGTTTTTTTCGTCGGCCCAAATCCGTCGAATTCGCCTTGCGCCAGCCCTTGTTCCTCATACGCCCGCTTGAAATCGACGAACCTGTCCAACAACCCATCGATGATCTTGGGGTCGACCGGGTCGTCGATCCGTGAGGCAACTTTGATATCGGAAGCCTCGAACCTCTTTTGCCATTGGTGCGTCAACGTTACGACCATATCGGCGCCGATAAACGCCGACCAATGCCTGTGATGACGCGTCGCTGCGGCAAGCAGCCGGGTGCTGTAACCGCGGTCCTTGAACAGGTGGTACGCCTTTTTCATGACGGCCACCCCGGCCCAGTCCAAATGCTCTGGCTCGGTGACCATATCGTCTCGGTTGGCAACATCCTTGAGCCAGTCGTCCAGGCGTCCAACCATGATCGTACACACCGGCCCCATGCGGGAGACGTCCTCGCCCGCCTTGCGCCGCCGCGCCATTCCTCGTTCGACGGCTTCGGCCACGGCGAGTGCTTGGGGAACGGAAAAACTGACCGTTGCGTTGATGCTGACGCCGCGAAACGAAGCTTCTTCGATGGCCACGACGCCGGCCTCGGTGACCGGTATTTTGACGACGATGTTGGGGGCCATGGCATCGAAGTGGACCGCTTGGTCGACCATGCGCTCGGCACTTCGGAAGTATTGGGGATTGGTCTGGACGGAAAGCCGGCCTTCTTTCCCATTACCCTGTTCGAAGATGGGTCTCAATAACTCGGCCGCCGAGACGGACATGACTTCCGTCAGCCTCCAGGCGATCTCGTCTTCCGTCGCGCTCGGGTATTCGGCAATGAGTTTCTTGATCGTCGGCGCCCACAGGTCCATTTCGTTTTTGAGCACTTCACCGACGATCACTGGATTGGCCGTTGCCCCGACCGCGCCATGTTCGATCGCGTACTTCAGCTCGGAAACGGAGCACGAATCATTCCACAGATCCGTATCGGTGGTCGCCGTCATTTCGTGCAACGGACCCTTGAATATCATATCGATCATCTGAACGCGCTCCTTCGCGTGGCTTACAACCCCGCCTCCGCGACGGCGGCCAGCACGCCTGCGTGGCCCTTCCGGGCATAGGTGAGGGGGTGAGCCTTGGCCGGGTCTTGCTCGGCCTCGACCACCAGCCAACCGCCATAGCCGTGGGGGACAAGGGCACCAAGCATTTCGGCAAAGGGAATGCCGCCGTCGCCGGGAACCGTGAAGACACCGTCGAGAACCGAATCAAGAAAACTTTTGTCGGCTGCCCGAACCTGCTTCAGGACGTCGGGGCGGATATCTTTGCAGTGCACATGGTTGATGCGCCGCCCGTGACGTCTGGCGACGGTAACCGGGTCGCCGCCGGCATAAACAAGGTGCCCGGCATCAAGGAGCAGCCCAACGGCGTCGCCTGTCACCGCCATCAGGCGGTCGATCTCTTCTTCGGTTTCAACGACCGTGCCCATGTGGTGGTGATAGGCCATTTTAATGCCGCGCTTGACCAAGTGTTCGGCGACCACGGTCAGCCGCTCGCCAAAGTCGGTCCACTGGTCGTCGGAAAGACGTGGGCGCCGGGACACGGGCGTTCCGTGATCGCCGTGCACGCAGCCGGTGACCTCGGCGAAGACCATGGTCCGGCACCCCATTTCAGCAAGCAATTCCAAATGATCCGCCACCGCCTCTATTTCGTCGTCGGCGGCGCGTTCCAAAAGCTGGGCGCTGTACCAGCCGGAGACGAGATCGAGGCCGTGGTGTGCCAGAATGGAGCGCAGTTCATCAGCGTGGCGCGGAAACTTGTGGCCCATCTCGACTCCTTCGAACCCCGCTTCCTTGGCCTCGGCGAGGCAAGTCTCAAGCGGCGTTTCGCCACCCAATTCGGGCATGTCGTCGTTGGTCCAGGTCAGGGGATTGATGCCAACGCGTACCGCCATTTCAGCCCTCCACCCTTTGGCGCCCGGTGGCGGCGACGTAGGTCGCGCGCGCCTCCACCACCTCGGGTCTTTGAGAAATCTCAGGGATTGCCACGTCCCACCAGGCGCCACCGCCTGCCGTCGCTTCGACGGGATTGGTCCGAATGGCGATGACGTATGTTGTTCGGGCGGACTTGGCGCGCTCCAGGGCCGCTTCCAGTTCGGTGATTCCGTTTGCCTGTTCGGCCGTGGCGCCAAGGCTGGCGGCGTGGGCGGCGAAATCGATGGGCGGCGCCTGGCCGTCAATGTCACCGAACAGGTTGTTGAACGACGCGCCGCCGCTGGCACCTTGCAGGCGGTTGATACAACCGAAGCCGCCGTTGTCGAGGACGACGATGATCAGCTTGCAGTCGAGGAGCACCGACGAAGCGATTTCCGAGTTCATCATCAGGTACGAGCCGTCACCGACAAGAACGAAAACCTCGCGATCGGGCTCGGCCATCTTGACGCCGAGGCCACCAGCGATCTCGTAGCCCATGCAGGAATAGCCGTATTCCAGGTGATAGCCGCCCGGCACCGGCGTCCGCCACAGCTTGTGCATCTCACCGGGCAGTCCGCCGGCGGCGGAGACCACCACATCGCGGGCGTCGGCGCTCCGGTTAACGGCACCCAGCACTTGGGCGTCGGTCGGCTCGGGTGCGTTGCTTGGCGCCGTCGCCTTCTCCACCACTGCCTGCCACTTGGCGTCGAGCGCGCTTGCCTTCTCCGTCCATTCGGGCGGTGCCCGCCAAGGCCCAAGAGCGGCGCTCAGGACTTCCAATCCCCGCCCGGCGTCGCCAACCAGGGGCAGGGCTCTGTGTTTGATGGCGTCGAAGGCGGTGACGTTGAGTTGAATCAAGGTCCAGTCAGGATTTTGGAAAAGCGAACGCGACGCCGTCGTGAAGTCGCTCAGACGCGAGCCCACGGCCAGCACCACGTCGGCTTCGGCGGCCAGTGCATTGGCAGCCGCGCTGCCGGTCACCCCGATCGCACCCACGGCGTTGACGTTATCCCAAGGCAGCGCCCCCTTGCCGGCCTGGGTCTCTGCGACCGGCAGGCCGTGACGGTCGGCGAAGACAGAAAGTGTTTCGGTCGCCTCGGCGTAGAGCACACCGCCGCCGGCGATGACCAGGGGCTTCTTTGCCGCCTTGAGCCTCTCGGCCGCCGCCGCGAGTTCATCGGTGTCGGGACCGATGCGCCGGGGCGCGTGGTGACAGACGGTGAAGAACGCTTCGGGGTAATCGTAGGCTTCGGCCTGCGCGTCTTGGGGCAGGGCCAGGGTTGCCGGGCCGCATTCGGCGGCATCGGTGAGAACGCGGAGCGCCTGGGGCAGGCTGGACAGCAACTGCTCGGGCCGTGTGATGCGGTCCCAATAGCGCGACACAGGCCGTAAACAGTCGTTGGCGGTGATCGTCGGATCGGCGAAGTCCTCCACTTGTTGCAACACCGGATCGGGCCGTCGATTGGCAAAGACGTCGCCCGGCAGCAGCAGCACCGGCAGGCGGTTGACGTGGGCGACGGCGGCGGCCGTCACCATATTGGTGGCGCCGGGACCGATAGAGGTGGTGCAGGCCATCATGCGCCTCCGCCGCGACGCCTTGGCGAAGGCGATGGCGGCATGGGTCATGGCTTGTTCATTGTGCGCCCGATAGGTGGGCAGTGCGTCGCGCTGGTCGTAGAGCGCCTCGCCTAATCCAGCGACGTTGCCGTGGCCGAAAATGGCGAAGAGGCCGGCAAACAAGGGTGTATCCCGACCATCGAAGATGCAGCGTTGGGCGCTCAAATAGCGCACCAGTGCCTGGGCCATGGTCAGTTTAATGGTATTCACGGTACTCCCTCCTCGCGCCGGCGGGTTTTATTCGGCGGTTCAGGACACGCTGGTTATCTTTCGCCGCCTGATTCCGTTGCGGCGGGTGATGGGTGTAAACCCCTGGGTGAAGCCTTCCCGATGAGCGGTCAAGTGGTGTACCATTGACAGGCCCTTTTCCCGGCTTTTCGCCCCTGGAACCGGCGAGCCGGTCCATGAAAATCAATCCTAGCGGCAAGAAAACAAGTGTTATCAATTTTCCTCGGGCGGGCAAGGAACTTCGCCGTAGCGTAGGGATTAACCTGAACGCCCATCCGTAACTCCAAGAGGGAAGGCATGGTCCAGATTTGTCAATTCGGCGCCGGGCGCATCGGCCAAATTCATGCCGCCAACGTGGCGGGCCACCCCAAATCCAAATTGCGCTACGTCGTCGATATCGACGGGGCGGCGGCGCACAGCCTTGCGGAGGAGCACGGTGCACAGGTGACCGACGTCGAGACAGCACTCGGCGATACCGAGGTAGACGCGGTCGTCATCGCCAGTTCGACCGATACCCACGCCGATTTGATCGAGGCGTCGGCGCGGGCCGGTAAGGCCGTCTTCTGCGAGAAACCGGTGGACCTGTCTTTGGAGCGAGTGGACCGCTGCTTGGCCGAGGTCGAGCGCTTGGGCGTGCCGCTCATGATCGGGTTCAACCGCCGCTTCGATCCCAGCTTCGCCGCCCTCCACCAGGCCTTGCGCGATGGCCGCGTCGGTAAGGTCGAGTTGGTCCAGATCACGAGCCGCGATCCCGGCCCGCCCCCCATCGAGTACGTCAAGGTCTCGGGCGGGCTGTTCCGCGACATGATGATCCACGACTTCGACATGGCGCGTTGGTTGTTGGGCGCCGACCCGGTCGAGGTCTTCGCCAGCGCCAGTTGCCTGGTCGAGCCCGAGATCGGCGCCGTCGGCGATGTCGATACCGCAGTGGTGACCCTGCGCACGGCGGGCGGCGCCTTGGCTGTGATTACCAACAGCCGACGCGCCACCTACGGCTACGACCAGAGGATCGAGGCCTTGGGATCGGAGGGCATGGTGCAAGCGGGCAACCGCCGGCCGACCACCGTCGAGACCTCGACCGCCGAGGCGGTCAGCCGCGACACGCCGCTTTATTTCTTTCTCGAACGTTACGCCGAGGCCTATCGGGCGGAGCTTGACACCTTCATTGAATGCCTGGCCCAGGGCACGGTGCCCGATGTCGGGGCAAGGGACGGGCGCATGGCGCTGGTCCTCGCCGAAGCGGCCGTCGAGTCGTGGGAATCCGGTGCGCCGGCACCGGTGAAGGGGTGATGGACTCCGTCGGCATCGGCCTCATCGGCACCGGCTTCATCGGCAAGTGCCATGCCGTCGCCTACCGTTCGGTCGGCGCGATCTTCGATGCAGGGCCTCCGCCGCACCTCGAGATGGTCGCCGATGTCTCCCAGGGGGCGGCGGACGATGCCGCCCGTGCCTTCGGTTTCGCGCGCGCCACTAAAGATTGGCGTGCCCTGGCGCGGGACCCGGCGGTGGACGTCGTCGTCATCGCCACACCCAACCATCTGCACCGCGAAATGGCACTTGCCGCCATTGCCGCCAGCAAGCACGTCCATTGCGAGAAACCGCTGGCCTTGACGGCGGCCGAGGCGGGGGAAATGACCGAGGCGGCGGAAGCCGCCGGCGTCCGCACTGTGGTCGGCTACAACTACCTCTGCAACCCGGCGGTGATACACGCCAAGGACCTGATTGCTGAGGGTCGTATCGGTGACGTCGTCTACTTCCGCGGCACCCATACCGAGGACTACATGGCCGATCCCGAGGTGCCGTTCTCATGGCGTTCGGCGCGGGATCAAGCGGGCCTCGGGGCCCTTGGCGACCTGGGGTCTCACATCGTCAGCCTGGCCCAGTTGGTAGTTGGCGACGTGGCCGAGGTATGCGCCGACTCGGCAACGGTGATCGCCGAACGCCCGACCGCCGGCGGCGCCCGGCGCCCGGTCGAGACCGAGGATCAGGCGCACTTCATGGCGCGCTTCGCCGGCGGCGCCATGGCAACCTTCGAGGCCAGCCGCGTGGCGCCGGGGCGCAAGCTCTATCTGGGCTTTGAGGTCAACGGGACCAAAGGCTCCATTATCTTCGATCAGGAGCGGATGAACGAACTCCGCCTCTTTGAGGCCGCCGGTCCGGCGGCGCAAAGGGGATTTCGCACCATCCTGACGGGACCGGACCATCCCGACTACGGGGCCTTCCTGCCGGCCCCGGGGCACGGACTGGGTTTCAACGACCTCAAGGTAATTGAGGCGTACCGATTGCTCGACGCCATCGGGGCCGGGAAAAACCCTTATTCCGACTTTCGCCGCGCCTGGCACATCGAACGGGTCTTGGAGGCCGTTGTGCGTTCGGCCGAAACGCGGCGTTGGGTGCCGGTCGCCGGTGAATGACGCCAACGGACAACGCGGATGATAGGAGGGAGATCACCATGAACGAAACACCAGACGGCTTCGACGGCAAGGCCTATGTGGTCACCGGCGGGACTCAGGGGATCGGGGCCGCGGCGGCCCTGGCGCTGGCCGGCGCCGGCGCGGCGGGAGTGGTCATCTGCGGGCGCAACCGCGAAAAGGGGGCGGCAATGGCGAAGGCCATCGAGGACGCCGGGGCGTCTTGCGAGTACGTCGCCGCTGACCTCGCCGATGCCGATGACTGCCGCAAGCCGGTGCCAGCCTGCATGCGCCGCTTCGGCCGCGTCGACGGTCTGGTCAACGCTGCCGGATTGACCGAACGGGGCACCATCGAGGACACCACGGTGGAGTTCTGGGACCACATGTTCGCGGTTAACACGCGGGCTCCTTTCATCTTAATCCAAGACGCCGTCAAGGCGATGAAACAGAACAAAATCGAGGGCAGCATCGTCAACATCATCACCATGTCGAGCCATGGCGGACAGCCCTTCCTTACGCCCTATTCGGTCTCCAAGGGGGCGCTTGGTGTGCTGACCAAGAACGTCGCTCATGCGCTCCGTTTCGATCGCATCCGCGTCAACGGGGTCAACATGGGCTGGGCCGACACACCAAACGAACACGTGGTGCAGGTAGCCGAGGGCAAGGCCGCCGACTGGCTTGCCAAGGCGGAGTCCACCCAACCCTTCGGACGACTGATCAAGCCCGACGACATCGCGCGCCTCTGTCTATTCCTGTTGGGTCCCCAATCGGGCCTGATGACAGGCGCGCTGATCGACTATGATCAGATGATCATGGGGGCCTACGACTGATCGGCGTCGGGGACGCCGATCAGATCGATCAAGGCGTCTTTGATACCCGGTGCGCAAGCGACGATGGGATTGCCCTTAGCAAGGCCATCGTCGGCCAGGAAGTCATTGGTCCAACCCCCGGCCTCGCGCAATATGAGGTAGCCGGCGAGCACGTCCCAAGCATTGATATGCGGTTCCCAATAGCCCTCTAGCCGTCCGTCGGCGACCAGGGTCATGCCAAGCGTGCCGCCACCCGTGCGTCGGTATTCACAGTGGGCCGAAAGGGCTTTTTCCACCGCTTCCACATGCAGCGCCGGCGGCCGGCGATAGGAGAACCCGATCCCCACCATGGCTTTGTCCAATTGGGTGCAATCGCTGACCCGGATCGGTGTGCCGTCGCATGTCGCACCACCACCGCGTCTGGCTGAATACAACTCATCGGTCATGGGGTCGTATGCGACGCCGATCTCCACCTCGCCGGCTACCATGTAAGCGATGGAAACGGCCCAATGGGGAATACCGCGTAGAAAATTGGCCGTCCCGTCTATGGGATCAATGACCCAAAGCCGATCACCAGTGAGGTTGCCTTCGGACGTCGCACCGCCTTCCTCACCGAGGAAAGTATCGCCGGGAAAGGCGCCACCGAGCGTGCCGACGATAAGGTCTTCCACGGCGCGGTCGGCAATGCTGACCAAGTCCTGCACACCTTTGGATTCTACGGCTAGATTGATCCGGTCGTCGTAGTATCGGCGCGCCACCTTTCCGGCCTGGCGGGCAACCGCCTCGGCGGCCAAGACACGGATGGTGACGTCCTGGTCTTTCATATTGGGCATGTCGTGTCGGTCTCCTCTCGTCCGGTGCCGGGGCCTCCCAAGGGAGGACTATGCCGCACCGCAGCGGTGGGCAAAAGAAATATTACGGTTTTGCGACAAGGTATGATACGACTCGAATATGTAGCGAACCGTGGCGTTATAGGACGATACCGGCGCCGCGGGATCAGAGAGGACTGGCGGATAGGCTGGTACATCAGCCGTCGGCCGGAAACAAGGATACTAAAAAGGAGGCCGATTTCATGAAGCAACGTATTGGACATACTTTCCTGGCGGCCGCCGCGTTGGCGGCGTTTACCCTGCCCGGCACCGCCTCGGCGGCGGGCAAGATGACACTCTACTGCTCGCCACAGATCGAGTGGTGCCAGCTTGTGGTCAAGGAGTTTGAAAAAGCGACCGGTATCAAGGTGGCGATGACGCGCAAGAGCTCGGGCGAGACCTTCGCCCAGATCAAAGCCGAGCGCAAAAATCCCAAGGGCGACGTATGGTGGGGCGGCACCGGCGACCCGCATCTTCAGGCGGCCGAAGAAGGCCTTACCGTGATGTACAAATCGCCCATGCTGGGCAAGCTGCATCCGTGGTCGCAAAAGCAGGCCGCGCAGGCTGGCCACAAGACGGTCGGCATCTACATGGGAGCGCTGGGCTTCGGCTATAACACCGAGCTCCTGAAGAAGAAGGGCCTGCCTGAGCCCAAGTGCTGGAAGGATCTGACCAAGCCCGCTTATAAGGGCGAGGTGCAGATTGCCAATCCCAACTCCTCGGGCACGTCTTATACGACGCTTGCCACCATGGTGCAGTTGATGGGCGAGAAGGGTGGCTTTGATTGGTGGAAGGCTCTGCACAAGAACATCAACCAATATACTAAGTCCGGTTCGGCGCCGATCAAGGCGGCGGCCCGTGGCGAGACCACCATCGGCATCGTATTCCTGCACGACGTTGTGACGCAGGCCATCAAGGGCTTCCCAATCAAGGCTGTGGCGCCTTGCGAGGGAACCGGTTACGAGATCGGCTCGATGAGCATCATCAAGGGCGGACGTAATCCAGACAGCGCTAAAAAGTGGGTTGATTGGGCATTGAGCCCAGCGGCCCAGAAGCTGATGCCCCAGGCCAAGGCCTACCAAGTGCCGTCGAACGCTTCCGTCGCGCCTCCGCCGGAGGCACCCAAGGTCGACCAGATCAAGTTGATCGACTACGACTTCGGCAAGTACGGCTCGTCGGCCGAGCGCAAGCGCCTGCTGAGCAAGTGGGACAATGAAGTCAAGTCGCTGCCGCGGTAAACGTCACGCTCCGTAGCAGGCGATGAACAGAACCGTCGCTCTATGGCTTGCCGTGGGTTGGGTGGGCTTCGCCCTCCTGCCCTGGTACGCCATAGAGGACGGCTTCTGGAGTTTTGTTTGGCTCGACGGCTTTCCCACCGACGCCGACTATGCGCCCGGCATCGTGCAGGCCATGGGCCATGGCCGCCTTTGGTTCCTACCCATCGGCCTAGCCCTGGTGGCGCCCTTCGCTGTCTTATGGCGCGACAAGACCACACCCAGCTTTGCCTTTGTATTGCAAGCGGCGGGAATATTTGGACTCGCCTATACCGTCGTTCAAGGCTTTGCCATCGGTATCCAGGGATGGGAGTACGGTTTTCTCGTAACTCTCTTCGGTGAATTTGGCGACCGCCAGTTTGGTATGGGCTACGGTGCGCTCCTGACCTCCGCCGCCTTTCTCTTCCTTTTAACTCGCGGTATGGCGGCGCGCGGCATCGTCAAGGGTGACGTTTTCGTCGTCGGATCCATCGGCGGGGTCATCTCCCTGGTCGTCGCTTTCATCGTTTTTCCCATCTCGCGAATCCTGGTCAGCGCCGTTCAGGATAACGACGAGAACTATGCTCCCGCACTTTTTTTCGGCAAGTTCCTATCGACTAAGATTTGGGGCATCGACTGCCTAACGTCGAACGTCGGTTGCGGCGTCGCTTGGAATTCGCTCGTGATGGGAATCCTGGTTGGCGCCGGTACAGCGGCGCTTGGCCTTGCCTTCGCGCTGGTCGCTACGCGCACCGGCTTCCGTGCCAAAAAATTACTCAGGGTCCTTACCGTTCTCCCCATCATTACGCCGCCTTTTGTTATCGGATTGGCGGTTATCCTCCTCTTTGGGCGTTCCGGCGCGATCAGCACATTTCTCGAATGGAGCTGGGGCATCGAGCCGTCGCGGTGGATTTACGGGCTTCCTGGAATCTGGTTCGCTCAGATGTTGGCCTTCACCCCGATTGCGTTCCTTGTCATGATCGGCGTCGTCGAAGGTGTCAGCCCGTCGATGGAGGAAGCGGCGCTGACGCTGCGTGCCGATAACTGGAAGACCTTCACAACGGTGACCCTGCCGTTGATGCGGCCGGGTTTGGCCAACGCATTCCTCATTGGTTTCATCGAAAGCATCGCCGATTTCGGCAACCCATTGGTGCTCGGCGGAAATTACGACGTGTTGTCGACGGAAATTTTCTTCGCCATCGTCGGTGCCCAAAACGACCAGGGCCAGGCCGCCGTTCTCGCCATCGTCTTGTTGTCGTTCACGCTCTCGGCCTTTTATGCCCAGCGTCGCTGGCTCGGCCAAAAGTCCTATGCGACGGTGACCGGCAAGGGTGACTCCGGGGTCCACATTCTACTTCCGAAGCGGCTTAAATGGTTGGTTTTCGGTACCGTTCTGCCGTGGTCGGTGCTGACCGCCATCATCTACTGCATGATCATGTTTGGCGGATTTGTTAAGACCTGGGGTTTTGACCACAGCCTGACCTTGATGCACTACATTGAGGCCTTCTCGGTGACCACCAGCGAGTTCGGCCTGGTGTGGAGCGGTGCCGCCTGGAATTCGTTCTGGACGACGCTGGAAATCGCCGCCATCTCGGCGCCTTTGACTGCCGCCATGGGGCTGCTGACCGCCTATATCCTGGTCCGGCAGCGTTTCGTCGGTAAGGACGCTTTCGAATTCGGCACCATGCTCAGCTTTGCCATTCCCGGCACGGTGATTGGCATCAGTTACATCCTGGCCTTCAACGTTCCACCGTTGGAGCTCACCGGGACCGGCGTAATTTTGGTTATCTGTTTCGTCTTCCGAAACATGCCGGTCGGCGTGCGCGCCGGGGTCGCCGCCATGAGCCAGATCGACGAAAACCTGGACGAGGCGTCGCTGACCTTGGGCGCAAACAGTTTTCTTACGTTGCGCAAGGTGGTCCTGCCGCTGTTGCGCCCAGCCATTGTGGCGGCCCTGGTGTTCAGCTTTGTCCGCGCCATGACGGCAATCAGCGCCGTTATATTCCTAGTCAGCGCTGAATACGACATGGCCACGTCTTACATCATAGGGCGGGTCGAAAACGGTGATTTCGGACTCGCCATCTCATATTCGTCGGTCCTTATCGTGGTTATGCTGAGCGCCATCCTCGTTATCCAACTGGTGGTCGGCAAACGCCAACTGGGGCGTCGCGATCCCGAGCAGTTCAGTGCCCAAAGGAGTGCCGCATGACAGTGGAAAGCAAAGCGGCCGCGGTCCGTTTTGATAATGTGACCAAGGCTTACGGTGATGTTGTCGCGGTGCGTGAACTTTGCTTCACCGTCGAGGCGGGAAAATTGGTTACGCTCCTTGGTCCGTCTGGATGTGGCAAGACGACGACGTTACGCCTTATCGCCGGGTTGGAGATGGCGACCACGGGAGCCGTCTTCATCGGCGATGAGGACGTCACCCGGCTGGCGGCGACGGAACGCGATGTCTCCATGGTCTTCCAATCCTACGCGCTCTTTCCCCACATGACGGTGATGGAGAACGTGGCCTACGGGCTCAAGATCAGCCGCTTGCCCAAGGACGAGGTGGAGAGCAAGGCCAATGAGGGATTGGCCCTGGTCGGTTTGGCCGGATATGGCGAGCGCCTGCCGAGTGAGCTTTCAGGTGGCCAGCAGCAACGCGTCGCCGTGGCCCGGGCGCTGGTCCTGGAGCCCCAGGTGCTCTTGTTCGACGAACCGCTCAGCAATCTGGATGCCAAGCTGCGGCGCCGCGTTCGCGACGAAATCCGCGAGCTACAGCAAAACCTGGGTCTAACCTCGGTTTACGTGACTCACGATCAGGAAGAGGCGCTGGCGGTCTCAGATCGAATCATCGTCATGAACGAAGCCATCATCGCCCAGGAGGGAACACCCCGGGATCTCTATGAGTGGCCGGCCGACAAGTTCGTTGCCGACTTTATCGGCGATGCCAATCTGATCTCGGGCGAGATTGTCGATATCAACGGAGAGACGGCGCGGGTTGCCTTTGGCGGCGTCGAGCTGGTCTTGCCCCATCGCGACATGAGCAAGGGAGAGGTTGGCGTGGCCATCCGTCCCAACGCCGTCAAGGTGTCGACGGAACCGATCGACGGCCCGTCCATCAATGGGACGATCGGGAAAGCGGCCTATTTGGGCGGACACATGGAATACACGATTGAAACCGCGGTCGGCCAATTGTTCGTTATCACCACAGACGTCCTTCACCCTGTAGTGCGCGATGCCGCGGTTCATATAGGCTTTGCCAATCACGGGGTCAGCATCGTTGGCAACGATGTTGAACCGACCCATGACGATGGCAAGTGATCTCTATAATCAACGGTCGAAATATGAAAGAGGCGGAGTTATGAAACGTCTGGTGCTTGTATTTTTCTTCGTTGCTTCATGGCTGTTCGTAGCGTGGTCCGGTACGACGACGGGGATCGCCGCTGATCCTGTCGAGCTGACGCAGAACCCATCTCACATCTGTTATAGCGATTGCATCGACAAATACGGCACCGACAGCAAGGCGGCCTGTGCCCGACAGTGCGGCTTGATCGGCGGCACCTCCGGCGCCACCAAGGATTGCAGCAAGATTTATAAGACCTGCATCAAAGGTTGCGGCAAAGATAAGAATTGCAAGAAACAATGCCGCACGGCGAATCAAAGTTGCGTTTGATCCTAAGAATTTTCAACAGCGGAACTAACTCCACAATCCAGATCGTCTTCTGTCGGCTCGTGATCGAGCCTGCGGTCGTACTTGGTTAAATGTAGGCGGTTTGCATTGCATTGCATCATCAACCACTTGATTGCAAGGCGAGGACGACCGGCGGGCGAGCCATTGTGCAACCGGCATCTCCTGGAACCCAGTTGCTCTGACTCTGAAACAGGTGTTTCGGCTAAGGTGTCGCAGAGAAACTTCAGCGTTCACACAAGGTGCATGCGGGAATGCCGACCCAGAGAACGAAATAGGTGGAGATCGGTGGCGCCGCGTTCGACGTAAATATCCTATACCAGGGTGGCGTATCAGCATGTGCGGTGTAATTGGCATTTTGAACTTTGATCGCGCGCCCGCTTCGCGTGCCGCTGTGGAGCGCATGACCGACAGCTTGGCGCACCGGGGACCTGATGGCCGGGGCGTCCACATGGACGGCGCCTTCGGCCTTGGCCATCGACGTTTGGCGATCATTGATCTGACGCCGGCGGCACGTCAACCCATGGTTGTCCGTCATCAAAACAATTGGGACGCCTGAGCCTGTTTGATAACTGAGGATCTGGCTCATCTTGGTTTGATGTTAAGCCGCTTGGCGTTGATGTTTCAAGCGGCGCTTCTGGATGGTCATTTTCTTGATCTTTTTTCTC
>JASLZL010000115.1 GCA_030754885.1 Rhodospirillales bacterium | reverse complement strand
GTGCCGACGCCGCCAGGGCGCTCGAAACCCTGGTCCCCAACGATATAGCCGAACTTGGTGTCGGCAGAACCCGCTATACCGTGTTCACCAACGAAGCCGGCGGCATTCTCGACGATCTCATGGTGACCAACCGCGGCGATCATCTGTTCGTCGTCGTCAACGCTGCCTGCAAAGACCAGGATTTCGCCCACATGCGCGAGCGTCTGGGCGGAGACGCGGAACTTGAAGTGATTGAGGATCGGGCGTTGCTCGCCTTACAGGGACCCAAGGCGGCCGACGTGCTTGCCCGCTTGGCGCCACCGTGCCGCCACATGATGTTCATGACCGCCGAGACCCTGACCATCGCCGACGTGCCCAGTTTCGTGACCCGGTCGGGCTACACCGGCGAGGACGGTTACGAGATCTCCGTCGCCGCCGACAAGGCAGAACACCTGGCCCGCCTGCTTCTGGCGGAAGACGAGGTTGCCGCCATCGGTCTCGGTGCCCGCGATTCGCTTCGCCTGGAGGCGGGGTTGTGCCTTTACGGCAGTGATATCGATACCACGACGACGCCGATTGAGGCGTCGCTGGCCTGGACCATCAGCCGACGGCGTCGTGACGAGGGCGGGTTTCCCGGCGCCGACGTCATCTTGCGACAGATTGCCGAAGGGGTCGAACGCAAACGGGTTGGACTGACGCCTGAAGGCAAGGTGCCGGCCCGATCCCATGCCCAGGTGACCGACGCCGCCGGCACCGTCATTGGCGAGGTTACCAGTGGCGGCTTCGGCCCGACCGTTGGCGCACCGGTGGCCATGGGCTACATCGCCATCGACCACGCCAAAGCCGGGACGCCGGTCCAGTTCCTGGTGCGCGGCAAGGCGCATCCCGGACGGGTGGCGAAGCTGCCGTTCGTCGAACACCGATATTTCAAGAAATAGACCCGGGGGAACTTCTCATGACAACGCATCGATACACGAAAGAGCACGAATGGGCCCGCCTCGACGGCGACACGGCGACCGTCGGGCTTTCGAATTATGCCCAAGAACAGTTGGGTGACATTGTTTATATCGACCTGCCGGACCAGGGCACCGCCCTTGAAAAAGGTGCCGAGGCCGCGGTTGTCGAATCAGTCAAGGCGGCGTCCGAAGTCTACACGCCGGTAAGCGGCGAAGTCACCGAGGCCAACGCCGCCTTGACCGACGACCCGGCCAAGGTCAATGGCGACGCCGAGGGCGAGGGTTGGCTCTTCAAGATCAAGGTTGCCGAGCCCGGCCAACTCGACGACCTGATGGACGACGCCGCCTATAAGGACTACGTCGCGGGCCTCGATTGACGCTGCGTGCAGGCCCGTCAGTTCGAAAAGAAGGAGCCTCGAATGTCACAAAACCGACGCCCGCTTAGCGAACTAGAACAGTCCACCGATTTTGTGCGCCGCCACATCGGACCCGGCGCGGCCGACGTCTCCCAGATGCTTGCGACCCTGGAAATGAAATCCCTGGACGAGTTGATTGAAAAGGTTGTCCCCCCTGCCATTTTGTCCCAACCACCGGCCGAAGAGGGACGTACCGAGGCCCAAGTCCTGACCGACGCCCGGGCGCTGGCGGATCGCAACACACTATTCACGTCGATGATCGGCATGGGCTATTACGATTGCCACACGCCGTCTGTTATCTTGCGCAACGTTCTTGAGAACCCCGGCTGGTACACCGCCTATACCCCCTATCAGGCAGAGATCGCCCAAGGCCGTCTCGAAGCCCTGCTGACCTTCCAGCAGATGGTCATCGACCTTACCGGCATGGAGATCGCCAACGCCTCGCTCCTCGACGAGGCGACCGCAGCGGCCGAGGCCATGACCCTGATGAAGCGGGTTGGCAAAAGCAAGAGTGAGACCCTTTTCGTTTCCGCCGACTGCCATCCCCAGACCCTTGCCGTGATCGAGACCCGGGCCCGGCCCCTGGGCATCCAGGTGCAGACGGGGGATCCGGCAACGGACCTGGACCCCGGCAAGGTCTTCGGCGCCATTGTGCAGTACCCAACGACGACCGGCGAGGTAGTCGATTACGCCGACCTGGTCGAACGATGCCACGCGGCCGGTGCCCTGGTCTGCGTGGCCGCCGATCTGTTGAGTCTGGTCCTTTTGTCGCCGCCCGGCGAATGGGGCGCCGACATGGTCGTCGGCAGTGCCCAGCGCTTTGGCGTTCCGCTTGGATTCGGGGGGCCGCACGCCGCCTTTTTGGCCGCGCGCGATGCCTTCAAGCGTTCCATCCCGGGTCGCATCATCGGCGTCTCCCAAGACAGCCACGGCCGGCCGGCCCTGCGTCTAACGCTGCAAACCCGCGAACAGCACATCCGCCGCGAAAAAGCGACCAGCAACATTTGCACGGCCCAGGTCCTGCTGGCGGTCATGGCGGCGCTCTATGCCGTCTACCACGGACCCGATGGACTGAAGACCATCGCCGAGCGGGTACATCGGCTGACCGCAATCGTGGCTGATGGATTGAAGCGGCTGGGAATGACGGTGGAAACAACGCATTTTTTCGACACCATCGTCGTCGCCGTCGGCGACGAGGCCGACGCGGTGCATCAACGGGCGCGGGCGGCCGGCATCAATTTAAGACCCCTGGAGGGCGGGCGCGTGGGGCTATCCCTCGACGAGACCACCGGACGCGGCGACGTGGAGACCTTGTGGCGTGTGTTCACGGGCACTGAAGAGACGGGAATTTCCGTCGCCAGCCTTGACGGCGAAGTGGCCGACGTTTTACCTGCCCCGTTCAAGCGCGGGAGCGCCTTTCTCGCCCACCCGGTTTTCAACAGCTTCCATTCCGAGACCGCCATGCTGCGCTATCTGCACGGGCTCGAAGAAAAAGATATTGCCCTCAACCGCTCCATGATCCCCCTTGGCTCGTGCACCATGAAGCTCAACGCGACGACCGAGATGATTCCCGTCACCTGGCCAGAGTTTGGCGGTCTCCATCCCTTCGCGCCCCTCGATCAGGCCGAGGGATATAAGGCCCTGATCGGCGAGCTTGAAGATAGGCTCACGGCCCTGACCGGTTTCGCCGCCATATCGTTGCAACCCAACGCCGGGGCGCAAGGGGAATACGCCGGCCTTTTGGTCATTCGCAAGTATCATGAAGGCCGGGGCGAGGGGCACCGCGACGTCTGCCTGATCCCGTCGTCGGCCCACGGCACCAACCCGGCCAGCGCCCACATGGCCAACCTCCGCGTGGTGGTGGTGGACTGCGACGAGAACGGCAACGTGGACCTTGACGATCTTACAAAAAAGGCCAAGGAACACGCCGACAACCTGGCTGCGCTGATGGTAACCTACCCCTCGACCCACGGTGTCTTCGAGACCGCCATCACCGATATCTGCGAAGTCGTTCATCAGCATGGCGGTCAGGTTTACATGGACGGCGCCAACCTCAATGCACTGGTTGGACTTTGCCGGCCGGGGTGCTTCGGCCCCGATGTCGCACACATGAATCTGCACAAAACCTTCTGCATTCCGCACGGCGGCGGCGGGCCGGGGATCGGGCCGATCGGTGTCGCCAAACACTTGGCCCCGTACCTGCCCAACCATCCCCTGGTTGCCGAGGCCGGGCCATCCGACGGCATTGGCCCAGTGACGGCGGCGCCGTGGGGTTCGGCCGGAATTCTGCCTATCTCGTGGGCTTACATTACGCTGATGGGAACGGCCGGCCTGAAGCGTGCCACCCAGGTGGCGATCCTGAGTGCCAATTACATCGCCAATCGCCTGAAGGAGGATTTTCCAGTCCTCTACACGGGGCAGGGCGGCCTGGTAGCGCACGAATGCATCATCGATACCAGAGCGGTGCAGGAAAGCGCCGGCATCAGCGTCGAGGACATCGCCAAGCGCCTGATGGATTTCGGCTTCCATGCGCCGACCATGTCGTTTCCCGTGCCCGGCACCTTGATGATCGAACCGACGGAATCCGAACCCAAGGCCGAGATTGACCGGTTCTGTGACGCCATGATCGCAATTTGCAAGGAAGCCAAGCGCATCGAGAACGGTGAATGGCCGGCCGACGACAATCCGCTGCACAACGCCCCGCATACGATCGATGTCCTGACGGCCGAAGAATGGACCCATCCCTATACGCGCGAAGAGGCGGCCTATCCGGGCGCCACGACCGCCGCCGGAAAATACTGGCCGCCGGTGGGCCGCATCGACAACGTCTACGGCGACCGGAATCTGGTCTGCACCTGCCCCACGATCGATAGTTACCGCGACGCCGCCGAGTAGAGCGGTTTTCGTTCTGTTCAAGGCCCGCTATACATCTGAATACAGACCTCCAGCGGAGGTGCCGTCCCGTTCCGGGTATAGCCAAACCCGGACATTGGGTCGAATTCTGCGGAGGAGAAACTGTTCCAATGGCGATGGGACATGAGTACTATCACCGTGGTTTAAAGGTTGTTGAGGAAATGTCGGGGCACGACCGCGGGTGTGAATATATGGCGGCGCACAAAGATTATTCACGCACGCCATTTGTGCTGTCTCAACATTCGTGTTGATGATCTTAGATATCGTCTAAAGAAGGGCATGATAACCGATGGAAGGAATTTACAATTTCCTTCGGCTGTTCAAGGGCGCCTTCAGGGACCTGCTTCCCATCATTTTGGTCATCGCTTTTTTCCAGGTAGTGGTCCTCCAACAACCCTTCCCCAATTTGGCCGAGACCTTGGCCGGTTTGGTGTTCGTCGTGGCCGGTATGGCGTTTTTTATCCAAGGTCTGGAGATGGGACTGTTTCCCATAGGCGAGTCCCTTGCCCGGGCTTTTGCCGCCAAAGGCAGTCTCATCGCCTTGTTTGCTTTTGCCTTCTGCCTCGGCTTCGGTACCACTGTGGCCGAGCCCGCTCTGATCGCGGTGACGGCGGAGGCAGCCAAGGTGGCGGCCGACGTCGGTACCATTGAAAACACCTTGGACGCGCGCCAATACTACGCCGACGGGCTGCGCTATACGGTGGCCCTCTCGGTGGGCTCGGCCCTTGTATTGGGCGTCCTTCGCATCCTCAAGGGCTGGCCCATTCATTATCTGATCATCGGTGGGTATGTTCTCGTTGTTATATTGACCTTCTTTGCGCCAGACGAGATCGTCGGAATTGCCTATGATTCCGGGGGTGTGACCACCTCAACCATCACCGTACCGCTTGTTACCGCGCTCGGCGTCGGCCTTGCCACCGCCATCCGTGGTCGCAATCCCATGATTGATGGCTTCGGATTGATCGCCTTCGCCAGCCTGTCGCCGATGATCTTCGTGCTTGTTTACGGAATGATCGTTTAACGCGGTGGAGTTGTTCAGCACCCTCCTGATGGATGCAACAAAGACGGCCCGTAGCATCCTGTTCGAGGTGCTGCCCATCGCCGTCGTAATTTTCGGCTCTCAGTTGTTAGTCATCCGCAAGCGGGTGGCCAATCAGCACAAAATCGCCATCGGTTTTGTTTATGTGGTGATCGGCCTGACACTTTTCCTGGTCGGATTGGACAAGGCCCTTTTCCCCATTGGAAAAACCATGGCCACCCAGCTGACGGCACCCGGTTTCTTAGGCGGCGGAGAACAGATGCTAAGCTGGCGAGACTACTACTGGGTCTATATATTGTCCGTCATCAAAACAATTGGGACGCCTGAGCCTGTTTGATAACTGAGGATCTGGCTCATCTTGGTTTGATGTTAAGCCGCTTGGCGTTGATGTTTCAAGCGGCGCTTCTGGATGGTCATTTTCTTGATCTTTTTTCTC
>JASLZL010000114.1 GCA_030754885.1 Rhodospirillales bacterium | reverse complement strand
GTTGTCGAGCTGCAAATGGCCATCAACGACTACCTCGAACAGCACAATGCTAACCCCAAGCCCTTTGTCTGGGCTGCATCCGCCAGTTCCATCATCGAAAAGGTCAACCGTGGGAAACGAGCGTTGGAATCACAACACTAGGGACTCTGACTGACTTGATACTTCTGTCAAACCCTAAGCAAACGCGTTGAACACGTAAAAGAGAAGCGCAGCAAGCAAGGCTGCCAACGGCACCGTCACCACCCAGGCGGCGACGATGGTCAATAGATGCCTGCGGCGGACCAGCTTGCGGTCGCGGGCCTTGTGGAGCTTCGTCCGCCGCTTCTCCCAGGCCAGCGTTTCTTCAGGCCCTGGGTTATCGGCCGCGACCGCCCCCTCACCCGTTACGGCAGCGGCCCTGGCCCGTTCCCTGGCCCGGCGCTGTACCCGGGCGAGATATTCGCGCAAGAAACCGACGCCGAAGACACCGCCGACAGCGATGTGAGTGGAACTCACCGGCAATCCAAGGGCCGAGGCGATAATTACCGTAATCGCCGCTGAGAGTGCGATGCAGAAGGCGCGGGCGCGGTCCAATTTGGTGATCTGTTCGCCGACCGTTCGAATAAGCTTCGGACCAAACAGTATCAGGCCCGCCGCAATACCAATCGCGCCCACGACCATTACCCAGAAGGGCACACCGACCTCGGCCGAGATACCGCCCGAGGAGACGGTATCGACGATCGCAGCCAGCGGCCCGACCGCATTGGCTACATCGTTCGCACCATGGGCGAAAGAAAGCAGAGCTGCCGAACAGATTAACGGAATGGTGAACAATGTACTCACAGCCTTGCGCCGCTTCTCCAGCTGCCCAGACGCCGCGGCCACCGCCGGCTTGACTATGGCATAAGAAACCGCAAACGCGGCACTGCCGACGGCCGCGACAACCCAGGGATCAGGCCTCCACAGCTTCTTCAGCCCCTTCATCATCAGGTAAATAGAGAACACCGCGCCCATAATCGCCACCAAGACCGGCACCCATCGTTTGGCCGCCACGATCATGTCCTCGGTGTTGTAGATGGCAAACTTGATAAAGGCCAAGAAAGCAGCAGCGATAATGCCGCCCAAGACCGGCGATATCACCCAACTGGCGGCAATCTGGCTCATAGTGATCCAATTAACTACATCCAGACCGGAAGCAGCGATTCCGGCGCCCATGACGCCACCGACAATGGAGTGAGTGGTCGAGACCGGGGCACCAATGTTGGTGGCAAGGTTGAGCCACAGCGCCGCCGCCAGGAGCGCCGCCAACATCACGCGGATGAAGGTGTCGGCGCTTGGCATCATGGCCGGGTCGATGATTCCCTTCTTGATCGTCGAGACCACGTCACCACCCGCGAGGATGGCACCTGAGGCTTCGAATATTGCGGCGATGAAGAGCGCCCCGACGAGCGTCAGGGCCTTCGAGCCAACCGCCGGGCCAACGTTGTTAGCGACGTCGTTGGCACCGATGTTGAGCGCCATGTAGCCACCGATGATGCAGGCGCCGACGACGAAGGCGGCATTCTCGGTGACGGGGAAAAGGGCAATGTCGTAATAGCCGATGGTGGCGATCACCCAGACCGCGGCCAGGAAAAGCACCCCCAGCCCCACCTTGACAATCTGTTGACCCGTTTCGGCCGTCGCCTGTTCGAGGCGGACGAACTTATTCAGGTCCTTGTCGAGAGTGGTTTTTTTCTGGAGTTCGGGCAGTTTCATCAGATGTCTCTTAGCGCACTTTCACGACCCGAACACTGACCATAACCGATGGCCAAATGCAACATCGGATATCCCTTGGACCTTGTCCAAATTACGCCGGACTTGCGAGGAGCGTAAGTAGCCATCGCGTCAATGCCAATGACCTCCATCAATATTGAATTCGCACGCCAGCCCGTTAGGAAGCCATACTTCACGACAAAGCCGTCATCGGAAAGGCAGTCGGCCAAGTGCGAGCAGGGCACCACTTTGGCAGCGTCGAGGAGGTCGAGTTCTCAGGGTGTGTCTTCGCCTTTTTACAGGCTGACGCGGCACCGATATGATGTGGGATTACTCCGCCATAACTCGGTAATAGGAAGGAATAAAGCCATGTCCATTCCCGCCATCGACGGAGAGCGTCTGTGGAGCACCTTGATGGAAATGGCGCACTTCGGTGCCACACCCATGGGCGGCGTTTGCCGCCTGGCACTGACCGATGAGGACAAGGCCGCGCGTGACCTCTTCAGCCGCTGGTGCGCCAAAGCGGGGTGCGGCGTAGTGGTCGATAAGATGGGCAATGTCTTCGCCCGGCGATCGGGCCGCGACAATGACCTACCGCCGATCATCATAGGAAGTCACCTGGACAGCCAGCCGACGGGCGGCAAATTCGACGGCGCCTACGGTGTTTTGGCAGGACTGGAAGTCATCCGCACACTGAACGACCACACCATCGAGACGGAGGCTCCCATCGAGGTCGTCTCGTGGACTAACGAAGAAGGGGCGCGTTTCCAGCCGCCGATGGTCGGATCGGGCGTTTTTGCCGGCGCCTTCGACCTCGAAGAATCCCTGGCGGCAAAGGACTTGGAGGGTAATTCCCTGGGTGGCGAGTTAGCGCGCATCGGCTATGCCGGATCAGCCGAAGTCGGGGGACGGCCGGTCACAGCCTATTTCGAACCCCACATCGAACAGGGCCCCATCCTGGAAGCCGAGGATATGGTCATCGGCGTTGTCACCGGCGCCCAGGGGCAGCGTTGGTTCGAGGCAACCGTGACCGGTCAGGAGGCGCATGCCGGCCCACCGCCCATGGACGTGCGCCGCGACGCTCTGGTAGGGGCGGCAAGGATGATCGGCGAGGTTCGCCGTATCGGCGTCGATCATGCGCCCAACGGCCGGTCAACGGTAGGCTTCGTGACCGTGCATCCCAATTCGCGCAACGTCATTCCGGGCAGCGTCTTTTTTTCCGTCGATCTGCGCCATCCGGACGATGGGGCACTCGCCGCCATGGGCGAGGCACTGCGTGAGGCCTGCAGCGCAGTGGCACACAACGAGGGTCTCAAGGTCAAGCTCGACGAGATCTTGTATTTCCCCGCTCATCCTTTCGATGCGGACTGCGTTCGAGCGGTGCGCGAAGGTGCCGAGGTGCTTGGCCATTCCCATAGAGACATCATCAGCGGCGCCGGCCACGACGCCGTCTACCTGTCACGTGTGGCGCCTACGGGCATGATCTTCGTGCCCTGCAAGGACGGTATCAGCCACGCCGAGATCGAATATGCTAAGCTCGAAGACTTGACGGCAGGCTGCAACGTACTGCTTCGCGCAGTCCTTGAGCGCGCTGGGAGTTAACGTTCCCGCAAGTGTTCTGAATCGAACTTAAGGCACCCCTACAATCCGGAACACTGGGACTACAATTCCCCTTCGTTCTTCAGCATGACGAGGGAATCGCGGAAGGCATCTAACGTCTTCTTCAGGTCGTCCTCGTCGTGGGCAGCGGACACCGTGCCGCCCGGCCAACCGGTGATGTCGACGCCGTTCAACAACATAGCCAGCCTAAGCTTGGTTATCAACTCGGGGGAATTGGCCTTCAACTCTTCGAAGTCGTATTCGCTAGGATTGAACTCCGACGGCGTGATCGGCCGTTTCCGCGTGTTGGTAAAGACGTGAAATCCGGAGTACGTGCCATAGGCAGCCCAGGCCACCCCTGCCGCCTCGATCACCTCGTTAAGGCCTGTGCGTAGAGCCGCGGCATAGGCGTTGGCTTTATTGCAAGCGTCGGTGGTGGCAATGATATTGAGCGCCGCGGTACCCGCCGCAGCAGAGGCCGGGTTGGCGTTGAAGGTGCCTTGGTGGGCGATTTTCTCGCGCCCCTGGCGGACCTTGGCCTCGAAGTCGAGCAAGTCGAGAACGTCCTTGCGGCCGACGACGGCGCCTCCGGGCAGACCGCCAGCCAGGATCTTGGCGAAGGTGGCAAGATCGGGGATTACACCTAAAGCGGCCTGGGCGCCGCCCGGCGAAACCCGGAAACCAGTTACCACTTCGTCAAAGACAAGAAGCGTGTCGTGCTGGCTCGTCAGTTCGCGCAGTGCTGCCAGGTGATCGGGATAGACCGGCACCAGACCGAAGGTTGCGCCCGTCGGTTCCAAGATGATAGCGGCGACATCGCCTTCGCTCAGGGCGGCGGCTACGGCGTCGATGTCACCCGGCGCCAAGAGAATGCTCTGTTCCGCCACGCCCGGAAGCACACCGGTCGTCGGCGCGCCGTCGAAGTGGGAACTGTAGCCTGATGTCACATGATCCTGCCAGCCATGGAAATGAGTCGAGAAGTGGATGATCTTATTCTTTCCGGTATGGGCACGGGCAAGGCGGAGGGCCAACAGGGTCGCTTCGGTGCCCGACGACGTAAATCGTACCCGCTCGGCGCAAGGAACCATCTTCTGCACCGCTTGGGCCCAGCGCAGTTCGAGCGCGTGACTGGCACCAAAGTGAGTCCCGGCATCAATGGCCGAGTGCATTGCGGCCAGCACTTGGGGATGGTTATGGCCGAGCAACAGTGCCCCGTGGCCACCAAAGTAGTCGACATATTCATTACCGTCGACGTCCCATTTATGGGCACCCTCGGCCCTATCGATATAAAGTCCATAGGGCTGGAGATAACGCGAATCGTGGGTCACGCCGCTGGGAAACGACTGCGCGGCCTGGCCAGCCAGTTCAGCTGACAACGGTGATTTTTCACGGTATGCCGCGACAATAGAGGAATTAGAGAGAATAGAATCAGTCATGACAAAACCACCAGTTCTTTGGCATCGAAACCTGACGACAACACCCGAAAGCCATTCGGGCCGTTGCTTCTTTCCGCCAGCCTAGGGAATAGGAACGAAGACGCCCTACCCATAACACTTGTCTGTCCGTCATCAAAACAATTGGGACGCCTGAGCCTGTTTGATAACTGAGGATCTGGCTCATCTTGGTTTGATGTTAAGCCGCTTGGCGTTGATGTTTCAAGCGGCGCTTCTGGATGGTCATTTTCTTGATCTTTTTTCTC